>CAYNLM010000019.1:0-35617 GCA_964398045.1 uncultured Nitrospira sp. | reverse complement strand
AGTACTAATCGGTCGTGCGGTTTAACATCCTTTGCTCCTGATAGACATGGTCTCAAAGAAAGTCGGATTTGGTGAAGTACGATTTAGTCAAGTGAGACACTAGTCTTTACTTCACGAAATCACTCAATCACCCGATCGTACTTGCAAGACTTATTCAATGTTCCCGGTGGCCTTGCCGGAGGGGCCACACCCGTTCCCATACCGAACACGGAAGTTAAGCCCTCCAAGGCCGATGATACTGCTGCCGCGAGGCAGTGGGAAAGTAGGACGCTGCCGGGTTTCAAAAGGGCCCACGAGAGAAATCTCGTGGGCCTTTTTCTTTTTGAAACCCGTGGCAGCGAAACCTACTTTGTTGAGCCTACTGGCGGCAAAGTACCTATCCGCCGCGAGTTGATCGAACGCGGCGGTACGAGCAGGCTTGGTTTGGACCTCTGCCGGGTTACAAGCTATGTGGAGATAGCATCCTTGCAGAGCGGATGTGTTTCGTATATACATAATTGGTGTTCGAGTGGGACCCGAAGAAGGCGGCTAGTAACAAGACGAAACACGGTGTCTCTTTTGAGGAAGCCGCCACTGCGTTTTTTGATCCTTCGGGAATTGACGGCGAGGACCTTGATCACTCGATTGCCGAGGAGCGCCGATATAGGTTGGCGCAGTCGACAGCCGGAACGGTTCTCGCTATCGCCTATACGGTGAGGAGTCATGGTCATGAAAAGAATATCAGAATCATCAGTGCGCGGCTGGCGAATCGGAAAGAAAAGAAGCGCTACCAAGAAGCGCAAGATTGACTACTCAGACATCCCGCCGTTGTCTGATAAGCAGTTGGCGTCCATGCGTCGGATCGGAAGACCGCCGCTTGGCGATGAGCCGAGGCAACTGATTGCGATTCGGCTCGATCCGAAAGTTCTTCGATGGCTCAAGGCTCTTGCGGCCAAACGGCAGGTGCCTTATCAATCGCTCATTAACGATCTGTTGGCGACTGAGATGAAGAAGGTAGGGTAGGCTGTGCTGGACAACAACGGCCCGCTGGTCGAAAGATCAGCGGGCCGTTTCTTTTCGGATTGGGATACCGGGGTGCCGAGGCTCAGCTGCTCCCACACCTTTCGGAGCGACCCTTTCGGACTCGGTGGGTCCCCGCTCCACGGTGTGAAGTCGCGCTGAATCTCGGCACGCCGGCTTCGATAAAGGAATGGAAGACCCGGTGACCTTTCGATTAGCAGGCCTTTGGATTCACAAGGCAGCGTAGGTGGAGATGTAAGGTGCTCGCTCCGTTGGAAGCAGCGCTTGAACGGAGCTGCGCTGTGGAATGTTGTGTCTGGGTAGCTGACGTGCTTTTGGGAGCAAAGTCGTTTATAGGTAGACAACCATGGAAGCGATCGAAGCAATCAAAAGGATTTGGGAAGCAAACGGCGTCCTATGGAATCAGCGAGTTGTTCCGTCAATTCTGGAGCCGCTAGAGAAAAAGGGAGGCTTAGACACTACTGGCCTTTGGGATCATGTGCTTGCCACCGCGTTTGGACGATCACAAAAGACATTTGAGTCGATTCAGTTGTTATGCGATCCAGCCTTCCCTAGGCGGTTGTGGGACGATGCATTTGCGCTAACCAGATCTCACTATGAAACCTTTGTAACAATGGAGTGGATAGCTCAGGATCCAGATTCAAGGGCGCAGCTGTTCTGGGATGAGTATGCTTTTAAGCAAGCCCACTTTCTTGAAGCGCTAGGTGCGGATCGTGATGATGTGCACCGAGAAAGGCGAGAGGAAATAATTCGTGAGCGAGACGAAGCTCTGAAACGACACGGGAGGCGACCTGGGACACTACAGTTGCTGCCATCACTTCAGGAGAGGGTGCGTTCTTTGGCTGAACCATTGAAACGCATAGTCCCAAATCTTGAGTGGGAATACGAGTTTTACTATAGAGACGTTTCGGGGTTTGCGCATCCTAGTGGTTGGGGGACAGCGTTATCGCTCACTGAGTCAGAGGATTCAATTCCAACTGTGGAGTGTTCCCCTCGTGTTGGATACAACGCCGTAATGCTAAACGGAGGTTGGTTCTTCCGCATACTAAGATGTTGGAATAGGAGATTCGGCATTGTGTCAGAAAAGACGGTTGACGAATGGCACAGAGAGTGGATTGAGAGATCAGGTGTTGGAAAGCTCTGAGAAAGACACAGCGGAAGGACGGTTTTCTGCTCGCCTCAAACAAGGTTTAAAGAACTTTCAAGGGCCGCATCGGGTCGCAAGTCCGTGATCCCGAACCTCCGCAATTCGCGACGCGAGGTTCACCATCCTGCTGCACAATCATCCTTCAAACCGCAGCGCAAATTTCCTGCGCTCGATCTGAACCAAAACAAAGGGGTCGGGAGTCTTTCAGACAGACCCGGCCCCGCGCGAAAGCGTCCGTCCCATTAGGTAAGCCATGGCGCTAGCCACTAAGACCAGGCGTGCCGCAATTCGGGAATCTGCCGAAGCCTAGCCGGCGTCGAACGGTGGCCGACGGTGTCGATGTCGATAACCAGCGGTGCGTAATCCGAGGGTACCAGGTTTTCCCTTCCGCGCCTCGCGATCGATCTCTGCCCAGACAACGCGGTGCTTTAAAGGCGCCGTCACGAGCAGGTGATCGATGCGCATGCCGAAGTTTTTGTGAAAATTGCCGGTCGGTACGCATCGACGAATCCCGCGCTTGGCGCGAGCTCGCACTTGGCGCTTCTTGCGCCCGTGAATGCGCAGGGCCGCCCAGCGCTCCTCCCACTGCGCCAGCCACACGTTCTGTGCGTCGAGCGAGTCGAACGTGCGGCCTTTCAGGGCCGTGGTCTGCGTATGCTGGATGGCGCGCTCCACGGTGCCTTTGCGATTCGGATCGCCGACCCGGCAGGGGTCCGCGACCACGTCGTAGTGCGCCAGCATGGCGCGATACACGGGATTCAACTCGGGCGCGTAGAGGTTAGGCCGGAGCACCCCCTCCTTCAAGTTGTCGAGCACGACGTACTGCGGACAGCCCCCAAATGTGCGCCAGGCCTCCTCGTGCAACTGCGCCCAGATCTGTTGATCGGTCTTCCAGACGACCTTGCGGAAACTCTTGCCCGAATACTTGAGCGTCATGATGAACAAGTACGGTCGCTTGTACGTCCCGGTCGGGGTGCGCGTGCGTGTGCCCTGGCCATAATCGACCTGCGCCTCCTCTCCCGGCAGAAACTCCAGCACGTCAAACCGCTCCGGAGCCCGCGCCTTCAGACCGGCGACAAAGCGCTTGACCGAATTGTAGCGATGGGTAAACCCGTGGCGGTCGACCAGGTCTTGATAGATGCTGACCGCATTTCGCCCCAGCCCCACCTGCGTCTCAATCCACGCCCGGTGGGGTTCACACGCCGACATGGCCGCAGGGCGCAGTGGGGCCTCGGTGCCGTCTGAGCCGGTGGCCACCCTGGGGGAATTTGCCAACGCCGCATACCGGCGGATGGTCTTGCGATCGACGCCCATGCGTCGGGCAATCTCGTGCTGGCTTGTGCCGCTCTTCAGCAGCGTCTCAATCGTGATCCGCAGATGAGGCTTCAAGACGTTCACTCCTTCCTCCCTCCTGATGTGTGGGGAGGAGCCTAACGTCCCGCCGTTGGACATCCCAATCAGAGATGTCTACACCTGGTCATGGAGTGGAGGAATTTGGGGTGGCCACAAGTGGGGGAATTTCGGTGGCCGCCGGGGTCCAACCCAATTTTGCTGAGGCCCAGTGTTTCTAGAGCCTGTTTTTCGTTTCTGGACATAGTTTCAGAATGCATAGATGTTCTGATGAAAATGCGGCGCGCATTAGTTTCCACCAATAAAAGACGGTCTCAACTCAAAAGGATGCAGCACATTGCCGCAAACACGCGTAAGAATCGGCACACCAACTACACCAAAAGCTGAAATGACTGGCGGCACTCTGGCTTCTCTTCCCTTTTAGGGAGACTTGTACTCTCTTCAAGAAGCGGCAATAGTCCAATTGCCATCGCTCTGCTTAGTACATGTGATTTTTGAGGCACCGCTGTCTACAAGTTGCTGAACATTTTCTCCCACTTTGTCGGCTGGGATGTCCTTAACAACGGTTGGAGTTGTCGACATATGCTGACCTCATCAGTTATGGGTTGCAGGCAATTCCCTTTTCCTTAATAAATTCCTGGCGCTCCGTCTTGTGCTTTGTGGTCTTGATTAAGAGGACAGCAAAACCCTTCAATTGCTTCTCTTCCCACCATTGCTGAAGTATCTGGGAATTATTCTTGTCCTTCTTGAGCCACGTCTCAATGCAAGCAACTGTAGGATCATCCTTATCGTACGTCCCACTCGGGAACGCTACCGGGTCAATTCGCTCCATCATTACGCGGCGAATCGGCTCACGTTTGGCAAGCTCCTTTGCCGAGGAGCCGGTGGCGAAGTACTGCAACCATTTCACTTTGGTCTCTTCGGTTGTGCCCACCTGAACATCATTGTCCAGCACCGCCAAGAAGGCCGGCATCCAAACTGCGTAGCTACCAGGCTGAGTTGTGCCGGGAATTGTACAATCAGGGTTTCCATTCCCAATGAGGGGCGCCCAAGCGAATTCCTTGCGGTTAAAACCAAGCCGCACCGTGTCTGGAACCTGACCAGAGGTCCCAGACCAAGCCAGTTTGAGCCCAAAGGTCGTGTCCGTGGCGAAAAAGAAAGGGGTGACATCGCCCGCCTCTGGGATGGACACGTCCCTCCATAGAACTTTTTGCGGATCTGGCTTCTTGCTCAGACATAGCTGCGAGTTCTGGCCTGTCGGTACTTCCTCTGCGAGCGTCACGGCTGCGTCCCCACCTGCGAATGTGGACTGGACGCCGAAGAAGAAACGGCTGAATGGATTCGCGTGGGTTCGGAAGCTTGCTAAAACAGGTGGGGTTTGACCTCCTTCCAACCGCGGAGAGATTACACCCTCTCGTCGCGCGATCGAAATCTCGGCGGTCGGGGGCTTAGTCTCAGCATCAATGCCGATGTTTGATTTGGTCATAAATAGGGTAGAGTTATAGCCAACCGCACAACCTGTAAGCAGCGCCGTCATACACAAAATGGCTAGAGTTAAGCTCCTGAATCTCATGGCATCTTCTCCATTTGAGTCTTGCTCAACTCATCCCGATCACCTGGGAATTTAGAACCCACGCGAACATTCGCAAAGGTACTGTCGGGCCTTTCCAGGCGAATAGCCACACCTTCTTTCAAAATATCGATGAATTCAAACCGCTGCCATCCAGCGGTCAAGAAGTAGCCGTGCTGAGCTGCTTTACCGACCGAAACTCCCAAAGTGTCCGCACCATAAACCACGGCCTGAAGTCCCTCGCGTGGCTTGGAAGCCTTCATCTTCATATGGCCAACCCCCCAAATGTGTTCAATGCCCGTGTCCTCTTCGTAATAATGAACGGCGCATCCAATCGTCAGGAGCGTGCAGTATCCAACTAAGGCCATCCATTTCAAAAATTTTAAATCCAAAATCATTAATCGCCTGTGATAGCGTATGGGCTCTCGTAACTTTCAAGCCAGGAACAGTCCGAGTCGACAGGATCGTTCCATTTCGGTCAAATAAGAAATAGCAAACGAGCGCGCTGCCGTTATGGGACAGCTTGGCTCCGCAACGCACTTTCCTCATGAAATTATTGGTTATGGGTGTCTGGAACCATTTCAGCTTCCAGTCCGACGCGAACGTTCGCAGTTCTATGTACACTCACCAATTCCTCTTTGGGATGCTGACAATCACACTTAGGTAACTAGATTCAAATAGCTCTGCGCTCAATGGAGCCAAGCGGATATCGTCGTGTTTCTTACTTCGAGATCACCAATTCGTCGGCTGAAATATCAATGCCACTTGTTCATGCGCCAACGGTTAAAGCAAAGAACGGGCCGCGATGATTGAGGGGTATATTTTAGGTAAAACTCTAAAGTTTTTGATCTTAGGGAGTGGACGAGAGGGAGGATGGTGAATCTATTTCGACTGGCGGCGAATCAAATTTGATCCTGCTCTTAGAATGACAATGGTGAGCTGGTAATTATGTCAGCGGGTAGTCATCTGGTTTATCACTACTCAGTTCGGTGTCATGATGACTTTGCCGTCGATGAAGACGGCTCCTTGGCCGCCGCCTTCGCCGATGATGCCGATGCGCTGGTTGCCAGCGAAGGGCCGGGCCCACGATCAATCACTGTGGATCATGGGACGGAATTTCAATCACGGGCGCTGGAAGATTGGGCGTATCGGCGCGGCGTCCAGTTGGACTTCATCCGGCCGGGGAAACCCGTGGAAAATGCCTTGATTGAATCGTTTAACGGGCGGCTGCGCGACGAGTGTTTGAACGTGCACCAGTGCGCCTCGCTGGTCGAGGCCCAAACCACCATCGAAGCCTGGCGCCGGGATTATAACCAGCGCCAGCCTCACAGCTCCCTCGGGCACCTGACTCCGGAGAAGTTTGCTCAACAACGTCAGGTCATCATGAGCGCCGAAGAAGTCGTTTGCTCCAGTTAAAAGTTGTCTCGGAGCGGGACCAACGTCAGTAGCCGATTTTTCCAGTTCTGGCTGGTCTCCTTTTTCGGGAGGGGTCTCTGGGATGGGTTCTAGGCCAGGGAGGGAGAAAGAGACGCCAACCGAAGAAGCTTCCGACACAGAAACCACAATCCGTTGATTAATTCGATACTCGTTGAAGCAGCGTGACCGAGGGAATGCCGAGGACGTTGTCGGGAAGGATCTTTAGACGGACGGTCTCGCGGAGCAACAGCACGACGCTGCTTACTCCGAACTTGCGGTTCAAATCGCGGTGGTGAAAATCGATGGTACGGGTGCTGACGCGGAGCCGGATGGCTATCTCGCGATGCGTCAGACCGGCGGCCAAACCGTACAGTACTTGTCGCTGCCGAGAAGTAATTTTGTGCCATGTAATTTGCGTGCTAGGAACGCAAGTGCGAAGGTCATAAAAAAACGAGACGGGAACTCCCAACGCGCGGGCCAGTTTGCCGATGGAATAGGTGCTCGGTGTTCGCCTTCCCTGTTCCCACAATGAGACGGCAGAGGGGCTCTTTAAGTCAAGCATACGAGCGAGCTCCGTCACCGTCAGCTGAAGTGCGATCCGGCGGATCCGTATTTTTTCGTGCCGAAACATGTTAGGCACTCTAGTATGTGCGTGCATGCAAGTCAACGCATAATTTGCTTATGGCGAAAAAAAATAGTATTTGTCTTCGACCAGTCCTATGCTGCGTCGCCGATGCGGATAAAAGACCGAATCAGGACAGTGATGGAAGAGCAGGAGCTCGATCCCGCTGGGTTGGCCCCGAAGCTGGGGGTGACGGCCAACACCGTCTATCGCTATCTCAAGGGGTCTGTGTACCCATCCGCCGACGTGTTGGTCCGACTCTGCGAGATCGGTGGCCTGGACCTTGCCGATATGTTGGCGCAATTGACGAAGGAACGGCAGGCAGCACGCCATAAGCCATATGGTGCACGAGGCGAGGCACCTTCTTTTATCGGTGAGGCGGCACCCTTTCGAAAGGAAGTCCGCCCGCTGTTGGAACTGCTGGACAAGTTGAATGGTGAGCAGTTGACGGCGCTCCGGCAATGTGCGGAGGCCCTTGCAGGAGGCGACCCGGATATTGAACGGCATTTGATTGCCCAGCTGAAATTCCTCAATCGGATGGTGGCGGGACAATCGTCTAAACGAGATGCCCGCTCCCGATAACCTCGCGGCTCTGCCAGGGTCGAGGACTGGAAGTCGCTCTCCTCAGCCCATCTGCTGCGTAGAGAGAGGAGTCCGCTCTCCGTAAACCGCCGCTTCCGGTTCTGCGAGAACGTCGAGTGATCCCATGGATCTGTGTCCAAATCCAACCCCACGAACAGCGGGGCCCACTGGCGCATCACCTCCTCAGTTCGGTGTCATGATGACTTGATGCCGATGCCGGTGCGCTGATTGCTGCAGTTGAATTGTCCGTTGCCGTAGTCTTCGCATTTCATGCTCGACCCGCCGCCCGACTTCGCTTCGCACAAAGCGGCGAGATCGAACTGTGCCTGGCCGCCTTCCGGACCGCCGATGCCGTTGGCCAGTACCCAATAGCTTCCGGGGACGACCTCTAGACAACGCTGCAAAGCCGCCACGTCGCGCTCGTGCAATTCTCGGCCATTGACGATCACGCCTGTCTGCCCTTTGGAGGCATCGAGCCGCAGCGGACCTCCCAGCTTTAGCCCTGGGTGATTCAGCCCCATAGCATGATCGCATAGTGTGGTGCTCCGTTCATCCGGGAATGATCCCATCCGTTATCCCATACGCGATGGCATAGCAGACGAAGATTCCTACGCCGCCGGCGACTCCTATCCAGATGGCGGTTGCCCACGTGCCCCGTGATACTTGCTTTGAAAGGACTGCGAGCATGATGGCTATGCCGAATTCGCCGAGGATGATGTAGTAGGGTGTGTAGGAGAGCATGTGGCAGTCACGATATTGCCACCAGTTGATGCGGCGGGCCATTTCCTCATAGTAGGGAATGTTGATCGCACCAAGTATGCCGATTGCGAGCAATCCCCGCCCGTTGAATCGTTCCCGCAGCCACAGGCCGACATAGCCGAATTGCACTGCGACAACTTCCCAGGCGAAGGGCATCCAGATCGGGGAGCGCCATAACATGGGACCGCCGCCGATGGAATAGTCCAAAGTCTTGGTGTAATCGACGAGCCAGGCGTCTGCCGCCAATTCGGTAAATCCCACGGCCAGACCAAAAGCCATGAATCGAGCGAGTACTGCATCGCGGTGCCACGTGACGAAACCGAGCAGAAGACTGTTGTCTATGAGGTTGAGCGCAACACCCGTTTTCCAATCAGACCACGGGGCGAAGTTCAAGAGTGCGACCGCGACGATGTTGATGACGATCGTTGCCAGGATAATGCGTAGGCGTCCCTCGGCAAGCGCGTCGCCATTGTTCATTATGTCGCTCTTCATCGCTTCGTCTGATACAGGCGAAGATAGGCCCGAGGTACTTCAGAGTAAACGAACAAGCCGGAAGAGAGCCACCTCTCTTCCGGCCAGCGAGTTTGCCTCGGACCGTGAATGCGAATTACTTGGCGAACCGTACGACGATCGCGCCCATGAGATCGCCTTTCTTGAAATCCTTCTTCGGGCACATCGGATGTGCATTGTGGCAGGAGGCGCAGGAGTCGGCGATGGCCAAATCCGCCGCGACGCCTTTGAATTGGTTGCCGTCTTCAAACGTGAGAACCCCGGTAGCAGGGTTTGCCGCGAGCTTCTTGAGGGCCTCTTCTTCCGCCTTGGTCTTCGGCAGGTTCTCTTTATAGATCGGCGTCAAGCCGATCAGGCTGAGCTCAAAGTCTTTCAATTCGCTTCCTGCGGCTTTGAGGAATTGGGCCGGCAGCATAATGGCGTGGTCGTCCTTGGTCCAATTTTCGTCTGGTTTGACGTTCGATTTAGCAGCCTGGGCGATGATTTGCTTTGCATAAACGGTCCGAAAGGCCTTGGCTGTTGCCAGAATATATCTGGCTGCCGCGTCGCGTGAAAATTCCGCCGCATGGGTCAGGGGGATAGCGATGGCCATCACTAGAATCGCACCAAGCACACTTGTCTTGAATCCGATCTTCTCCCTCATACCCCACCTCCAGGTTGAGATCCTCGGTCAAAACGGAGTCGTAAGACGGTACCGTGCGCCCCTATGGTTGGGTTGTCAAGCGGCTTGTTCGTAGGCAAGAAGTTCGTGGAGGGAGTCGGAGGGAAAGGTTAAATCAGTCCCGGAAATTTGTTTATGGGTGCCTGTAGCGGGCCCTCATGAATCCCGCCCTGCACGCACCAGAGGGGATGGGGCTGGTCCTTGCGCTGAGGAGTGACGTCTGCACGGAGAAGGTCGACCGCATAGGCATGGTCCAGATCGGAGTGCGGTGCATCCTTCGTCCAATAGGCCCTGGCCTTAACCCCTTGGAAGGGATTGATTGCCGGTAACGCCGGGACAGTGGCGGTCTGTCGTGGCGATGGTTCGACAAGCGTCATGAGTTCGATGAACGAAGGGAGACGCCATCCGGTTTGCCCACCGACAGTCCTGAGCGTGCAGCGACTGGTGGCAGTTGCCCACGTCACCTCGGTGGGATGGGGATTGCGCTCCCAGATCAGTTGGGTGGTGCGATCAAGGACCGCCTCTCCATGGAAGGTTTGCAGAACGGCAAATCGCCCATTCTGTGCCGTTTCTCCCAGAGGGACCTCGGTAGCTTCGGCGCCACCGAAGAGGACGACCAGAAGGATTGCCATGCTCGCTGTGAAACGCTTGTTTCTCATCCCTTCGAGCTCCTTCGCTGGGGATGTCTTCCACCCATGGCCAGAGGTCAGCAAGAGATGGGCCGATGAATGAAGGTGTGGACAGCACACGACCGGGAGAATGGAGAGGAAAAGATGGAAGGGCTAACGTCAAGCAGGGCAACGGTTCTTCGTGATATGTGATCGGTCTCTTGTAAACGAGATTCGAAAGGTGTTGAAGAGAGAAGGGCTTGAACCACACAGGTTGCGTTCCTCCCTGCACAGCCGAAGAGCAATTTTCGGCTGTGCAGGGAGGGGGATCTTCTCGGACAGCCTCTGTTGAGAGCTCTCAATAGCTAAGCGCGACCCATTCGGGTCTACCAGAAAGGGAAGCGGCTCAATGATTCAGAAGTCACAACCAACTTCGCTCCATCAGCAGCTGTGTTCGGCCATCGAGACAAAGCGGCTGATCCAATTTACCTATCAAGCCCTGCGGCGCATCGCGGAGCCACATGACTACGGCATCATCAACGGCACCAGCCAGTTACTGGTGTATCAAGTGGCGGGAAAAAGCAGATCAAGGAAGCTCCCCGACTGGCGATTGATAAAAGTCGCCGAGATTGCCGAATTCCGAATATTGGAAGAGCGGTTTCCAGGTGGCCGTGCTGTGCCTTCGGGTAAACACAAACAATGGGATTGTCTCTTTGCCAGAGTGGCCCCCGCCACCTAGGTCCGCTTCTGCCCCGGCTCCCTCCGTGAGTCATAGAGCGACGTGCTGGCCGTTACGCTGGAAGTTACTGGGCCCGGATCACCGCCACTCCGTTGACGCCCATCGACACGTAGAGAGCGCGCGGAACGACCGTTGTGTCCATGACAACGCGCTGGGCATTCGAAATGCCCGGCCAGACCCGTACGGTGAGGGCTGAGGGATCAAACCGCAGAAGTCTTCTATTGCTGTCGATGATCCACAGGGTTCCGTCCGGATCGGCGCAAGGTCGAGTAATCCGTATGTCGGCAAACCGGGAACCGTGTTCCATGTGCGGATCAATGAATAATTGCCTCTCGCAATACCGTGGTTATAACTCGACAATCCTGTATGCAGGCTCACCCACCACGCCGTCCCATCGGGGGCGACGGTGGCACCCCTGTTGTCTTCACGGTATCCTTCAGGCACGAGCAAATCATGGGCTCCACCGTTGTAGGCTTCTGGGGGACCGTTTGTCGTGAATGCCCTACGAAGCTACCGACCACCCAGGCTCTCGGGTCCGGATTAAATGGCTGGGAGCCGACGCCATAGGCTCCGGCGGTGAGGAGATCACCGTTTGGAAACACAGCCAAGCCGTACTGCTCTCCCATCCGCTGGACGGTCCGCCCGTCCTGATAGTGCCAATATGTCTGAACGTGCGTGTGGTCGCCGAAGATATCATTGAACACGTGTGTCACGCCGTGGTCGAAGCCGATGAAGAGATGGCCTGCGGCAGGACCGTGATGCCCGAAGATCATGCGCCGCACGGACCGTTCCTCCCAACAATTGGCATTATTGTCGCAGCGGAATAGATAACGACGAATCTGAATCGTTCCGTCGGGATTGAGTGTCACCTTGTCGGCTTGACCCAATGCCCAGCGCGGGTCGCTGAAATCCGTGTTAGGGACGCAACATGGCGGAGGTGCCGGTGGGGGGATGACTCCCTCATATCCCATGTAACCGACGAAGACTTCGTTGGCACGACCCCCCGCCATCGTGGTGATATTCGTCACGGCTGGGCGACCGAACCCTAGTCTGGAGGCATGAACACCCTTGCCGGGTCGGAGAGAATGTAGGCCTCAAGCGGTGATTTCATTGGGACATGCATCATGTACCATTACCGCACGGCCTCAAGACGGATGCCCAGCTCAACGAGCGAATGATACGCGCCGCACGAGTGGCATTGTTGGAGGCTTATGTGTGGGATGGTAAAGAAGGCAGTGCGTCAAATTCCCACGTACCTTGAAGGACGGGAGTTCGATGGATCGTCACTCGCTGGTCTGCCAGGACTGACTGATCCTGTAGGAAATCGGGGGAGAGTCACACCATCGCTTACAATGGGCTCATAGCCACCGCCAGCCCTGTCCAATTCAACCAGGTAAAATGGTCATGCGAGACGGGTTTGTGTTTGCAGTTTGTTGGAACGAGATGGCTCACGGCCTCTGAAGCTAAGAGGCTAAGCAGTGAATCAAAACATCGGAGGTTGCGGACCCCACCGCAATCCTTCTAGATCCGGATCCTCGCCGTCTATGCCGGGACGGCGATCCGGCTTGCCGGCTTTGCGTTGGACGCGGCGTTCTTCCTTTTCCCGCTGCTTCATTTGCTTGGCTTTTTCACGATCGCGCTTGGCGATCGTCGTTTTTCCTGGTCGTCCGATGGTCTCCTCCTTCCCGCAGATCTGGTCAATACAAGATTACGCGGCGGTACTCCGTCGGCGCTTCCCGGTCGAGGGCGACCCGGATGTTGAGCGGTCGGGCGTATTTTTGCTTACAGAACGCAGGCGTGTTTCTTGACCGAACCCGGTGCTGGCTAACGACGTTACCTGTCGGCGAATATCATCAATTGAGGGAGACTGATCGTCGGTGGACGCAGATTGCAGCCCTAATACATCCCAGCGAATCTTCAGCTTCTGCACAGGGCGTTTCCGCTTCCTGGCCGCTTTGCTGCCTCCCCATACCGTTGACATTTTCATGTATGCACTCCTTCCGGCGTAGTCGATGGTGTGTCGAACAAAAACCGCGGTGCATCCGTTCCTCCACCTGCCGTAGCAGGGGGGACCCGTAAGAGCATTGTACATTTAAGAGCCAATCGCGCAGAAAGCACATCCAACAAGAAAGCGCGAGGGTGGGAAAGTCGCTCGTACGAGAATGCACCCTAACATGCGCGGTGCTCCGAGTCAAATCACACCTTGTAGAGGATCTTCTCCTGCATCAAATACCATCCACGGTATGTTCTTCTCTGCGGGGCAGCCAGCTGCGCAACTACTGTTCTGCACTGTTGGGGCAAGAGAAGCGCAGTCGGCGCGTTGACATTTTCGCTGCTGCCTTGTAGGGTGCTTCTTGACGTACTGAGCCACGCGACTGTCTTATCTCTCGCGCTCCCTCCTCGTGCATGTGCCTGCGCGTCTGATTCCCCGGTCTCCGCTGCTTTGACGCCATGGTCTCCATCATCGACCATGTCTTGGTACACCGGTGCGTGTTCTGGACGGGAACGATGAGTAGAGACTCCCATCCAATCACCAAGGAGCACAATGATGAATCAGGAACAGTTCGGACAGTTCTGGGCACAACTCCAATCCCCTCTCAAGGCCAAGTGGGAGAAGATTACCGATGCGGATCTTGTCGAGATTCAAGGTGATCTCGCCAGATTCAGCAGTGTCTTGCAAAAGCGGTACGGTGAAGTTCAGAAGGAGGAAGTGACGACTTGGGCCAATCGCCGATATTCCCACTGGACCGGAAACTATGTGGGTTATAAGGACGCTGAGCCGGCGTCCTAAAGATGAGCCATGGGTGAATCAGATAAAGGGGAGCTTCTTTATGAAGAAGATCGTCATCAATAAGAGCTATGAACGGTTTTGCCTGAGTTATAAAGCGTTCTTGAGATTACGGGAACTGGGCCAACAGGAGGCGCTTCGGGAGACGGACCATGGCGCATACTGGCCCGACGCCGCAACGCCGGGGGAGCCCAGTTTGAACCAGTGTGGTGTGCTGATTCCTCGCGACGACGAGAAGCTCGTTCGGGTGGTCGAAGAGCTTCGGGGCGAGGCCAATGGGCATTGCGCGGAATTGAAAGTCGTATCCATCCCCGACGAGGTGAAATGGGAGATCGCCAAGACGGATGGTGTGGAGCACGTGAGTGAGATTCATAGGACATGGGGATGACCGACAAGTCATCGTGCCGCCAACCCCCACGCATTGTGAAGGACACTGAGTATGCCAGTTCCTCCCAAAGACGACAGAGCAGATAAGGCTCGCACCACTACGAAGGCTCATCTATTTCCGCGTGAGAGGGAAGATTTGACCTGTAACGAAGAGCAGATCGAAGATCTGCTCTCGGAAGGGGAGTCTACCGAAGACGAAAGCGGAGACGGTATCGAGTCTGGCAAACCACCCTCGCAGAAGCCCTCTCCTCGATAGCATCATTGGTGAGTGCCCATACGACTGTGGAATCGACTGTCCTCCGGCAGCTATTTCCCGCCGCCGGTGCGCCGGGTGGACATACCGAAGGACGATGGACGAACGCGACCGCTCGGGATCCCGACCGTCTCGGATCGCATCGCCCCGCTGGTGGTCCAGCGCGACCTCGAGCCGATCGTGGAGCCGCTGTTCCATGACGACTCGTATGGGTAGCGACCCGGCCGGTCAGCGCATCAGGCCCTGTCGGTGGCGCCAGCGGTGCTGGCGGTCCGACTGGGTGCTTGATCTCGATATCAAGAGTTTCTTCGAGACCATCGACTGGGAACTCGTGCTACGGGCGGTACGCTGACACACCGAGTGCACATGGGTGTTGCGCTACATCGAAAGATGGCTCAAGGCGCCTGTGTACATGCCGGATGGGACGTTGGCGGAACGGAGTCAGGGAACGCCCCAGGGCGCGGTGATGAGCCCGCTGCTGGCCAACCTGTGTCTGCATGATGCATTCGATCGGTGGATGGCGGAACAGCACGCCGCCATCCCCTTCGAGCGCTACGCGGACGACATCATCTGCCACTGCGTGAGCGAAGCGCACGCGCGGGTCCTCAGAGAGGCGCTTGGGCAACGCCTGATGCAGTGGCACCTGGCACTTCACCCACACAAGACCAAGATCGTGTACTGCAAGGATGCCAACCGGCGGGGGAGCTATCCTGAGCAGCGGTTCGACTTTCTGGGGGCGGGACGGTAGCATGCCTAAACTTGTTTATCGATCCCCTCGTTAGGTTGGGAAAAATGATTGCATTTTTTCCGTGGAGCCGTTCGGCTCTAGTGCGAAAGTCCCTAACTGATGACCCGAGCGGTGTGCGCGCGAACACCGTCGCGACCGTTTCGCAGCGGTTGGCAGGACAGGCGGCAGTATGCTTTGGATCGGATATTGAGGCGGGCTATTTTTTATCTTTGGCAGGGCTCTGTGAGGATTGTTTATCGTCCTTGCCCGTGATCTTCTTGAAGGTCTCTCCGATGGCGGGGCCGATCTTGGGAATTTCTTTCTCCACGTTCTGCGCGGCGCTCTTGAGGCCACGCCCAAGATCGTCCACCGTGATGCCTTTGCTCCCCTCTGTTTTTTGATTCTCGGCCGCGCTCGATGCGGTTTCTATGCTCCGGCTGAGCTCCAGTACCAACAGCCCCGCCATGATGATCGCAGACTTCTGCATGGTTCACCTCTTTTCTATGAAGCACTATAGCATTTGGGAGACCATTCTTCACGCGGGAAGGGACAATGTGAATCGTGAAACGGTAAGAGACGGAAGAGTGGCTGCCTTCCCATGCTCAGGCGAGACTGTTAGCTCCCAGGGTCTGTTTCAATCAGAAGTGACGGCGCCTTGATGCGTCGTGCAGCCGGTTCGGCGACAATGTCGGTCTGTGACGATTCTTCAAGCCATGGACTGGCTCCCATTTCGCAGAGCCCTTTAAAATACGCACCGTCCTCCATGGAAAACGACGGCGCCTGGACATTGCCGATCAAGACGGCGGACTTGCTGTTTTCTTATGAGGCCATGCATGATGATCCTACGTATGTGGAGCAACGGCTATGCCTCTGCCTTCGTCATGGCCAACTTACGGGAAACATGGAAGATGTAAAGCGGAGGCGGGCCTCCGTACAGTGTCCCCGTGTAGGGGAGAGCGTACAAGCCTACACGTAGTCTCGCGCTCATCAAAAATCAGTGCACGAGCGAACGGGGTTGCGGTTTGGTATGGCGGTAATGGGACGGGCGGCGGTCAGGCTTGTCGGCTTTCCGTCGTGTACATGCGCATCCTTTCCCCCCCGATTCATGCCCCCTACTTTGGAGGGGCCGCATCTCTATGCGGAGGTCTGTATCCTAATGGGTAAGACAAATACACCGGTATACGCGTAGTACAACGCAGTCATCAGCTTCGGCATTTTGCGATGAGCCGTCGACATTACGTTGGCATTTGTCTCCTCTCTCTTTCTACGCTCTTACTCGAGCTGGCGCTGACGCGAGTGCTGTCAGTTGCGCTGTGGTATCACTTTGGATTTCTCGTCATCTCGATGGCGATGCTCGGATTCGGCGCGTCCGGCGTCACACTGACCCTCTGGGCCGGATTGCGGGATCGCGTGTCGCTCGATCGGACGCTCCTTCTGCTGTCGATCGGTTTCGGAACCGCGATCATCGTCAGCTATTGGGTGATGCAATACATTCCCTTTGATCCTTTTAGTCATTCCGGCGACTTGCAATACGACGCCGTTCGGCTCCCGTTCTATTACCTTGGGCTGGCCTTTCCCTTCTTCTGGTCGGGATTGGCCATTGCGTTGCTGCTCACACGCGGCGCGCGGGATGTCAATAAATTGTACGCGGCGGATTTGTTGGGAGCTGGAGTCGGCTGCGCGGCACTTCCGATCGTACTTCCACCGTTTGGCGGCTCAGGGACTGTCGTGTGCGCCGCGGCACTCGCATGGCTGTCTGCCGCTGTATTCGGATGGCGTGAGAAACGTGTGCTGAGCGTCCTGGCCATCGGACTCTGTGCAGGGGCATTGCTTGTTGCTCCCATGGCTGATCGGGTGATTCCCATCAGCGTCGCAGCGAGCAAAGGCCATCCGTTGATTCCGCCTCAACCACGACCAGAACCGCTGGTCACCGCCTGGAATTCGATTTCTCGGATTGAGGTGTACCCGATCGATGCCGCACCGGAGGCAGGCTGGCCGGCGCCGGGGTTCGGGGTGAGTATCGATGGTGGCTCCGCCGCAACAGGTATGGGCGACTTACACGCGGGCATTCCCCATTGGTTGCAGAGCCCTCAGTACAAGCCGCCTGGGTATGCCTATGTCGGCAAGGCACATCCCTCTGTCTTGATTATCGGATCGGGTGCGGGTCGTGAAGTGTTGGAAGCGCTCTATTATGGAGCCTCGTCGGTGACGGCGGTGGAACTCAATCCGATCATCACCGATTTGGTGTCCGGAACACTGCGCGAAACGCTCGGAGGCCTGTTTGAACAGCCCGGCGTGCATCTGGTGACCGAAGAAGGGCGAAGTTTCGTCCGACGATCGCGTGAACAATTCGACGCGATCGTTTCCGTTCAGACGAATAGCAACACGGCGCTTGCTGCGGGCGCGTTGGGCCTCGCCGAGGGCTACATGTTCACTGAAGAAGCGATGGAAGATTACCTGGATCATCTGACGCCGGACGGTGTCTTGCTGATCACGCGCATTCCCAATCAGGTTCAGCGATTGTTTGCTACGGCGCGTCATGTGTTTGAACGGCGAGGTCTTGGAAGTCCGGCCGGGCATGTGGTGGCCCTGCAGACCCCGGTCGTGCCCTGGGGACCACGATTCGGTCTGACCGTCTTTCTTTTGAAAAAATCTCCTTGGACTCGCGAGGAAGTTCAGGCCCTTGCTGAACGGGTCGAAACGAAAGAGCAGGGAGTACTGAGTCCACGCTGGCAACGGGGAGTCCTGTACGCGCCGTTTTATAACAATCAGCCCTCGGTGTATCGGGACCTCCTTGAGGCGGCAGACGTAAAAAAAGTGTATGACGTTCAATCTTTGGATCTTTCGCCGGTGACTGACGATCGGCCGTTCTTCAATCAGCAAGAACGATGGGGCAGGCTGGGACTGATCCGCACGTTAAACAATGCCGGTACCTGGACCGGATCTGAGGCAGTGCTGATCCTCCTCTTATTTCAGACCACGATAATTGCTGCGGTCTTCATTCTGCTTCCGCTCGCACGGTTCTCTCGGCAGGGTTTACATGTGTCCGGCCAGTGGACGTACCTCCTGTATTTTTCGGGCTTGGGGCTGGGTTTCATCATGATTGAGATCGCACTGTTTCAGCGTTTTATTCTCTTTCTCGGTGAACCGGTCTACGCAATGGGCACAGTGTTGGGCAGCCTTCTTGTTTTTACAGGGGTAGGTGCGTTTGCCGGACACTATGTGAGCCACAAGACGGGGTTTTCTGTCACGATGATGCTCCTTATGGTCCTGACAGTTCTCGCCGGCACATACGGAGCCATGACCTGGCTGTTTCGTGCAGCGCTGGGGTTCTCCCTTGGGTGGCGATTGCTGATCGCGGTCTTCATGCTTGCTCCGTTGGGTCTGATGCTCGGGATGCCATTCCCAGCCGGGTTGCGCGTAGTCGGCATTCGGGCGCCAAGCCTTGTGCCTTGGGCATGGGGCATCAATGGATTTTTTACCGTTATCGGTTCGGTGATTGCGATGATGGGAGGAATGATTTTCGGGTTCACCACAGTGCTGGCCGTGGCAGGAGGCTGCTACGCCCTGTGTCTCCTTGCGACCCGCATCGGACGCTGGCAGGATGAGAGCCACTTGCAAGAATGGAATCAGAGGACCAGCGGTTCGGTGAGCTTGGTCTCTGAGAAGGCTCCCGCGTGATCCGCTACATTGCCGGAAGGAGGACAGCGAGGTTCGATGACGCTCAGGACGTTCGTCCTATTCTCGCTGGTTCATTCGCTTAGCTTCGGGATACAGGCCTACTCCGTGGCGCCTCGACGGCGTTTCCGGGTCGGCGAGGAAACGTCTGAAGGGGAACGGCGGGGAGCGTCTTTGGCGACGGATCGCAATCGTGTTTCCTGACCGAACCCTCGGCTGGCTAACGAGGTGACTTGGCGCCGAATGTCTTCAATTGACGGCGACTGGTCCTCAGAAGAGACAGGTTGAAGCCCCAACACGTCCCAACGAATCTTGAGTTTGGACACAGGTCGCTTCCGCTTCCTCGCCGCTTTGTTGCCTCCCCACACCGTTGATATTTTCATGGATTCACTCCTACTCGACAGCGCAGTCGGTTGATTCTCAGACGGAAGCCACAGTGTGTCCGTTCCTCCACTGCCTGTTTAACAGCAGGGGCACCCGTAAGAGCCTTGTGTACTAGGAAACCAATCGCGCTGAGGACTGGAGTAGAGAAGCGCGAGGGACAGGAAAGTTGCTCGTACGAGGATGCACCTTAATATGCACGCGCCGAGGAGTCAAACCACGTCAGTAAGAGGGCGTAATTCGCTGACTTTCATGATGTTTGGGTGAGGGCCGACGTTGACACTATGGTCTAATCCCTGTAGGTGGACTCCATCGGTCAGTAGAAAAGGAGAGCCGGTCATGCGAAAGATTGTCATCAACAAGAGGTACGAGCAGTTCTGCATAAGTCATAAGGCGTTTCTGCGTCTGCGGGAGTTAGGACAGCAAGAGGTGCTTCAAGAGGTGGACCGAAGGGCCTACTGGCCTGAAGCGGCGTCCCCCCCCCCCACGAACCAAGCTTAAATCAGTGCGGCAAGCTAATTCCGCGCGATGACGAGAAGCTCGTTCGCGTCGTGGAAGAGATGTGTGCGGAGGTCAATGGGCATTGTGCGGAGTTGAAGGTTGTGTCCGTTCCAGACGAGGTGCATTGGGAAATCAGGAAGACAGACGGTGTCGAGCACGTGAGCGAAGCGCATCGTACGTGGGAGTAAATGAGGGGAGTCCGAGTACGCTGATGCAACACAACGCTCACCTTTCTGATCTTTGTGTTCGTGAGACATCCCTCCGGCGATGGGCCATACAGACCATACTGAGCGTCTTTGTGGCGATAGGAAGCGCCGAAGTCTCGTTGGCTGATCCGCGTCATGGGATGGAGCCTGAGGCTCGCACGCACGGTGTCCCCATGGCGTGGATCTCGGACGGCGTGTTTATGATGGGAAGTGCGAACGGACGATCATGGAACCAGCCGCCCCATGAAGTCTATCTGAGCGCATTCTATCTCGACCAGTACGAAGTCACTGTGGCCGGCTATGCCAAGTTTTTGGATGCTGCCGGGGCTACTCGACAAGACTTTGTCCCGAAACTTTGGGAACAAGCCGATCTATTCCATGATGGAGATCGACCGGTCATCGGCCTCAGTTGGCAGGCTGCCGATGCGTATTGCCGGTGGGTTCAGAAGCGATTGCCCACGGAAGCGGAGTGGGAAAAGGCCACACGCGGAAGCGACAAGCGGACCTATCCATGGGGAAATGGCGAACCAACCTTCGCGGTTGCGAACTATGCGCGGACATCCTCCGGCAACACGTACCATGATAGTCTTCACTCCGTGGGCAGCTATGCGGGGGGCAAGAGTCCCTACGGTGTGTACGACATGGCAGGAAATGCCTCCGAGTGGGTGTCCGATTGGTACAACGAGGGATACTATGCGACCAGTCCAAAGCATAATCCCCAGGGTCCTACTCGTGGGCTTGAGAAAGTAATTCGTGGAGGATCGTTTCAGGACTCCAGCCTGGCGCTAAAAGCGGTGTCGCGAGATAGAAGTTTTCCGGACGATCGATCGCGGCTGGCTGGGGTGCGGTGTGCGCAAGACGGGTTCTAGCTGGGGCTTCTCTGTAGCGGCGCCGTCGAAGGCTCTTGAGGCCGGTGAGTCCAACGTCATGACGCACTCAGTGCGGAGGGAGAGCGAAGCCGCGTCTGTGTGATTGCAACGAAGGGGCTCTAATCATGCCAGAAGCTCGCAAAGATGACAGGGGCGGGAAATCCAGAAAATCCGTCGGTACCCGTGAGCCAAAGCGCGATGCCGAAGGTCTGATGTGTAGTGAAGGGCAGATCGAAGATCTGCTCTCGGAAGGGGAATCCGTCGAGAGGGAGAGTGGTTAGAATGAGAGGGCCGAAAAGCCAGCGCAGCCAAAATCTCTTCCTAGATAGGTCGCTCGATCATCGCCTGTATCCGCCCCCGAATACCTCTAGCGTCTCGTGCATGCTCCGGTAAAGTTGCGGAGTTGACACCACGTCACGCAATCGATCGCGTGAGTCTTGGTTCAGTCCACGATTCGATCAGCGGTGAGTGGCAACAGATGAATTCGAAACAGGAGGCGCTAGACGGGCTCGGCAGGAGCGGTGCGGAGCGACGAGGCCAACCCGAGCTTCGAGAGCGTGAAGATCAGCCACTTTGATGGATCGAAGTTGTACCAGCGGGGGCCGTTGCGGTAATCGCTCTGATAGGTGTGGTGGTAATTATGGTAGCCCTCGCCGAAGGTCATCAGCGATACAAGCCAACTATCCCGGCTGGAATCCGTCTGGCCGTGCGGCTGGCGTCCCCAGAGATGGCAGATCGAATTGATGCAAAACGTCGAATTGAGTACGGCGAAGGTACGGCCGATGCCGGCGAGCAAGAAACACCCCAATCCACCAATCCAGCCGTTGTAAAGAAACCCGACCACAAACGTCAGCGCCAGGCCTGAGATGACAATGGGCAAATAGTAGCGGTGCTGCCACATGACGAGGGAATCCTGCCGCAACCGCGATGCGTATTTGTCATCCGAATAGGCGTCCTGGTAAAACAGCCATCCACAGTGGCTATACCAAAATCCCCGCTGGGCGTTATAGGGATCTGCTTCCCGGTCGCAGTGGGCATGATGGCGGATATGGTCGGCCGCCCACTTGAGCGCCGAATTTTCGAGTGCCCATCCCCCTGCGATGAGAAATCCTGCTTTCACCCAAGCAGGACAATCGAAGCTGCGGTGTGCCATCAGGCGATGGTAGCCCACGGTAATTCCCAGCCCAGTCGCCACATAGAGGAGCGCGAACATGGTCCAGTCCAGCCAGGTGTACCCATGGAGGTAGGCGAAGGTTGGCACGCCGATCAGCGCGCCACACGTCACGAGGCTGAAGAGCATGATGGTGACATAGTTAGGATAGGCGCGTTTGAGTTGTGGTGATGGAGTGGAGGCTGTGGTCATAGAAGTGATCCTCGTAGGCGAAAGAGAAGGGCGCCTCACTGAGGCGCCCTTCCCGTCGTGTGGGCCGGAGTTAGAAGCGGCTGCGATTGCCGAAATCGTTGCCGCGTCCGCCGCCGCCACCGCTAAACCGTCCGCCACCGCCGCCGGAACGGGGTTCCTGGGGCTTGGCTTCGTTCACGGTGAGCGGGCGTCCGTCCATTTGCGAACCGTTCAAGGCAGTGATGGCCGCCTTGGCTTCTTCGGCGGTCGCCATCTCGACGAAACCGAAGCCGCGTGACTGGCCGGTGAACTTGTCCGTGATGACCCGGGCCGATTCCACCGTCCCGTGCGCCGCAAACAAGTCGGTTAACTGCGTTTCCGTTGCCGCATAGGGCAACCCGCCAACATAGAGTTTTGAACCCATGGGGGTTCCTCCTTCTGAATAGTGATATTGTCTGAGACTCGAGAACAGCACACGAGGGGAAGGAGCGGGCCGAAGACGCGTCGTAAGAGCGGCTTAGGTCTGGCTTCCGATCAGCGTCTCGGTAAGAACAACATCGGTGATGGGCCGTTCAATAGCGCGTTTCCTGCGAGGCCCTCCGCAATGAAACGTGGTTATGCTAACAGGTTCGGGAATAAATAGCCACTACAGTCCGTTGGGGGCCTGCTTCTCATAGTCGGTCGCTCGGCTTAGGCCGGCTTGATGAACCGGTCATCGGCAAACGCCGTGCGCAAGTGTGTCGTCACTGAGCGACGATAGGGCTCTTTTTCTCTTCCGATGATCACGAGGTTTTCGCTGTCGAGCAGAATACTAAGGTTATCCTCCGACACCAGCTGCCGAGTCCCTGGCCCGATGTTGATACGATATTGCGTTTTCCCGTCGGGATTGCGTTGCGGTCCATCGACGATTTCCGTCAGCCCGTCTACGACACCATCATAGGCTTCAAGGCGGTGCCGTACCTTTGTTCCATTGGGAATGCGTACCCAACTTGATGCGGTATGCGGCTGACGCTGTTTCTCTGTGTCCATGGTGTTTCTCCTTGTAACTCTGTGCTGCCTACTGAGCTGGTGATTGTCGGTCTTGCAGCCTCACCGCCTTGTTCCATCACGGACCTTTCCGCTGGCGATACAGGTGATGAATGAGATCTCGGACGGAGAAACAGGGAGGCTATCGATAGGGCTAGTATCTGGCACGAGAATGGGGTCCTTCATCCACACGCTGTACTCTAACACATGAGCGCACACATAGCGAACCATTACCGCAATAAGGCATGCCCGATATCTCCAATTTTGAAAAAGTAATTTCAGCTCAAAAGAAGGAGTCACATGGCGGTATCCAGAAAAAATATATACCTGTTCAGAATCATACCCTTACGGAGCGAGCGAGCCTTGTTCGCATTGACCCTCATGGATAGCGGCATATAGAATCATTTTGATTTTCTAAGCCACGCCGACTGTCCCATCTCTCGCGCTCCTCTTTCCTGCACTGCGCGTCTGATTCCCCAGCCTCCGCCGCTTCTTCAAGCAACGCTTCTCAGTCACTCGGTAGGTCTTGTGTGGCGACGCCAGTTCCGTCGCGTTCGTATCTCCGCATCGGCAGAGGATAGAGATGGACTCTTACGGAGTCATCTCGCACAGGAGCATCTCGACGCGATTGCTCACATGCGCTTCACCGAGCGAGCCCGCGATGAGGCGCCAACCATGGGCTCTACCAATGCAGGGAGGTACACATTATGAGCACCTATCCATTCATCACACGAGCGGTTCTGCTTTCGTCCATGTTGCTGATCGCCTCTCTGTCGGCGCCGACGGTACATGCTTTGGACTCGGATCTCTTGAAAGGGACAATGGTGTTCGCGCCAGCGAGTGAACTGAATGTGGTGGCGGCGGGCGCGGTCGAGGACACGCTGAATGTCTGCCTAGGTAGAATTCCGTTGGAGAGGTGCAATGACATCAGAAGAACAGACCGTGAAAATGAAGAAGGCCATCAGCCAGGCCATCAAGGTGATGGGGGATCGGTTTGTCAAACCGCACGGAAGGCGTATAGTTACTGGGCTAGTCCTGATCGAGGTCCCGACCAAATGAGATACGGCGGTTTCTTCATCGACTCGGCGGCACGTGGATAGAGCCTAAGGGCGTAACTGTAGGCATGCTCTTGAGCGCCCAGGCAGGTGGGCGCGGCCAGGTGATTAGAGATGGCTTGGAACGCCGCGCGATCGTCTGCCTCGACGACAGCGCTATAGAGGGCACAGGAGAAGTCACCTTCCTTCGAACATTGGGTGCTGATCACGAGGTGTGATCCATCCGGGAAGGTCATGAGCGGGTCTAGGTTGATGCGACTCATCAGTTCTCCTCTCGGTTCTCGACGATCATGCCGAACTGCGAGAACCATAAGGTGTGACATACAGGCGGAGGCAATTCCCGCTGAAGAGGGCACCTTCAAGGGCGACAACCGCGTTCAAGGCCTGTTCGCCTGAGCCCATTTCCACAAATCCATACCCGGCTGATTTGCCCGTGTGCTTATGTCGGACGACATAGGCGCGGGCCACTTCGCCATAACTTTCAAAGAGATCGCGGAGCTGATGGTCGGAAATCACATCCGACAGCCCGCCGACGTAGAGAATTCGTTTACCCATGAGCTCCTGTCCGGCAGCTAGCGCTCGTCCCGCGGCTCAAAATAGGCATGCACCAGGACGCCGAGCACTCCAGTCACATAGAAAAGGGTCGCTGCTCCTAAAGGGTTCTGCGCGAACCAATGAAGCAGACCTTGTATGAGGACCATGATACGGGCGCCTTTCTGAGCAAGACTCCTATGACATGCGACCTTGGCCACCCAGGTGTTGAAGACCAAGGTCTGCCATGCTCGTCGCCCAGGTCACGGGCGAGAGGGCGAAACCTATCGGCCTAAGGTGGCTTGGAACGGTTTCCGGTCGCCCTCATCCCGCCGGCAGCTTTGCTCGGCGATCATGCGTTGGCCCGCCGTTGCATCCTTCGGAATTCTGGCCAGGCAGGCTGGAAGAGAGTCTTCAACCGCCCCTGCGGCAAGGGCATTACGTGGCGTGGTGCCGGATGCGGGAGCCGTTGTGGTCGTGGTGGAACTCGCCGCATGAGCGAAGGGCACCAGCAGTCCTGTCATGAGTACAAAGATTGCGGAAACGGCGGCACGACGAGCATAGGGAAAGCGGTGCATGGTGTGTCCTCCCGGTTAAAAGGGCGGTTGGTGAGACACTCGTCGCGGCCCTCGGCGATTCGAGTGATTGGAACCTGGCGTTCTGAACGACCGGCTTCCTGGAAGCCGGTGAGACGGAGGAACGGCGGAGACTAGGACTTCGATCGCGCAGAAACAAGAGTAGAGGGAGGGACGCGCGAGGGAGAGGATAGTAACCGAAGTTCTTGTTTGTTCACGCTAACACATTCCTACCGCAATAGCGAACTTAGAATGGTGTTGAGTATTAGAATGGTGTTGAGTAATGGTGACGGAGCATGGAAAGAGACCCGCATACTTGAACAGGCGGCTTTGGCCGGGTTTCTCGATGCCTATTCAGTGGCGCCCCGACGCTTTGGTCGGCTGCTACCCGACAAATGGTTTCGGCCTAACGACTTGCTTTCCTGAGCGGCAGAGCGCGAGCGGGTGTCCGCCCCGAATCCGTGGCTCGCCAGGGAAGACACTTCACGCCGGATGGTTTCGATGGAAGAGCTGGTGTCAACCGAATGGGGGTCCGTCAGCCCGAGCAACTCCCAGCGAATTTTCGGCTTATGAACGGACTTTTTCTTCTTTTTTCCTGCTCTGCGATCTTTCCAAACTGAAGATAGATTCATAGAGAACTCCTTCTGCGAAGCCCTGCAGCTCACGCCAGGGCCGTATCTGACGAAGAGGTCGGGGCTCTGTTTCGATGCCGATAGCGGATCTTTCCACCCGGCTGAAGGACAGTGTGTGCCATTCAGCATGTCAGGTGTCAGAGCTATGATGCTACAAAGACAATCGCGCAGAAACTGGGGAGTGGATACAGAAGCGCGAGGAAAAACAGAAGCTCAAACGACGCTTCACAGTATCACTGTGCGGGATGACGAGTCAAACAGCATCTTCCGGACCAAGCTATCCGGCGGAAGCGCGGGCGGCATCAGGGCTGGTTCAAGCGGTCAGGTCCAGCATAGGAGGCGGTGCGCAAGCCCGACGCAAGCCCCAGTAAATAGAGCCCATAGATGAGCCATTTTGAGGGGTCGAAGTCGTACCAGTGAGGTCCGTTTCGGTAGTCACTCGGGTACATATGATGGTAGTTGTGATAACCCTCGCCAAACGTGATCAGTGAGACCCACCAACTATCCCGGCTGGAATCCTTTGAGCCGAACGGCTGGGTTCCCCAAATGTGGCAGACGGAGTTAATGCAAAAAGTCGAGTTCAGGACGGCGAACGTACGACCGACGCCTGCAAGGAGGAAACACCCGACGCCACCGACGACTCCGTTTGCGATGAACCCAATGAGAAAGGTCAGTCCCAGGCCTGACAGCACGATCGCGGTGTAGTAGCGATGTTGCCAGATGGCCACGGGATCTTGCGCCACTCGGGAGGCGTACTGAATATCGTCATGCTTCCGTTCGGAAAACAACCATCCACAATGGCTATGCCAGAACCCCAGTTTGGCGTTGTAGGGATCAGCCTCTTCGTCGCAATGGGCGTGGTGCCTGAGATGATCCGCCGTCCATTTGATCGCCGAATTTTGGAGGGCCCACGCGCCGGCGATCAGAAGACCCGCCTTGACCCAATCGGGACATTCGAAGCTGCGATGAGACATGAGCCGATGATAACCGACCGTAATGCCGAGTCCGCTGACAAAATAAAGGATGCCGAATAGGGACCAGTCGACCCAGGTGTACCCGTAAAAATAGGCGAAGGTCGGAATGGCGGCCAGCGCGCCGATCACAATCGAGGAGAACAACGCGATCGTCCAGCCGACATGAAAACGGCGGGTTAATCGTATGGGAGCAGTGGCGGTCGTCATCATCTCATCCCTCGTGTCCAGTCCGTACAATCGATCGTCTGGTCGCTACGATAGCACAGTTGGGGTGAGATGGCGAACAGTGTGAAACACCGTCTCGGCACTGTGATTTTGAAGAACAGGTTGACGCGGGACAGATCATCCTGTATGGTGTGTCTACATTTCCCTCGTAGTAGTCCGTCGAGGGGAATGCTCAAACCATAACGGACTTCGCGATCGCATCGCGACCAGGTCCAGTTTGGAGTTGCACCCTTCTCGGTTGTCTCTCCCCTCGGTTCTCTGATCCCGTCATAATGCGATCAAACTGAAAGGATAGTGTAGTGGATACGTCTGTTCACACCAATTTTCACGCCCTCGGTTTGTCTGAGGCCCTCTTACGGGACCTCGCAAGCGCAGGGTTTACTTCACCAACGCCCATCCAGGAACAAGCCATTCCGCCGGCGCTCGCGGGTCGCGACGTCATCGGGTGTGCGCAGACCGGGACGGGTAAAACCGCGGCGTTTGTCATTCCTCTGGTCGAGCGACTCGCGGCTCTGCCCAAAGGACAGCCGCAAGCGCTGATTCTGGCGCCGACGCGCGAGCTCGCGCTACAGATTTTGACGACCATCGAGAAACTCGGTCGGAGCCGTCGCATTTCCGCCACCGTGATCGTGGGAGGCGCCGACATGCAGGCCCAGGTCCGCGGCTTGCGGCAACGGCCTGAGATCTTGGTCGCCACGCCGGGCCGTCTGCTCGATCACATGTGGAACGGTACGATTCTGTTGTCGGCCATCAAGATGTTGGTGCTCGACGAAGCGGATCGCATGTTGGACATGGGATTCGCGCCGCAGATCAACCAAATCCTTGATGCGTTGCCGGAAGAACGGCAGACCTTGCTGTTCTCGGCCACACTGCCGACGGATCTGGCTCGGTTGGTTCAAGCGAGCGTCAACAATCCCGTGCGCGTGATGGTCACTCCATCCGCGACCACGGCCGATGGTGTCACGCAGGCGGTACATCATACCTCGCATGATGCAAAGGCCGATCTCCTCTTGTCGCTTTTGGGAGCAGACAAGGACACGGCGCTCGTCTTTACCAGGACGAAACATCGGGCTGACCGGTTAGGGCGCATGTTGGGGAGCGCCGGGCACAAGGTCGCCGTGTTGCACGGGGATCGCAGCCTTTCACAGCGCCGCGCGGCGTTGGAGGGGTTCAAGCGCGGAACGTTCCGCGTGCTCGTGGCCACCGACATTGCTGCGCGCGGCATCGATGTCGCAAATATCGGCCATGTCATCAACTTCGACTTGCCTAATTGCCCGGAAGATTATGTGCATCGTATCGGACGAACGGCGAGAATGAAGACCACCGGACGGGCCACGAGTTTTGTCACAGGAGAAGATCACCAACAGCTTCGAGACATCGAGCGGCTCCTGGGTCATGCCGTTCCGCTGGCACCAGGGAGCACTCGGCCTGCCGCGGCTTCTTACGGAAGGGCAAGCGCTCCACGCTACAATGAGCGGCAGTCATCCGGCCGTCCAGCGGGGTTCAGAGATCGTCATCGCGCGAACCACGGGACGCCTCACGCGGCGCAACCTGCTCCCGGCGCTCAGCACTCGTAGGGTGCATAAAACTTCAAATTGATTCGCGAAACTTGCCTCGTGAGGTACAGTGATCCTCACGAGGCAGGTGGCATGCACACGGCGCATCAACGAGGGGCAGTCCTCAACAAATTCCGTCGCTATCCTCGAGTTCGTGTTCCCACCCCATTCACCTGCTCCGTTGCTCGTCTGGAATCCGCAGGATGGTTCCGCAAACCCAGCGAAAATATCGGCGTGGTCTACGATCTTTCGTTGCGCGGCGTGCGCATGAGCACCGAAGCGCCGATCAAGCCGGGCGATCAGGTCTCGCTGAGGCTGCGATTGCCCAGGCAGGCGGCTCCGGCTGACATTGCGGTGGCGACGGTCCGTTGGACCAAGGACCAAATTTACGGGCTGGCGTTTAAGAAACTTTCGGAAGCGGCACACAGTCGATTGAGTAAGTATATGGCGATCACAGCCATGGGCAGTCCTGAGGCGTAAATGGAACCGGCGTTGGTCCAGGCATACGCGGGAACTCAATCACGCCGGCATCCCCGTCTTCGCGTCTCCGCTCCTTTTCCCTGCTCCTTTGCCCGAGTCGGGCTCAAGAAGTGGGTCACCGTTGAACGTGGCGGCATCGGAGTCGTATATGACGTGTCGACAAAGGGTGTGCGGGTGATGACGGAGGCCGACATCAGTCCGGGTGATGACATCGCCATCAGCTTGCGCCTGCCCAATCAAGTCTCCGCCATGTTTGTGGAGCGCGCGACCGTGCGGTGGAGTAAAGACCGGACATACGGCGTGGAATTCGCAGAGCTCTCACCCGTCGCGGACATGCGCCTGCGGAAATTCCTGGCGCGGCTCTCCCAGGCTTCGGCGAAATAACCATCCAGCACCGCTTCGTACCCCGTCTCGTATCGTTTGTCGTTTTCCGTGGCCGTGATGAATTGCTTGCGGAACGTGACGACGTTGGCGAGATAGTCGCGGGTTTCTCATGTCCTCAATCTGTTCCAGTTGGTTGTACGACAGGACGTTGAGGTACGTCCTGCCCAGTTCGACGTTGTTCCCCGGATCAAACAGAGAATCCCGCTGACGGCGAAGGGATTGAAGTTGCCTTCAGTCTGAATGACGGTAAATACGAGGCTGGGGCGGGATGCGGTGGCCGTTCCGCCGTGTTCGAGGCTTTGTCGGTGGTTTCGTACGCGGACTATTCAAGGTGGGCCATTACGAGATTACTTGATTGCCACCGCTTTGACTTCTTTAAACGTGGTGTGACCTTGGAGAACTTTTTGTATCCCGTCCTGCATGAGCGTGGTCATGCCATCTGCAAGCGCGGCATTGAGTATGTCCTCGGTGCGGGCTTTTTGCTGGATCATCCGCTTGATCTGATCCGACCCGAGCAGGAGTTCATGGAGGGCCACGCGGCCCTTAAAACCGGTTCGATTGCACACTTCGCATCCTTTGCCGCGGCTGAGACGGAAGGTATTGTCCTGCTTGATGTTGAGTTTGTCCCAATAGGCGGGACCATAGCTTTGGCGGAGTTCTTCATATTCTACGGGGGTTCCGACGTATTGTTCTTTACAGTCCTTGCAAATACGACGAGCAAGCCGCTGCGCGAGCACGCCGAGCATGGCGTCGGCGAAGCTGAATGGGTCGCACCCCATGTCCAGAAGGCGCGTCACCGTTTCGACCGCGCTGTTCGTGTGCAAGGTGCTCAAGACCAAGTGGCCGGTGAGGGAGGCTTCGATGCCCGTGTCCGCCGTTTCTTTATCTCGCATTTCGCCGACCATGATGACGTCGGGATCGGCGCGAAGGAAGGCGCGCATCGCGGCGGCAAAGGTGAAGTTGATCTTTGGTTGAACCTGGACCTGTCGCAGACCGTACTGCGTGATTTCGACCGGATCTTCCGCCGTCCAAATCTTAATGTCCGGCGTATTGATGTGTCCCAATACAGAGTGCAGGGTCGTGGTCTTACCGGACCCGGTAGGGCCGACGCAAAGAATGATGCCATAGGGTTTTTCAGCGATATCCTTGATGCCTTTGAGATTCCGATCCGAGAAGCCCATTTTGTCGAGCGGCAACGGCTCACTGGCGGCGAGGATACGCATCACGACGTCTTCGTTGTAGCCGGCGGTGGGAATGGTCGCGACGCGGAGTTCGATTTCCTTGTTTTCACTGAGTTTGAACTTGATCTTGCCGTCTTGCGGTTTGCGCCGTTCGGCGATGTCGAGGCTGGCCATGATCTTTAACCGCGACACGATGGCGCGCCGATAGCTCTGCGGGATTTTCATGTACTCGAAACAGTCGCCGTCCACCCGGAAGCGAACGAGGGTTTCGCGTTTCTCGCCGTAGGGTTCGATGTGAATATCGGACGCGTTTTGCCGATAGGCGTCGGCGATGATTTGATTGGCGAGACGGACGATCGCGCTGTCGTTCTCGTCGAGTCCGCTGCCGCCGGCTTCTTCCATCGCTTCGGCCTGGGCTTCGGTGACGAGTTCGCCGAGAATGTCGGATACATTCTCATCAAGTTTTCGTCCTCCGGTATCGCTTTGTCCCGTGGCGGAACCCAGGAATTGCGCAATGTCCCGGCGCAGACTGACGGCAAACCGAATATTGAGGCCGGGGAAAGTCCGTTTAATGTCCTGGACGCGATCCAGATCGCCAGGGTCGTCCGTCAGGATTTCAATGGCCGTGCGATCCCGCTTGAGCGGCATCCAGTGATTCTTTTTTAGATAATCGACATTCAGATTCTTGAGCAGCTCAATATCGACGAGCGTGCGTTCGCTGTATTCAATGTAGGGGCATTTAAAGTATTGAGCCAGCGATTTTCCGATGTCGATCTTCGGCACTTTATACTTCTCAATCAGGATGCTTTCCAAATCGCTGGTCCCTTTGCGCGATTCCGCGATGGCGTTGTCCAGATCGTTTTGCGTGATGCGGCTGTTGCTGACCAGCAGATCAAACTTCGTGGGATTTTTTTTCGAGGTTTTGCGGAGGTTATAAAAGGCGATGCCGAGCGCTTTGGCGATTTCGGCCACGCACTCCTCGTCCTTCCTGGTAAACCGGCTGCCGCTTTTCTTGTTCAGCAGTTGAAGCACGCCCATCAAATACTTGTTGTCGGCGACGATGGGGTAGGTGAGGACCTGTTTCGTCTTGAAGCCGGTGCGCTTGTCGTAGGACGTGTCGTGAAGCAGCGAAGGATGGATGCCTTGCAGTTCGGCCATATTGTAGGCATCCGCAATGTTGACGGGACGGAGATACTTGGCGCAGAACCCCGCCAGGCTTTGCTCGGTAATGGGAATGCGCACTTCTTCGACGGTATCGACATGCGGGACCTTGGAAAAGATTTCCTTTTTTTCTGAATCGAATGCAAAGAGTGTCAGGTCTTCCGCGTCAAAGAGGCTGAGAATGTCCTTGTGAAGATCCAGGAGAATTTGATCGAGGTCGCTGGCGGCGTGGATCTGAGTGGTAATCCGCTTGACGTGTTCGGCGTACTCGACCTTGAGCTGGATTTCCTGAAGATTCTGGGGCATCGGTTTGGCTTGCATTCCCTGTCTTTCCTCTTGGGCTCAGCGCGACATGGTCATCGGGCGGTGGCGTGTGAGGGGAGGCTCCCACGTTCGAGAACCGAATGTCAGTCTAGCCCAACAGCTTGGGAAGGCAAGGAAAAGCCAATTTTCCTAATCGTTGCCGACGAAAGAAGACAAGAGGGGATAATGGGGAAAGGCCGGATGGAGCTAGGCCGGCGCTGATTCCAGTGTTCGTAGATGACTGACAATGTCCGAAGGAGCCACACGAGACTTCGCGCCCGTTTTACGAACTTTTACTTCGACGACTCCGTCGGCCAGTCCTTTGTCTCCTACGATGACTTGGAATGGCGCGCCGATCAAATCGGCATCATTGAATTTCACACCCGCTCGTTCTTCTCGATCATCCCAGAGCACCTCGAAGCCGGCGGACAAGAGATTCTCATAGAGACCGACGGTCGCTTGAGCGGTCTTGTCGGATTGGCTGACAGGTAGAAGATGGACGTGGAAGGGGGCGATCGGATAGGGCCAGATGATGCCGCGCTTGTCATGGTTCTGTTCAATCGAAGACGCGGCGGTGCGTCCCACGCCGATGCCATAGCAGCCCATGACGGCGAGACATTCCTTCCCCTGGGCATCCAGGAATGTTGCTTTCATGGCCTTGCTGTATTTGGTGCCCAGCATGAATACATGGCCGACCTCGATGCCTTTCGTGGCTTTCAGCATGCCGTCTTTCCGTGGAGAAGGATCTCCGGCCTGAGCATTGCGAAGGTCGAGCACCTCATCGGCTGAAAAGTCGCGTCCCCAATTCGCATCCACATAATGGGTATCAAGCTGATTCCCGCCGACCACGACGTTCCGCAATGCCGGGATTGCGTGATCTGCGAATATCCTGGTTCCCTCGAGCCCGACCGGGCCGGCAAATCCGACCGGCGCGCCGGTTACTTTCTCAACAGTGGCCGGTCCGGCCAATTCAATTTCTGATACTCCGAGGACCTTCTTGAGCTTGATCTCATTGACCGCATGGTCCCCCCGTACCAGTACGGCCACGGTTTCTTTCCCCGCCTGGTACAGGAGTGTCTTCACCAATCGATGCGCCGGGACGTTCAAGAAAGCGGTGACTTCCTCAATGGTCCGGCAATTCGGTGTTGCGACGGTCTTGAGCGGGCGGAGGGCGTCGGTCTCGGATTGTTCAGGCGGTAATACCTCAGCCCGTTCCACGTTTGCGGCGAACGTGCCCTGGTCGCTGTAGACGATGGTTTCCTCCCCGGTATCGGCAAGCACCATGAATTCATGCGACGAGGTGCCGCCGATCAGGCCGGTGTCGGCTTCAACGGCGCGGAAGGTCAAGCCACAGCGTGTGAAGATGCGGTGGTAGGCGTCATACATGTTTTGATAGCTGAGGCGTGCGCCGGCTTCATCCCGATCGAAGCTGTAGGCGTCCTTCATCAGGAACTCACGTCCGCGCATCAGACCGAAGCGGGGCCGAATCTCGTCCCGGAATTTGGTTTGGATCTGGTAAAAATTCAGCGGGAGTTGCCGATAGGAGCTCACCTCGCGACGAAAGAGATCGGTAATGACTTCCTCGTGGGTCGGGCCCAGACAAAAGTCCCGTTCATGCCGATCTTTGAAGCGGAGCAGTTCCTTGCCGTAAAAATCCCATCGGCCGGTTTCTTTCCACAGTTCCGCCGGCGAGGCCATCGGCATGAGCAATTCCTGAGCGCCGGCTCGGTTCATCTCTTCACGGATGATCTGTTCCACCTTGCGGATCACGCGCAGCCCGAGCGGGAGGTAGATGTAGATCCCGGCGGCGACTTTCCGGATCAGTCCGGCCCGGAGCATGAGACGGTGGCTGACAGTTTCCGCCTCGCCGGGATCTTCCCGTAATGTGGGAATGAGCAGCTGAGAGGTTCTCATGTTGAGGGTCGGATGCTGAAAAAGTCCCCAGACTTCGTTCTCGGCTCAAAACAATCCTCAACGTACCCCAGAGGGTACGCCTGCGGTTGTTTCTCGCCTGCGGCCTTGTCGGATGGCCTTTTTGAGCATCCTCGGAGAATCATTAACGGGAGAAGATACGTTCCAAATCATTCCAGAAGGCAAAGATCATGACGCCTACCAGCAACACCAACCCGACTTGCTGGGCAAGCTCGCGTTGCCGTTCGCCGAGCGGCTTACGCAGAATGCCCTCAATCAGGAAAAAGAGCAAGTGCCCGCCGTCGAGAATGGGAATCGGCAGGAGATTCAGAACGCCGAGGTTGATGCTCAGGATGGCGATCAGGAAGACCACATTCGAAGCGCCTTGCGACGCCGCTTCACCGGAAATGTTCGCAATGGTGAGCGGGCCACCGATATTCTTGCTAGAAATGTCGCCCACGATCATCTTGTACAAGCCGATCGTCGTCAGCTCGGTCCACCCCCACGTGGCTTCAAAGCCTTGATAGATGGCCTCCAAGGGATTATCCGATCGCATCAACGAACGGCCTGGACCGGAAATGCCGATTTTTCCGACTTCAACGGTCTGCCCATTGACCGTGGCTTTCTCCGCTGTGGGCGTCACGGTGAGGGGAATCCGTTGACCGTTGCGCAGCACCTCCACCCGCAAGGGCTTCTGCGGATGTTCTTTGACGTGCGTGGTCATTTGCGCCCACGTGTAAATCGGTTCTCCTTCGATGCCCACAACCCGATCGCCAGGCTGGAATCCGGCTGCCGAGGCGGGGGAGCCATGCATCACCGACGTCACCACGGGAGGGGTTTCCTCGACGCCGATGGTATAGAGCGGCTCTTCTCCAGAGGCTGTTTCCCCCGGCGCCGGAATCGGCGTGACAGTCAGCGGCTTGATCTGTCCCTCGCGCCGCACTTCCAGCGCGATGGGCCGGCCTTTACTCTTCGCCACGGCGTCCAGCAATTCGGTCTTGGTGGAAATGTCTTTCCCGTCGATCTTGACGATGCGATCGCCGATTTCCATGCCGGCTGTTGCAGCAGGCGAACCGGGCGCGAGGGCTTCGACATCGGCGCTCAGGTCACGGAACGTGGGCACGAAGAGCGGCGATCCGGTCGAGAGCCATCCGGCGAAGATCAAATAGGCCAGAATGAAATTGAACCCCGGCCCCGCCGCCACGATGAGAACTTTCCCCCACAGGCCTTGATGGGCAAACGATCGCCGGCGATCCTCGGCCGTCGTGGCTTCCGTTTCATCTTCCCCGAACAGCTTGACGTAACCGCCGAGCGGGACAGCCGAGAGGAGATATTCCGTTTCGCCCACCTGACGGCCGAAGAGCTTGGGCCCGAAGCCGAGCGAGAATTTGAGTACTTTCACACCGACCCAGCGGGCGGCGAGGAAGTGTCCCAGTTCGTGGAATGCCACGAGGACGCCCAGCACGACCAGGGCACGGTCGGCCGAGCCTTTCACGATGGTGCCGTA
>CAYNLM010000018.1:0-36452 GCA_964398045.1 uncultured Nitrospira sp. | reverse complement strand
GTGCGAAATTGATGATGGCGGTGTTGATACCGATGACTTCACCACGCAAGTTGAACAGCGGTCCGCCAGAATTTCCCGGATTGATCGATGCATCGGTTTGAATGAAGTTTTCGTAGCGCGACAAATTGATATTTTCACGCCCAATGCCGCTCACGACGCCCAAGGTCACCGTTCGGTCGAGCCCGAAGGGATTGCCGACCGCGAGCACCCACTGACCGACTTTGACGGTCGTGGAGTCGCCGAATCGCGCACTGGGCAGCGGATGATCCGCGGTCACTTTCAACAAGGCCAGATCCGTGTCCGGATCTTTGCCGATGACTTGGGCGATCAGTTTCGTCTTATCGGAGAACCGCACTTCAATCTCAGCCGCATCGCCGATGACGTGATTGTTCGTGACGATATGGCCCTCGCTGTCGACGATGAGGCCGGAGCCGGATCCCGGTGTATTGGGGGGTGTGCGCTCGCCGCCCTGGTCGCGTGCTCGGCCCGGCCCCTGGAGCGGAAACAAATTGACCACGGACGGCTTGGCCCGTTCGGCGAGATCGGTGATGACTGCCTGAATTTCCTCCAGCATGCGAATGCCGGGCGAGTCGGCCAGGGCCGCGGTGGTGCCCGATCCGGCAAGGGTGACTGAGGGAAGTAGGACAGACAGGGACAGGACGGCACTGCAGGACAGGATGACTCGAGAAGAAGACATGCGGTGATCCTTTGTTGTCGATGCTCTATTCTATCGGATCCGCGACGATGTGCCTACTGGTCTTGTCCGATTGATTCAAGCCGGTTCGGATGATGCCGGGTTCACAATCCGTGGACCGGTAAACCAGGCTGTGAGCCGGTCCAGTTCCGATTGGATGCCGATCAGCACCACGATGTCATCCGGACGGAACACCAGGTCGTCGCCCGGTGGGAGGAGAAAGGGACCGCGAAGGACCGTCGCAATATGGATAGAGGGCGATCGTGGACAGGCGCGCACCGGCTGTCCGACTGCCGCCGCGCCACTGCTGATGATAAGACGTTCGATCCCGGCCGATCGAAGGCTGAGGTCTCGTTGCAGGCGCAATAAATCCTGATGGATCGCTTCAAGTTTGAGCTCCCGAATCTGGGCATCGATCTGAACCAGAGACTGTTTGAATTCGTGGATGCGAGCCGCGGCTCGATTCAGCAGGCCCTCGAGCGTGCTGAGACTGGAATCCGGCTGCGCTGTAGGAATGAATCGCCGGGAGACATGGTTCACGACCTCCTGACCGACGTCTCCCGCCACACGCTCCATGCGTTCAAGCAGCGTGGAAGCCTGCCAGTGGAGACGGATAATCTGAACCTTGCGATTGACGCGTTCGGCGATCGCGAGAAGCGCCTCATAGGCTGCGCTGCCGGTGATCGACAGTTCCTTATGAACGCGACCGAGGAGTTCAAGACTCATGGTCTGATAAGCCTGATTATGTTAACTTGTAGCTTTCCCAATTGGTATTTCCCTTTGTGTGAGTGAGTGACGTGAGTGATCCACTCATTTACTCTCCTCTTCTCTCCTGGTCAACATTCGCATCAAGCTTTCGTCCAGTCATACCCGTCGGGATACGGAAAGGTTGACAGTGTTCATGCCGGGCATGCAACGTATCAAGAGAGTTCATTGGGAGATCAACAGCTATGCCGCTACATCCACTCGCCGGCAAGCCGGCTCCATCATCAATCCTGGCTAATATTCCTAGACTTATTGCAGCCTATTCGGCAGATAAGCCTGATCCAACCGTCCGAGAGCAGCGGGTTGCGTTCGGCACATCGGGGCACAGAGGCTCATCCTTCAAGCGAAGCTTTAATGAAGCGCACGTCCTTGCGGTCACACAAGCCGTCTGTGACTATCGCGTGGCCCAACACACGACCGGCCCATTGTATCTCGGCATGGATACCCATGCGCTGTCCAAGCCGGCCCTCGCTTCAGCCCTTGAGGTCCTGGCCGCTAATCATGTCGACGTCATGATCGACCGGGATGGTGGGTTCACGCCGACGCCCGTCATTTCCCACGCCATCCTCGTCCATAACCGAGGTCGAACGGCAGGTGTGGCCGATGGTATCGTGATTACCCCCTCGCACAATCCACCGGAAGACGGCGGGATCAAGTACAACCCGCCGCAGGGCGGACCGGCCGATACGCAGGTCACCAAGTGGATCGAAGAACGGGCCAATGCGTTGCTCTCTGCTCATCTCAGTGGGGTCAAGCGGATTCCCTATGAACAAGCGAGCCGCGCAACGACGACACATCCGTATGACTACATTGCCGCTTACGTCGGCGATCTTGGGAATGTCGTTGATCTGGCTGTCGTCAAGTCGGCTAAGCTGAAGCTTGGTGTCGATCCGCTTGGCGGCTCCGGCGTGGCTTATTGGAATCCGATTGCCGAGCGCTATGGCTTGGATATCGAGATCGTGAATCCAGCGGTCGATCCCACTTTTCGCTTCATGCCGCTGGACTGGGACGGCAAGATTCGCATGGATTGCTCCTCTCCTTACGCGATGGCAAACCTGATCGCGCTCAAAGATCGTTTCGATGTGGCGTTCGGCAACGATGCCGACAACGACCGGCACGGCATCGTCACCCGTTCATCGGGCTTGATGAATCCGAATCACTACCTTGCCGTCTCGATTGCCTACCTGTTTACGAATCGCCCCGGATGGAAACTCGATGCCGGCATCGGCAAGACGTTGGTCAGCAGCAGCTTGATCGATCGCGTGGCGGCGAAGCTCACGCGCAAGCTCGTGGAAGTGCCGGTGGGTTTCAAATGGTTTGTACCAGGCTTGCTGGATGGCTCGCTTGGCTTCGGTGGAGAAGAGAGCGCGGGTGCATCGTTCCTACGCCGCGACGGCACCGTCTGGTCCACCGACAAGGACGGCATCATCATGGATCTGCTCGCTGCCGAGATGATGGCCAAGACCGGCCGCGATCCCTCAGAGTTGTATCGTGATCTCACGAAGGACCTGGGAGAACCGGTCTATGAACGGATCGATGCCGCCGCAACGCCGGCACAGAAGACAATCCTCTCAAAGCTCTCGCCGGAGCAAGTGAAGGCCACCGAGTTAGCCGGGGACAAGATCGTCGCGATGCTCACCTGCGCGCCAGGCAACGGCGCCGCCATCGGCGGGTTGAAAGTCGTGACCGACCAAGGCTGGTTTGCAGCAAGGCCATCCGGGACGGAGGATGTGTACAAGCTTTATGCGGAGAGTTTCAGGGGGAAAGAGCACCTGAAGCGGATTCAGGAGGAAGCCCAAACACTGATCAGCAAAGCTCTGGCCTCAGGCAAATAAGGGATTGGGAGATGTTCAGGCTGGGCGGCACCTCTGTGTCTTCCTTTCTTCGCCGGTGTGGTATGGCGATTCCCATATTTTGTGTAGGTGCAAAGCTGATCGTCTCATAGACTCATACGTGCTGTTCGGCATGGTAGGAACTCCGAACCAACGGTCCTGACTCCACGTGTCCGAATCCCATCGCGAACCCTTCTTCTTTTAGTATTTCGAACTCAGAGGGATCATAGAAGCGGGCCACGGGAAGATGCGCTCTTGTCGGTTGTAGGTATTGGCCGATCGTGATGATGTCGCAGTGGACTGCGCGCAAGTCCCGCATGACTTCACGGGCTTCATCGATCGTCTCCCCCATTCCAAGGATCAATCCGGACTTCGTCGTCATCCCCAGCCGTTTGGCCTTGCCGAGCAGGTCGAGCGAGCGCTGATATTTGCCTTGCGGACGGATCGAGGGAAAGAGACGCCGCACGGTTTCAATGTTGTGATTCAGGATCTCCGGCTTCTCGGCGCAGACGATCGACAACGCCGCTTCGTTCCCTTCGAAGTCCGGAATCAACACTTCGATCGTGCAGCTTGGGCTGAGCTGCCTCGTCTGCCTTATCGTCTCGGCAAAGATCGCCGCGCCGCCGTCTGTCAGCTCATCACGATTGACCGAGGTGATCACGGCATGGCGGAGTCCCAATGCCTGCACGGCTTCGGCGACTCGTCGCGGCTCTTCGTGATCCAGCGCGAGTGGCCGGCCGGTCTCCACGGAACAGTAGTGGCAACGTCTCGTGCAGATGTCGCCCAGAATCAGGAACGTGGCCGTGCGGGCGTTCCAACATTCCCAGCGGTTCGGGCAACGGGCTTCTTCGCAGATGGTGTGGAGCGTGAGCCGATCCATCGTCTGCTTGATGTCGAGATAGTCAGGGCCGGTTTTCGCGACGACTTTGAACCAGGGCGGGAGTCGCCTGGAAGAGCTGATGGTTAATGGTTGATGACTGACGGCAGGAGAGGAATCACTGCTGGAAGATCGGATCCGGTCGAGAGGAATGAAGCTCATACGTCCCTACTCGTTCGTCGCGCGCGGGCGAAACCAGCTCACAAGTCTTGCAATGAAGCTGGATGGTTCCGGCTCCGGTTGTGGAGGATCTGGATATTCCACCCACATCTCTTGGGAGCCGAGATAGACGCCGTTGCGAAAACTGACCTGGGTTCGGAGTTGCCGATAGCCATGATCGTGCAAGAGCTGGATCAACGTGAGCAATGCGACATCCTGCGTGGGCTGAAGGTCCGTGCTCAGGCGGACCGTTTCGTATCGGAGTATGGCCCGATAGTGGTCCCCTGCCCGCTCGAATTCGACCGGCCGGCTAAAGCCCCGCTCTCGATCGTCGAGCCCGGCGAGCTGATGCCTGTCGAACGGCTCCTGTCCCATACCGGTCCACGCTGAGTGCCTGACTATTCCAGCGCACGAAAGACCGCGACCAGATCGCTCAACGCGATAGTCTTATTCGTGAGTACGGCCCGTTCAGCCTGAATGGCTTCACGTGTTTTTGGATCGGCCTGGCCGGCCCTCAAACAGGAGGCGCCGAGCGCAAGGATCCGATCGCAATCCTGCGCCAGCTTCTGTTGGACGACCGGATTGACGGCCAGCATCCCCATCAGTTGATGGCGTGTCTCGGCCAGATGCGCGTGAAGTTCCTCGTCAGGATACGTCTTCCGGGCCGCGTCATCGAAACACCGGTCGAGGTATTGAGCGAGGAACACATAGATACGGACCAGCGCGGCGGCGATCTCGGTTTGTTCTTTTGCGGAGGCAGCCATGGCTCCTCCTTTCGTGGTCACAGAGTTTGGACAAGCACCTTGACGTCGTCGCCTTCGACTTTGACTTGATAGACCTCGACCTTGGCGGAAGGGTTCTTGATACATTCTCCGGTGGAGACATTGAACTGCCATCCATGCCAGGGGCAGGTGACGACGCCGCCCTCGACGTCGCCTTCGCCCAGTGGACCGCCCCGATGCACGCAGGTGTTGTCTATCGCGTGGAACGTGCCGTCCACGTTGAACACCGCCAGCGTCTTGCCGTTGACTTCAGCCACCATGCCGTGCCCCGGTTTCACATCTGCCGTGCCTGCCACCCGGACGAACTCCGCCATCGCCCCCTCCATTGTCGTATCGCGTTACGTGTTCGATGTAAATGGCTGCTTGATTTTCTTGAGCAGGCTTTCGATCGGAGCCGCTCCCTGTCCGGTCCCTGCCAGTTGTGTGATGATCTTGTGTGCGATGTCCCTGAATGCGGCGGCCTGAGGGGAAGCCGGATCCGCCACGACGATCGGATGACCCGTATCGCTGCCGTCCCGAATGGCTGGATCGATGGGAATGCGTCCCAGAAAGGGCACGCCGAGCTTGTCGGCTGCCCGTTCTCCGCCGCCGTAGGAAAAGATCTCCGTGCGTTCGCCACAGTGTCCGCAGACAAAGTGACTCATGTTCTCGACGATTCCCAGCAGCGGCACATTCACCTTTTGGAACATCGCCATGCCTTTGCGGACATCGTAGAGGGCCACTTCTTGCGGGGTGGTGACCGTGATGGCGCCGGCCAACGGCACCATCTGAGACAGGGAGAGTTGCACGTCGCCGGTGCCGGGCGGCAAGTCGAGCAGGAGATAATCCAGTTCACCCCACAGCACGTCGCGGAAGAAGGCTTGCAGATATTGATGGACCATCGGCCCGCGCCACACCAGCGGCGCGTCTTCCGGCACGAGGAACGCCATGGAGATCAGCTTGACCCCATAACTTTCCACCGGAACAATCTTGCCGTCCTTTTGTTCGGGGCCGGCCGTGCTCCCCATCATCATCGGAATATTAGGACCGTAGAGATCGGCATCCAGGAGTCCCACTTTGGCGCCGGTCAACGCCAAGGCGCAGGCCAGGTTGGATGCGACCGTCGATTTGCCGACTCCGCCTTTGCCGCTGCTGATCGCAATGACGTGTTTCACGCCTGGAATCAGCGTTTCTTTGGCGTGGGATTGTGGCCCGCCATGACCATGTTCGTCAGCCATCATGTTCCTCCTGCTGTATCGGTCAGCGGTCGGAAGCACAGAGCCTCCGACCGAGCAATGTGTCTAGACGCTCATCATAAGGGATGCATGGAGGAAAATGAAATGGGCCGGTCGGGCCATGGTCATCAGGGCCCAACCGGATCAGAAGGAAGATTTGACTAAAACACCGAGGGGTCGAGGCGGCGCAGATTGCTGGCCAATCCCATCACGGACAGCGTGTAGATAATCCACTTAGAGGGATCGAAGTTATACCATTTGGGACCGTTGCGATAGTCCCGTGCGTAGGTGTGGTGATAGTTGTGATAGCCCTCGCCGAAGCTGACAAAGGAGATGAGCCAGCTGTCGCGGCTGCTGTCCTGCGTGCCGTGCGGCTGGCTGCCGATCATGTGACAGAGGGAATTGATGGTGAAGGTCGAGTTGAGCACCATAAACATGCGAAGCAGGCCGCCCATGAGAAGCGCGCTGATCCCGCCCATCCAGCCGCCATGCCACATCACTCCCAGCAAAAACGGAATCGCGAGCCCAGACGTGACGATGGCCCAGTAATAACGATGCTGCCAGAGAATGACCGGATCGCGGCGGAGACGTACTTCATACTTCTCCGTCCGGTGAGGCGTGTCATAGAACAGCCATCCACAGTGGCTGTGCCAGAATCCCTTGGTGACGTTGTAGGGGTCTTCGTCCGTATCAGTGCGGGCATGATGGCGGATGTGATCGGCGCACCAGATGAGCGCCGAATTTTGCAGGGCCCATCCGCCGGCGACCAGCAGGCAGCGCTTCACCCAGTCGGGACATTCGAAGCTTTGGTGCGCGATGAGCCGATGATACCCGACCGTGATCCCCATACCGGTCACAATGTACATGACGAGGAACAGCATCCAGTCGAAGAGAGTGAAGCCGACATAATAGCCATACAGCGGAATGCCGATGAGCGTGGCGGCCGCGACGGCGCAGAAGAGGCCGAGCGTCCACCAGGAAAATACAGCGTGAGCGGGCGCGGTCATTCATCCTCCTGATTTCTGTGATCATCTGGTCCACCCGAGACAGGTCCGGTGAACAGCGTGATTGTTGGAATGCATGGTATCGGAAGAGTGAAACAATTTCAATGAAATGTTACCCGTTGACCATCCCTGTCGCACATGTGCGGCGCGCGTGTTGCCGTGTATACTAACGTGAGGTCCCTATGACGACGCCGCACTCTTCGCTCGAACCTGCCATTCTCCGCATCGGCGAGCATCTCGCGCAGCTCTCCGCCAGTCTCTCTCCGACGCTCTTTGAGAATCGCTGGTGGTCCCAATCCGCGATCAATCTCGCGATGAAGGATCCGGTATTCAAGGCGCATCTGTTTCGTTTCATCGATGTGCTCCCTGCCGTCGCCGACGATGCGCGCATCGTCACGCTGGCCGAAGAATACTTCGGCGACGCGCGGCACGAGCTGTTCGGACTGCAGTGGGGTCTGAAGGCGCTCGCGTCCACCGGCATCGGCGCGCGATTCACCGGCAAAACAATTAGAAAACAAGTCGAGCACATGGCGAGAACCTTCATTGCCGGCGCCACGGTGGAAGAAGCTGCGCCGGTCTTGGCCGGTTTGTGGAAGGAGGGGCGGGCCTGGTCCGTGGATCTTCTCGGTGAGGCGACGATCAGCGAGCGGGAGGCCGATCAGTATCGGGATCATTGCCTCCATGCATTGACGGTTTTGGGAAACTCCGCAGTCATGTGGCCCGCGACTCCCCTGCTCGAGCACGACCATGTCGGTTCCCTGCCAAGGGTACAGTTGTCGCTCAAGATTTCGGCGCTGTCATCGCATCTGGACCCCATCGATCCCGAGGGGAGCTATCGATCCGTAGCGGCGCGGCTTCGTCCCTTGGTCGATCTGGCCGCCTCATTGCCCGCCGGATTGATCTTCGACATGGAGCAAGCTGAAACGAAAGATCTGTTGTTGACGATCTTCAAGCGGCTCCTGACCGAGTCTTCCTATCGGGCATTCCCCCATGCCGGTCTTGCGCTGCAGGCGTATCATCGCGAGACGGAACGGGACGTCCAGGATCTGCTGGCGTGGGTTCGCACGCGGGGGGCGCCCATCACCGTTCGATTGGTGAAGGGGGCGTATTGGGATTCGGACACGGTGCGCTATCGGCAAGCCGGTTGGCCGGTTCCACTCTTCGAACAGAAAGCGGAAACCGACATCAATTATGAGCGGTTGATTCCTGTCCTGTTGCAGGAATCCAAGCTGATTCGTCCGGCATTCGGCACGCACAATCTCCGCACCTTGGCGGCGATTGAAGCGGCGGCGGAGTCGCTCAAGCTGGCGCCCGAGGCGTTCGAATATCAGATGATCTTCGGCATGGCCGAACCGTTTCAGCAGGCGATGGTGAAGCTGGGGCGCCGCGTTCGGCTCTATACCCCGGTGGGGCAACTCTTGCCGGGCATGGCCTATCTGGTCCGCCGACTGCTGGAAAATACGTCGAACGAATCGTTCCTTCGCAAGGAGTATGTCGAGTCCCAGCCTTTGAGCCGGCTCCTGGCTCCTCCGTCGCCCTCCGCTCAGCCACATGCTGAGGCCGCTGTTTCAACACCTGCGTTCGCCAATGAGCCGCACAGTGATTTTTCGCGCGCCGAGGTCCGCAGCGCGATGCAAGCCGGGATTGCGGCGGTCGGCGCTCAACTCAGAGGCAAATGGGAGCCGGAGCCCTCCGAGTTGCCGCTCACAGGCCCCTGGCTGGAATCGCGCAATCCGTGCCGGCCGGACGAAGTCGTGGCGCAGGTGCGCAGCGCATCGCTCTCAGACGTGGAGACGGCGGTCCGGCAGGCGGCCCATCAGTATGACGCCTGGCGGCATCGATCGGCCGAGGAACGGGCGGGCATCCTCCGGCAAGCGGCGACGCTCATGAGTACACGCCGATATGAAATCGCCGCCTGGGAAATTGCCGAAGTGGGCAAGCCCTGGCGTGAAGCGGATGCCGACGTGGCCGAGGCGATCGATTTCCTCCGCTACTATGCGGACGAGATGTGCCGCATGGCGCAGCCGGTGCGTCTGGGGAACCGGCCCGGCGAACTGAACCATCGTGTCTATGGGCCACGCGGCGTTGCGGCGGTGATCGCTCCCTGGAATTTTCCGCTCGCGATCCCGACCGGCATGGTCGCGGCGGCCTTGGTCACCGGCAATACGGTGGTGTTCAAGCCCTCCGAACGGTCCTCTCGGCTGGGGCGCCTGATCACGGAAGTGATGCTCGCCGCCGGCGTGCCGCCCGCGGTGCTGACCTGTGTGCCGGGCGGACCGGAGATCGGTCGTACGCTCGTGGCGCATCCCCTCGTCTCCACCATTGCGTTCACGGGATCGAAGACCGTGGGACTCCGTATCTTGGAAGAAGCGGCGCATGTGACGTCCGGACAACCGATGGTCAAACGAGTGATCGCAGAGATGGGCGGCAAGAACGCCATCATCATCGATGAGACGGCCGATCTTGATGAGGCGATTGCCGGCGTGATCTCGTCGTTCACCGGCTATGCGGGCCAGAAATGCTCAGCCTGTTCCCGCGCGATTGTGCATCGGGCGATCTACGAACCGTTTATCGCCCGTTTGCGAGCAGCCGTGCTCAGCTTGGAGATCGGCGATCCCGTCGAGCCGGGTACCCAAGTCGGTCCAGTGATCGACGCGCGCGCGCAGGCGAGCATCCAACAATTTATTGCCGTTGGTAAACGGGAAGGGACACTCCTTGTCCAGCGGAGCGTTGATCGGCCGGGCTACTTCGTGGGGCCCACGGTCTTCACAGAGATTCAGCCGCACCATCGCCTGGCACGGGAAGAAATCTTCGGACCCGTCTTGGCCGTCATGAAGGCGGAGCATTTTGGCGATGCGCTGCGGATCGCGAACGCGACGGACTATGCGCTCACCGGGGGCGTCTATGCCCGCAGCCCCGCGAATCTCGCGCTGGCGCGGGAACAGTTCGATGTGGGCAACCTGTATTTGAACCGACCGATCACGGGGGCCTTGGTCGGGCGCCAGCCTTTCGGGGGACACCGGTTCTCAGGGGTGGGCGCGAAAGCCGGTGGCGACGACTATCTGACGCAGTTCATGGTGACGCGTGTCATCAGCGAAAATACCCTCCGACGAGGATTCGAGTCGGCTGAGTGACTCCTTGGACGGCGTGATCTCGTACTCTTCCAGTTCTTCCGAGATCTCCGTCACCACGCCGCGATCTTCCTTGGCGGCCGAGAGCTCCTGCCGTTCGGAATACTTCACGAGCCCGACGCCTTTCGCGAACCAGGCGGTCATGACGTCCGAGCCCATGGCCGCACGGTTTCCGCTCGACAGATGAATGTGCATGGTCATGCGCGCTTCAACCTTGATCGCATCTTCAAATGTGCCAGCCGGCACGACGATGGTTTCACGGCCCACGAGACTGGTCCATCCCCGCACATCCACTTTTTCATCCCTCCCGTCGCGGTCCATGTCGGTGCCGAAGTCCAGCCCTTTTCGGTCGAATTGCTGAAACGATGATGGCACGGTCAGAGGGAAGCGCACGATCTGATAGGGAATGATCTGTTTTTCGAGCGGCGTGCCGGGGTCGGAGCCGTAATACACGATGCCGACGACGTCGCGTCGATAGAAGCTGTCCGAGGGGCCGTGATTGCCGGGATTGGTATCGTGAAAGACGGTGACCGTCACGCCCCTCATGGTCTTGGTGCCCACGACGGTCGAGACATTGGTGAACAATTTATTGTCGATCGTCTGCAGGGGGCCTTCCATGATCTGTCCGCGATAGGTCCAGTGACTGCCGACCGTGTCCGGAAAATAGTCGGCGGATTGCGAGATGGTGACCGCCTCTTCGGCCCCGACCGGAGTCAGCCAGAGCCCCAGATACAACAAGAAACATGCTGCGCTCAAAAGTTGTCGCGTGGCCAGCCTGCATACAACCATGTGGTGTGTTCTCCAAAATGAATTCTTTGACGGTACCATAGCCATGAAGAACGCGGCAAGCCAAGACGCCGGCCTGGTCCGGAGCGGGAGACCTTGCCTTCGCCTTGCGGCAGACCCATAATCCAGCCGCCATGTCCAAACCGGAACCTCCACAGGGGTCTTCACTGTCTGCTGCTCCTGCAGTGCTGGTGACCGGTGCCTCAGGGGGAATCGGCCGCGCCATCAACGCAGCCTTCGCCAAGGCCGGATGGTATGTGGGCGTGCACTACCGGCGAAATAAAGCTGACGCCGAGGCGACACTGCGAACGATCGTCATGGCCGGCGCAGCAGGCGATCTCTATCACGCGGATATCCGTGACGCGGATTCCGTTCTGCGGATGGTTGATGCCTTCTGCCGACAGGCCACTTGTGACGTGGCATTCGTTTGCAATGCAGGCATCGGACACAGCAGTCTGCTCCTGCGTCAGGGAACAGAGGCCTGGGCCGACGTGATAGCCGTCAATTTGACGGGAACCTTCCATTGCCTGCGCGCCATGGCTCCGGCACTGATTGCTCGTGGCGGCGGCTCGATCGTCGTGGTGGGGTCTCACGCGGGATTTCGTGGCGTGACCGGACAAGCCGCGTATGCTGCGTCCAAAGCCGGCTTGATCGGATTGGTCAAGACCTCGGCGCAGGAATGGGGGCCATATAACATCCGGGTGAATCTTGTCTTGCCCGGTTGGCAGAGGACCGATCTGACTGAGGGAACGATGCCGGAGGATGAAGGCTGGACGGATCACGCGCTCCGCCGACCACCATCACTCGACGAAGTGGCCGGCACGATCCTGCATCTGACGCAGCTCAAGGACGTATCCGGTCAGGTCTGGAATTGCGACAGCCGACATCTGTGACGCTCCGAAGGCCTATGCCACACGCCATTTTCGTCACCGCCACTGATACGGGAGTGGGAAAGACCCTCACGACGGCAGTGTTGGCGACGGCTTTGCGCCGGCTCGGGTATTCGGTCGGTGTGATGAAGCCGATTGAAACCGGTATCGTGAGGGGGCATCCCTCTGATGCCGGTCGGCTCAAACAGGCAGCGCAGGTTACGGATTCTCTGGACTTGGTCAGGCCCTACGCCTTTCGGCTTCCCGTTGCTCCGCTGGATGCGGCGCGGGCTGAACGGCGAACCATTAAGCTTTCGGCGATCATGCATGCCTATCGAAAATTGCTATCGGAGCACGATCTCCTGCTCGTCGAAGGTGTGGGCGGCGTCCATGTGCCCATCACTCCAATGGCCGACGTGCTGGAACTGATTGTTAAGACGCAGGCTCCAGTCCTTGTCGTTGGACGAGCCGGACTTGGCGGAGTGAACCACGCCCTGCTGACGCTGACTGCGTTGCGTCAGCGAAAAATCCCTATCCTTGCCTTGGTGCTGAATCGTACGACTGCGGCACGGACCACTGCCGCGGGACGACAGGAGCGATCGACGGTCAGTTTGCTGCGAGAGTTTGCACGGGTGCCGGTGATCGGGCCACTCCCTTATGTGTCAGGGCTGGAAACGCGATTCGATCAAACTCTCTCGAAGTTGGCAGCGAATGGCGAGATGAAGAAGCTTACGAACGTAGTGTTGGCATCTGCGAGAAGAAGTCGCTGACCGCGCGTTTGATATCCGGTGCCTTGAGAATGGCTGAGATGACCGCGACGCCGTTGGCCCCTCCCCTCATCACCTCCCCCACGTTATCCACGGTAATGCCGCCGATGGCGAAGATCGGTAGGGAGGTGAGCGACCGGACCTGCTTCAGTCCTTTTATTCCGACCACGGGATCATGATCCTGCTTGGAGTCCGGCTTGAAGATGGGGCCGAATCCGATGTAGTCGGGCTTGAACCGCTCGGCTTCTCTTACTTGATGTTCGTTGTGCGTTGAGAGGCCGATCAATTTATCCGGTCCCATAATCTTGCGCGCATAGGCCAACGGCAGATCCTCTTGGCCGAGATGCACGCCATCAGCGTCAACGGCCAGCGCCAAATCACAGCGATCGTTCACAATGAACGTGACGCCCAGATCAGACGCGACTTTTCTCAATGCCAGTGCCTCGACATAAGCGTCCTTCATCGAGGCTGATTTGTTTCGGTATTGAAAGAGGGTTGCTCCTGCCGTGGCGGCATCGATCAGAACATCGGTGAGCGAACGACCAAGGCGGACGGAGGGATCGAGGATGACGTACACACCTGAAAACATGCTGGATCCGGATGAAGGCTGCATCGGGAAAGAATTGTAGCGTGAGCAGAGACCGACTCGCCAGTCGTAGAGGAAAGCGAAAGCTAACCAGCCAGGAACCGCTCGAGGAACGTTGTGGAGACATGCCCCTTTTGGAAATCGGGGTCGTCGAGGATGCGGCGGTGAAGTGGGATGGTCGTCTTGATGCCCTCGATGATGAACTCGTTGAGCGCACGGCGCATGCGGGCCATCGATTCCTGCCGATCCCGTCCGTGCGTGATGAGCTTCGCGATCATGGAGTCATAGTGCGGAACGACCATTGCGCCGGATTCCATGGCGGAGTCGACGCGGACGCCGAAGCCACCCGGCGCGCTGTACTTGGTGATCTGGCCGGGCGAGGGAGTAAATTTCTCCGGGTCTTCCGCATTGATGCGGCATTCCATACTATGGCCGTTGAGCACGACGTCCTGCTGCCGGATCGACAGCGGCAGGCCCGCGGCGAGTCGAATCTGTTCCTTGATCAAGTCGATACCGGTTACCATCTCGGTAATCGGGTGCTCCACCTGAATGCGCGTGTTGACTTCCATGAAAAAGAAGTTGCGATCTTTGTCGAGCAAGAATTCAACGGTCCCGATGTTGCGGTAATGCGCCGCCTTGACGGCTTCGACGGCGACTCGTCCGATTTCCCGGCGCAGCTTCTCATCGACCGCCGGCGACGGCGTTTCTTCGACCAGCTTTTGATGCCGCCGTTGAATCGAACAATCCCGCTCGCCGAGGTGAATCACGTGGCCGCGATGATCGGCCATGACCTGCACTTCGATGTGGCGCGGTTCGAGAAAATACCGTTCGAGGTAGACGCCTTCGTTGCCGAACGTCGACTTGGCTTCGGCTTGCGCGGCTTGAAACGCCCGCCCGAGGTCCTCGGCTTTGTTGACCACCCGCATGCCGCGCCCGCCCCCTCCGGCCGTCGCCTTGATGATGACGGGAAAGCCGATCTTCTGCGCAGCCTGAAGGGCTTCCTCTTCGCTGCGCAGCTCGCCGGGACTTCCGGGCGTGACCGGCAAGCCGCGCCGCGCGACGATTTCACGCGCCTTGGCCTTATCGCCCATCATGGCGATGTTTTCAGAGGTCGGCCCGATGAACTTTATGCCGATGGATTCACACACTTCGGCAAAATGCGCGTTCTCCGCCAGAAATCCGTACCCCGGATGGATGGCATCGGCGCCGGCGATTTCCGCGGCGCTCAACACGTTGGGAATGTTTCGATAGCTGAGGGCGGCTTCCGGCGGACCGACGCAGACTTTCTCATCCGCTGCGCGGACGTGCAGGCTCGCGGCATCGGCTTCGGAATGAATCGCGACGGTCTTGATGCCGAGTTCCTTACACGCTCGGATCACCCGCAGGGCGATTTCTCCACGATTGGCGACTAAGACTTTTTTGAACACGGTGTATGCTCCGGCTGCTGATCGCGAGGACGTATTTAGGGGGTGGCTTTCGGATCGATGAGGAAAAGCGCCTGGCCGTACTCGACGGATTTGGTGCTTTCCGCCAGAATTTTCACGATGCGCCCATCCACCTCGCATTCGATCTCGTTCATGAGCTTCATCGCTTCGACGATACAGAGCACCTGCCCTTTTCTCACGAAGTCGCCTTCTTCAACGTAGGGATCGGCATCCGGTGACGGGGATCGATAAAATGTCCCGACGATGGGCGAGGTAATCGTGACCATCCCTGCTGTGTCTTCCGGAGACGCACCGGCGGAGGGGGCCGGTTGGGCGCCCTGTTGTGACGACGGAACGGATTCTGGCACGGAGGCCGTGACGGTTTTGACGCCGACTTCATGCCGGACGCGAATGCGTACGCCTTGCCGTTCCAATTCCAACTCGGTCAGGTTGTTCTTGCGGAGAAGATCGATCAGCTCTTGAATCTGCTTGGTCTGTCCGCCCGTGAGCCATGCCTCCGGTGCCGGCTGTGATTCACCAAACGTATGCGGAAGGATGATCGGGCGAGTCTTCCTTTTGGACCGTGCGGATCGGCGTGGGCTCACCGGACGCGCTCCACATAGGCTCTGGTGCGGGTATCGATCTTGATGACGGTGCCGACTTCCAAATACAGCGGGACTTTGATCGTGGCGCCGGTTTCCACCACCGCCGGCTTTGTTCCGCCGGACGCCGTGTCCCCGCGCACGCCGGGATCCGCATCGACGACCTTCAATTCGATAAAGATCGGCAGTTCGACCGCGATGGGCCGGTGTTCGTACACCAGAATCTTGACGATCATGTTTTCTTTCAACAGATCGGCGTTTTCTCCCAGCTGATCCTTGGCAAAGGTGAGTTGCTCGTACGTCTCCGTATCCATGAACGTATAGTCGTTTCCGGTGGCGTAGAGGAACTGCATCTCACGTTCTTCCAAGTCCGGCTCCTCAAACCGTTCCCCGGACCGAAACGTCCGGTCGAGGACGTTCCCGGATATGTAGCTCTTCAGCTTTGTCCGGACGAAGGCGCCGCCTTTGCCCGGTTTCACATGCTGAAATTCGACGATGTAAAATGGTTCTCCTTCCACCATGAGGCGAACTCCACTGCGAAAATCAACGGTCGAAATCACCTTACACTCCCTTCAATTCACATCAACAAAGAATCACTTGATCGTGTCAACGCTTGCGTGTCCGAGTCCGGCCGGCCGATCGTGTCCGAGCCGCTGTCGGCTTGGCTCCATTCGAGGAGAGATGGCCATGGAGTCCGCGTAATGCCAAGAGGTACCCGGCCGGGCCGAATCCTGAAATCTGGGCCAGGGCCACCCCGGAAACATATGAATGCCGACGGAATTCCTCCCGCCGGTGGATATTGGACAGGTGCACCTCGATTGTCGGGAGATTGACCGCGGCCAACGCGTCGCGAATTGCTACGCTGGTATGGGTATAGGCGGCAGGATTGATGATAATGCCGTCATAGCCGCTTCGTGCTTCCTGAATCCAGGTCACCAGTTCCCCTTCGAGATTCGACTGTCGGATATCCAGGTCCACTCCCAGATCCTCGCTAAGGGTTGTCAGGGACGCGTCAATCGCGTCGAGCGAGGTCGTTCCATAAATGGATTGTTCCCGGGTCCCCAGCAGATTGAGATTTGGACCGTGCAGGACCAGCACACGAAGCATGGCAGCTACAAGGAGCCTCCGACCCACGAATTCATATATCGGCCGCAATAGTATGCAAGCGGCGGCATTCTAGCAGTCCTATCTGAGGGGGTCAAACAAGTGGGAGTTACGATGCTGGCGTGGCGGGATTCTGAGATTGCTCGCGGTCTCGTCGCCGAGCTTGAATTGACTCCAGCCATCGCTCCAGGCGAACGACTGTGGCGGTTGAGCGTGCCGGAGAAACCGGGGGAATTGATGATGACGAGGCCTTGACCGACTGCTCCTCTTCCATCTCTGCGTTTCGCTGATCTGCTTTGACAGCTAGGGGTTTCGCTGGGAGGGACTCCGGCAGACTCGCTGTGCCCAAGGTGGCTCGAAGTGAGAGAGCTTCTTCGTCTTGTGGATTGACTAACAGGATGACTCCGCAGGAGCGCAGCGCGGCTTCCTTTAATCCTTGCGCCACATAGATCTTCGCCAGCGTCCGATGAGCGCGCAGGTTCTCCGGGCTCAATCTCACCGCTTCTTCGAGAATGGCCTTGGCTTTGACCGGCTGATTCAGTTGATCGTACGTTCGGCCAAGTGCGACCATGGCAGTGATGAAGGTGGGATAGGCCTTGAGCCCATCTTCGAGAACGGCTGCGGCCTCCTGCCACATGCCGGCCTTCCCATATTCTTCGGCTAAGGGGATAAAGGCTTTGGAACCAGGCTCCTTCGCCAAGGCCAAGGCCAGCCGGTCGATTTCAACGGCATTGCCGCCTCTCGATGGACCTGATGCCATCCGTTACTCCACAACCATGGCGGTGTGTGGTGCTGCCTGGGTTCGCAGTTCCAACGCCGCAGTAAGAATTTCGTCGGCCAGCCGCCGCTTGGGCATGAGTCCGAACTCTTTCTGCCGTCCGGTTCGCGACAGAACGATGGCCGTGTTCTCATCGCTCCCGAACCCCGCCCCTTGTCTGGTGACGTTGTTGGCGACGATCATGTCGAGACCTTTCCCCGCCAATTTCTCCTGCGCATGAGAGATGAGGTGCTCCGTTTCAGCCGCGAATCCGATCAACAATTGCGATGTCCGCTGTGCGGAGAGCATGGCCAGGATATCCGGAACCGACTCCAGCTCGAGGGAAAGTTCAGCATGGCCGCGTTTCTTGATTTTTTGCGCCGCGTGCTCTTTGGGGCGGAAGTCGGCGACGGCCGCGGCCATCACGACGACCGTGGCCCAGGCGAAATGCCGGGAAAGCGCGTCAGCCATTTCTCGAGCCGTGGTGATGGAGACGACATCGACTCCGGGGGGCGGCGTGAGGGCCGTTGGACCTGTGACCAGCACCACCTCGGCGCCTCTGTCGCGCGCGGCTTCCGCGATCGCATAGCCCATCTTTCCTGAGGAGCGATTGGAAAGAAACCGAACCGGATCGATGGCTTCCTGCGTGGGGCCGGCGGATACCAGCACGCGCTGTCCTCGCCAATCGGATCGCGGCATCACGGCCGTGCGAACCGCGTCCAGAATCTTCGCTTCCGCGGCGAGACGTCCCTGAGCGATCTGTCCTGACGCGAGCGGGCCTTCCTCCGGATCGAGGACGATGAGCCCGCGTGCCCGTAAGATCTTGACGTGTTCGACCACCGTGGGATGCGTCCACATGTCGCCGTCCATCGCCGGAGCGACGATTACGGGGCATCGAGTCGTCAACAGCATCGTGGACAGGACATCATCGGCGAGGCCGACGGCCGCCTTCGCGAGAAAATTGGCTGTGGCAGGCGCCACCACCATCGCATCGGCCGCTTCCGGCACGGACAGATGCTTCATTTCCTGATGCGCCTCGAACAGATCGGTCGTGACCCGCTCGCCCGACAACACCTCAAACGTGAGCGGCGCAACGAACTTGGTCGCGGATTCTGTCATGACCACCGTGACGGAGGCACCCTCGCCGGTCAGCGTCCGGAGCAGGCTCACCGCCTTGTATGCGGCGATACTCCCCGTTACGCCTAAGATCAATCGTCTGCCGCGCAACGTTGGGGGCTGCGAAGGGTTCGACTTCAATGATTAGTCCTCGGCTGAGGCCGGCGCCGGCTTTGCCGTGTCGTCCACATACACACTGAGTTCTTTCTTAATCTCCCGGGCGTCATCCCCGGTCATCATCGCCAAGCGCTCGGTTTCTCCCTCTTTCCCGCGTTTGGCTTCTTTCATGGCATCCCGCGCTTCTTTGCCGGTGAGGTACTTGACCTTGCCGCGCAACACTTCGTCCAGAGCGGTGGTGGTCTCTTTGGTGAACCGCGAAGGACCGGTCGGTTTGGCTCCCTGGGTGAGGTGCTTGGCGCGTTGGGCGGCCACGATCACCAGGCGGTGGCGCGAATCGAATTCATTGGGTGTGTACTGCGGTAACAAACTTAACATGTCGATCATGGTCGTTTCTGCTCCCTGCTATTTGGTGGATGAAGTGTCGCGATCCGCGTGTTTGCTGTCTTTTTCCAGGATGAAATTCTGTTCGAGCCAATGCATGTCCAGGCGTTTGGTCTTGAGCCGTTCGGCGATGAAAATGCTCTGCAGTTCGCGAAGCGACTGAGTCAGATCATCGTTGCGGACGATGTAATAGTATTCCCGGAAGCTCCAGACTTCTTCCTTCACTTTCTGCAGCCGGCGAAGGATTTCTTCCTGGGAGTCGGAGGCTCGGCTCTGCAGCCTGGCGCGAAGCGTCTCCATGGAGGGAGGCAGAATAAAGATATACACGCCGTCCTCGAACTTTTTCTTGATTTGCAGGGCGCCCTGAACGTCAATCTCCAACAAGACGTCGATCCCCTGCTCCATCTTGTCCATCAAGGCCTTGCGCGGTGTGCCATACCAATGGCCGTAGACATGCGCATATTCCATGAACTCGTTGCGTTCGATCATGCCTTGAAAGGTTTTTTCTTCAATGAAGAAGTACTCTCGTCCGTGCTCTTCCCCCGGCCTCGGCTTTCTCGTAGTGTAGGACACCGAATGCCAGAGTCCCGGCACCGATGCGGTGATATGTTTGCATAGCGTGGTTTTTCCGGTTCCGGAGGGGGCCGAAATAATGAAGAGGATCCCCCGTCGTTCGGGAGTATGATGGCCCTGATCGGGGGCCGACGGGAGACTGTTGGCCGTGGTGGCGGTGGTCATTCGACGTTTTGAATCTGCTCGCGAATGCGTTCGAGCTCGGCCTTCATCTGGACGACAGAGGCCGTGATCGTGGCATCGTTGGCTTTCGATCCGATGGTATTCACCTCCCGCCCCATTTCCTGGAGCAGGAAATCCAAGGTTTTCCCAACTGACTCAGCGCTATGGACTGTATGCTGAAACTGTACCATATGGGCGTCCAGTCTGACTAATTCTTCCGTAATGTCGCACCGATCGGCATAGACCGCCAGTTCCTGGTTGAGCCGGGAAATGTCCGGGATATCCTCTCCCAGGAGCTTCTCGACCCGTGTCTTCATGCGCTCGAACGTCTCCCGTGCGACGGCGGGAGCACGGGTGCCGACATCAGCTTTGAATCCACGCAAGGTGTCGATCCGCTCAAGAATGTCATGCGCAAGCAGCGCCCCTTCCTTTTTGCGCATTTTTGCCAGATCTTGTACGGCCTGGAGCCCGAGCTTCTCCACCAGTTTCGCCAGCTTCGGCTCATCCGTCGGCTGATCCGAAAGCGCAATGATATCGCGAAACCCTGCGACGAGTCCGATGTCAATGGAGCCCCCAAGCTTTAGGGTGCGTTGGAGGGTACGAAGGGCCTGATGGTACTGTTTCGCCAACCCAGCGTCAAGTTGAAGCGAGCGCCCGCCGCCGCGGCCCCCTTGCAGCGACACGGTCAAATCAACGCGTCCTCGCACGCAGTGTTGCTGGATGGCCTTCTTAAACGTCTCTTCCAGTTGCCCCATCGACTTCGGCAGGCGAATGGACGTCTCAAGGAATCGATGGTTGACCGAACGGACTTCGATGGTGACGGTGCCGTCCTGCCAGATGCCCTGCCGCCTGCCGAACCCCGTCATGCTCGTGATCATTTCGGTAACTTTCCTTTCCAGGCGCATTCGTCGTAAAGGGGACAGGTTACGCAGCGCGGCGTGCGGGCGAGGCAGGTATACCGGCCATGGAGCAGGAGGCGTTGGGACACCTCCGTCCATTGGTCTTGTGGAAATGTGTGCTGAAGATCTTGTTCGATTTGCTCGGGATCGTCCGAGTGCGTCAGCGCCAATCGGTTGGCCACTCGTTTCACATGGGTGTCAACGACCACCGCCGGCTTCCCGAAGGCCGTCCCGATGATCACGTTGGCCGTTTTACGCCCGACACCGGGAATCGAGGTGAGCTCCTCCATGGAGCCCGGCACCCGGCCATGGAAGCGTTGGGTGATGGCTTGCCCACAGCCGATCAGGTTCTTCGCCTTGCTCTTATAAAAGCCCGTCGGCTTGATCAACTCTTCCAGTTCAGCGGGCTTCGCCTGTGCCAGGTCCTGAGGTGTGGGATATCGTTTGAACAGGGACGGTGTCACTTGATTCACGCGTTGATCAGTACACTGTGCGGACAAAATCGTGGCGACGAGGAGTTCCCATGGCGATCGGTGAGCCAATTCCACCCGTGCCACGGGCATGGCTAGCCGTAGAATACGGGCGATCCGTGACGGACGATCCTGAACAGGCTGTGAGCGACTGTGCCTGGCTTTCATCGCGGCGGGCTGATTGTGCAGGGGTTACGGACGAGATGCAAGCGCCAGCGCGTCGTCGGCCGAGGGAAGACCGGTCGTACGATCCTGTTCAGCCGTCAAAGCTCGCACGTGTGCTTCTAATCGAGCGAGGAGCGGACGAAGCGTGGCCGGCTGCAGCGCCGAGATTCCGACGGCTTCGTAGCGACGGCAGAGGGGCTCGATATGCTGCGGAGGCAGCCGGTCGCATTTATTGAAGACGAGCATTCTCAGAATGGCGTCCAAATGCAGTTCTTGAAGGATGGCGATCACGGCGGTGATTTGTATGTCGATGTCCACCGCACTAGCATCCACGACATGAAGCAGCAGGTCGGCCTCCCGCAATTCATCCAGCGTCGTCCGAAACGCGCCGACGAGCTCTTGCGGGAGGTCTCGGATGAATCCGACGGTGTCCGTAATGATGACCTCGCGGTCTTGAGGAAATCGAAGCCGCCGGCTGGTGGTATCCAGCGTTTCAAACAGCCTGTTCTGCGCCGAAACCTGGCTCTTCGTGAGCACGTTGAGGAGCGTGGATTTGCCTGCGTTTGTGTAGCCCACCAGTGAGATCACGGGCAGCCCATGCCGACCCCGTTTAGAGCGGCGCTGGTCCTGATGGCGGGCAAAGTGAGCGATCTCGCGCTCAAGATGCGTGATCCGGTCGCGGATGCGGCGCCGGTCGGTTTCCAATTTCGTTTCGCCGGGACCTCTGGTGCCGATGCCGCCGCCCAAGCGTGACAATTGAGTGCCTTTTCCGGACAGCCGCGGGAGCAAATAGTGCAATTGTGCCAACTCCACCTGCACCTTTCCCTCCCGGCTGTGGGCCCGCCTCGCGAAGATATCGAGAATCAGCTGTGTCCGGTCGATCACCTTGATATCGGTCATTTCCGAGATGGCGCGCGATTGGGCCGGTGAAAGGGTCTGGTCGAAGATCACCATATCGGCGCCCTTATGGAGCGTCTGGATCAGGACTTCTTTTAATTTTCCGCTTCCCAGCAGATAGCGTTGATGGCCGTCGGGTGTCCGTTGCGCCACGCGGTCGATGACAGTCACCTCCGCTGAAGTCGCCAGTTCGGCGAGTTCGACCAAGCGGTCTTCCTGTTCCGCTCGGCCTTGCGGCGACGCGCTGACCAGGATCGCTGATTCTTTGCCGTCCGCGACGGCATGATGCGCGCGTGCTTGCTGCAAGTCGGCTTCTAGTTCTTCGATAAACCGGTCGAAGAGAATGGCGCACTGATGAAATGGAGTGGCGTGGAGAACCTCGAAGAGTTGCCCGGTCACATTCGGTGGCAGGAGATGCGCGAGGTACAGGTTGCCGGGATTTCCGTCGGGTCCGACGGAGAGCACGCCGATCAGATCGAGACGCAGAAATGCGAGGTCTGTGAGGGCTTCCTGACTCAACGGCTGGTCGTGCAATTGCGTTCGAATCAGCCGCAGGCCGCGCAATGAACGAGCCCCGGCACGGAACTTCGCCAACGTTGTGGGGGACAGAGTGAGATCTGTTCCCACGATGATTTCTTGGACCAGACCGCGTCGGGTCAACAGAACGCCGATAGGGCGACGGATATCCTGTGAGAGTTGGCACATTGTTCGCGCCAGTTCAGATGACAGGACTTTATCCGGCGAGACTCGTCGTCGGTACAGGCGCTCGATGGCCGCGATGTCGCCGGCACGAAGACCGGTGATATGACCGTGTAGTTCGGAAATAAAATGTTCTCCTTTCAGGACGACTGTGTAAACGATCGGGGTGCGTGAGATCGTCCATTCATGACGGTGGTTGGATGGATATCGAGATCTAACGTTGATTGAGCGCCGCGGTTCATCAACATTCGGCGTCCCGCCGACGCAATCATCGCCGCATTGTCCGTGCAATAGGCCATCGGAGGTAATGAGAGCTGGACGCCTTCTCGGTCCGCTCGTTCCTTGAGCAACGCCCGTAAACGGGAGTTTGCCGATACTCCTCCGACGACCGCGAGCGCAGACAATCCCGCCTGGGACAAGGCCGCGAACGCCTTCTCCGCCAAAGCTTGGACGATGGCTTCCTGATAACCGGCAGCCAAATCGGCAATCTGCTCAGCCTGCAGCGGTTGATTCATGTCGCAAAGCTTGTAGAGCAAGGAGGTCTTCAGACCGCTGAAGCTGAACTCCAAATTGTTCTTGCGCAGATGAAATCGAGGAAATGCAGTCGCATGCGGATCGCCTTGCCGAGCCACTCGATCGATCGCCGGCCCGCCGGGATACTCAAGGCCCAGCATCTGAGCACCCTTGTCAAACGCTTCACCTGCGGCATCATCTCTGGTGCAGCCGAGCAATGTGCAGCGCCCCTCCTCGTCCCGGCGATAGAGATGCGTATGGCCGCCGGAAACGATCAGCACAATACACGACAAAGGGAACGTCGCATCCGCAAGCCAGGCGGAGGCAATGTGGCCTTCAAGATGATTCACACCGACCAACGGAATATTCAATGCGTAGCTGAGTGCCTTCGCAAAATTCACCCCGACCAAAAGCGCGCCGGCCAGTCCCGGTCCCTCTGTCACCGCGATCGCCTCTAACGCTCTCTTCGTCACGTGCGCCTGCTCAAGCGCCTCCGTCACCGCCGCGCCGATCGTACCCAGGTGCGCGCGGGCTGCAAGCTCCGGTACGACCCCGCCGAACTTCGCGTGAATAGAAGTTTGCGTGGACACGATGTTGGAGAGTACCTGCCCGTCACGGTCGAGCACGGCGGCAGCCGTTTCGTCGCAGGAGGATTCGATGCCAAGAATGGGTCCCGGTTGCCAGGGTAAGGGGCGAAGAGAACGTCGGTTATTCACTCGGAGCCTTGATCCTATGGAGCTGCACGCCGGGAAGACGACACGACCCCTGCGGCGGATCGCCGCAGGGGCCGCTGACTGGCGTGTATTGAAGTCGCGTGGTGATGCTCACAAGCCGCTTACTTAGACTCCCGCCATCGCCTCCTGCTCGATAAAGGCCGGTGCGCCGTCGCGGAGCACGACCTTGACCTTGCGGCTCTCTTTGAAACGGCCTCGGATGAGTTCATCGGAAAGCGGATCGCCGATCGCCCGCTGAATCGTCCGGCGCATGGGGCGCGCGCCATAGAGCGGCTCGTACCCTTCCTTGATCAGCCACTGCTTGACTTCGTCGTCGACCTCGATTTCGATGCCCTTCTCCAACAGGCGGAGGTTCAATTCGCGGATCAGGATGTCGAGGATGCTGTACAACTGCTCCTTCTCCAGTTGGTGGAAGATCACGATTTCATCGATGCGATTCAAGAACTCGGGGCTGAAGGACTTCCGCAGCTCGCCGAACACCTCTTCCTTCTTCCGGCGCGCAGCTTCCCCTTCCGTGCTTTGGAAACCGAGCGAGACGCCTTTTTGAATCATTTTGGTGCCGATGTTGGACGTCATGATGACCACGGTGTTCTTGAAATCGATCTTCCTCCCAAGGCTGTCGGTGAGCACACCGTCGTCGAGCACTTGGAGCAGCACGTTGAACACGTCCGGATGCGCCTTTTCGATTTCGTCGAAGAGCACGACGGAATACGGGCGGCGGCGAACTTTTTCCGTGAGCTGTCCGCCTTCCTCATAGCCCACGTATCCGGGCGGCGCTCCGAACAGTCTGGAGCTTGTAAATTTCTCCTGATACTCCGACATATCGACGCGGATCAGCGCGTCTTCGCTGTTGAAGAGGAACTCCGCCAAGGTGCGGGCGAGTTCCGTCTTCCCGACACCGGTCGGGCCCAGGAAAATGAACGACCCGATCGGTTTTCTCGCCTCTTTCAAGCCGGCGCGCGACCGGCGAATGGCGCGGCACACGGCCGAGATGGCTTCGTTTTGTCCGATCACGCGCTTGTGGAGGAACTCCTCCATGCGGAGCAGCTTGTTGGACTCTTCCTCTTCCAATTTGAACAGCGGAATGCCCGTCATCTTGGAAACGACGTAGGCCACATCTTCCTTGCCGATCACCGGCTTATTCTTTTCCTGGTTCTTTTTCCATTCCCGTTTCGATTCGTCCAGAAGCTTCCGCAGCCGTTCTTCTTCTTCACGATGACGAACGGCTTCCTCGAAGTTCTGCATGGAGATCGACAATTCCTTTTCGCGCGAAACCTTCTTCAACTCCTGTTCCATGGCTTTCAGCTCCGAGGGGAGCGCATAAGTCTGGAGTTTGGCGCGCGAACCGGTTTCATCGATCAGATCGATCGCCTTGTCCGGCAGGAATCGGTCGGTGATGTACCGGTCCGACAGTTTCACGGCTTCCACGATGGCCTCTTCCGTAATTTCGACGCCATGGTGTTCTTCGTACCGGTCCCTCAGCCCTTGAATAATCTGGACGGTTTCATCGACGTTCGGCGGCTGGACGTGAATGGGCTGAAAGCGCCGCTTCAACGCCCCGTCCTTTTCGATGTGCTTGCGATACTCATCCAACGTCGTGGCGCCGATGCACTGAATCTCTCCGCGAGATAAGGCGGGCTTCAACATGTTGGAGGCATCGATCGAGCCTTCGGCCGCACCGGCTCCCACCAGCGTGTGGAGTTCGTCAATAAAGATGATGATGTTGCCGGCCTGCACGATTTCCTTCATGACGACCTTCAGGCGCTCCTCAAACTGGCCCCGATACTTCGTGCCGGCGACCAACGACCCCAAATCCAACGCGATGACCCGGCGGGACAAGAGATTGTCAGGCACTTCCGATTGCACGATCCGTTGGGCCAGGCCTTCGACGATCGCCGTTTTTCCGACTCCGGATTCACCGATAAGCACCGGATTATTTTTTGTCCTGCGGCTCAGGATCTGCAGCACACGTTCGATTTCGTCGGCGCGCCCGATCACGGGGTCGAGCTGTCCTTCCTGCGCGAGTTGCGTCAAGTCGCGGCCGAACTCGTCGAGCGCGGGGGTGTTACTCTTGCGGTCCCGCTCGCGCGGAGCGGATTTTCTGAGAAAGGTCACCGTCAGTTGTCGGGCGGTGAGGAGGTTCGCTCCAAGGCTGCGCAGAATCTTGCCGCCGATCCCTTCCTCTTCCCTCAACAGCCCCAGAAGAAGGTGTTCGCTGCCAATGTGATTGTGGCCGAGCAGACGGGCTTCCTCGACTCCGTATTCGATCACCTTCTTGACGCGGGGGCTGAAGGGGATCTCCCCGAAGGTCATGGTGGTTCCACCACCCGGCAGATTGCGCTCGATTTCCAAGCGAATTTGTTCCGTCGAAAGCCCCATCTTCTTGAGAATCATGAGGGCGATGCCATCGGACTCACGGAGGATGGCCAAAACGAGGTGTTCGGTGCCGAGGTAATCGTTCTGGTGCCGTTCGGCTTCCTCTCGTGCGAGGATGATGATCTTTCGACCCTTGTCCGTGAATCGTTCGAACATCCTGCCTCCTTCTGGTGGGTGCGAGTAAATGGCCGCGTTCGAGCAAAACCCGTGGAAAAACTTGGCCTAATTTTAACTAGAGCTCTCACGAGTGTCAAGGTTGCGTAGAAAAGCGACGGCGCCACGAATCGCACCCGATCGTCAGCAATTTTCCCCTTACGAAGGTCTAGGGTCACGGCCCCAGCTTCGTTGACAGAAAAAGAACGGTCCCTATACAATCCCGCACCTTTTGGCCGGCTGTGGAAATCGATTGCCGATGAAAAGCAAAAGCATTGGAATTCTGATCAAGCCCAAATTCCCCGAAGTCAAGACGACCTTGCACGCGGTGGTCTCATGGCTCCGAGCGCGGAATATTGATGTCATCTTGGATACCACCTCGGCCTCGTTGCTTGGTGAGCCAGGCGGACTTCAGAAGACTCAATTGGCCGGCAAGGCGGACGTGCTGCTGGTATTGGGTGGAGACGGGACGATGCTCAATGCCGCACGATTGTCCGGAGAGCGAGGTATTCCGATTCTCGGCGTCAATATGGGCGGACTCGGCTTTTTGACCGAAGTGCGGTTGGAGAATCTCTACCCGTCTCTCGATCGGGTCTTTGCCAATGACTTCGTGCTGGATGAACGTCTCATGCTCAAGACGCACGTTCATCGGCATGGCGAAACCGTCGCGCAAGGCGTCGTCCTCAATGACGTGGTGATCAGCAAGGGCACACTCGCCCGCATGATCGAGTTGAAGATCGCGATCCAGGGGCAGTTCGTGACCAACCTGCGCGGTGACGGATTGATCGTCAGCACGCCCACGGGATCGACGGCCTACTCGCTGTCGGCGGGAGGACCGATCATCAACCCGGCGGTGCAATCCTTGATTCTGACGCCGATCTGTCCGCACACGCTGACCCATCGGCCGTTGATCGTTCCAGGCACTGTGGAGATTGAGGTGACGCTGACCAGCAAGGATGACGGGGCGATGGCCACATTGGATGGTCAGGTCGGGATTGCTATGACACAGGGCGACACGGCGGTGATCCACACCTCGGAGCATCGGACGAGGCTGATCCGGTTCCCTGAAAGCCATTACTATGATGTGTTGCGTGAAAAACTGAAGTGGGGCGACGGGTAAGTTCCAGCGTGATCTACTTCCTGCCCCGCTCGATCAGCGCCAGCATTTCTTGGTTCGCCACAAACTTGAATTCCCCGATACAGTCCGTCGTCCTTGCGTGGGTTTTCTCCGCCGCATCCAGAATCTTGAGTCCCGCGAGGTCCACCGGGTGACTCTTGCGCTCCTTCAAGATGCCCTGAAGTTTATCCAGCACCACTTTGGCCGGAGCATGACTGTCCGGATTCTTTGTCGCCAGGTAGCGGCTCACCACTTCGGCGCACCATTCCCCATCCCGTTTTGCGACGCCGACTAAGCCTTCACTGGCTTTGCGCGCCCAGCCGGCCAGGAACACGCCGTCCACTACCTTGCCTGTGGCTTCGTCATAGGCTTGGAAGAGCGCATCGTCCGGGTCATTGCCCGTCTTGTTGGGATTGGTCACATACACACCATTCGTATAGGGCAAGCCGACGGTCTCATCGACTTTGTCGCCCACGGCAAAAACGACACTGTCAATGGGGAATTCGTAAAACTGTTTCAGGCCCACGGCAGCGGTATCGTCGCCTTTTGGTTCGAGCTTGGTTTCTTCCAGCTCAAGGGCGCGTACACGGTTGTTGCTATCGACGAGTACGCGCTTCGGCGACGCCAGGAATCGGAAGCCCATCTTCGCATCGCTGATCTTCGGCTCGCATTTGGTAAATTCGTCGGTCATGCCCTTGAAGATGTCGTCAGGCTTTTGACCGACGGCTTCCAGCCGCTGGCGAATCCGCTCGAACTCTTTCTTCAGGCCGTCCACGTCCATATTGGCACACACGGCGCGAATTTCTTTAGGGTTGTATTTCCGTTCCGCCGGGCCCCGTCGTGCAATGGCGGTGACCTGCTCCACCTTCTTATAGCGGATCAACCAATGGGCGATATCGACCATGACGTCGCCCACACCGATGACCGCCACATGTTTGCCTACGTCGAAGGGGCGATCACCAAAACCGGGAAGGCGATTAAAATGATAGACGATGTCTTTCGCATGAAACACCCCTTTGGCCGAGTCCCCTTCCACTCCGATGGCTTTCGTGCCCTGCGCGCCGATCGAGAAGACCACCGCGCTGGCCCCGAGCCCGCGCACCTCTTCGACCGTAAGGTCCTTCCCGTTTCCGACTGAGACATTGCCGAAATAATGGACATTGGGCTGCTCAAGCATGTCCCAATACTGCTTTTTCAATCCGCCTCGCAATTTCAGTTTGGCTGGGAAAATGCCATATTCCGCCAATCCCCCGAACTTAATGTCACGATTCAGAATGATGACTTCATGGCCGGCTTTGGCCAACATATTGGACACCGCCATGCCGGCCGGTCCGGCGCCGGCCACAATAATGACGTGGGGATTATGTGCGCTCATGCGTTGTTCCCTGAAAAAAGTGAATAGAAAGTGTCGAGAACCCCAACAATTGCGCGGACTTTAGCATAGCCGTTCAGACGCTGTCAAAGTTACTCGAGCAATTGAATCAAAACTTCCATCTCTTGTGCATTGTGACATTCCCGTGATGGGTATCGTGATGGATATTTTGTGTAGGGCCGAGAGACCGAGGATCTTTGCCGGCTTGTGACTTTTTCGTGACTGATCTAATATGCCCCGCCATCGCGACCTTTTTTATTGCCCTCTCTCGACCGCATGTTACATCGTTATCTTGGTCATCCCACATTCCGGCGCCTTCTGGCGGCCGCATGTATCCTGGCCGTGATCGTGCACGGAATCATTGTCGTGTATGTCCGGGCGCCTCATCACCGTGATTTCGACTTGCATCGTTTGATCGGAACCTGGTTTCTCAACGACCAAAACCTGTATGGCTGCGGAGTCTGCTACCCCTACATGCCGGCCGCAGCCATGTATTTTTCGCTCCTCGCCTTCGTCAGTCGGAGCGCGGGATTCGCCCTCCGCTACACGGCGGCAATCGGTTGCCTCTGGCTGACCTGCGTGCTGGTGCATCGGATGATGAAAAATCGATTTCAGGAACTCGCGCAGGCAAATCTCATTCTGAGCGTCATTGCGGTCGTACTCGCCGGTCAGTTCATCCTTTACGATTTAGATGACGCTGGCCCTCATGCCATTCTGATGGGCATGATGGTCGGTGGCATATACTCCGCGTGGACGGGACGAGAGAAGCTCGGCGCGATGTGGTTGGGGTTGGCGATTGCGCTGAAGGTGACGCCCGGATTGTTTCTGCCGTTTTTCCTCTGGAAGAGGCAGTGGCGGTTGGCCTGGTACACGACGGTTGCGGCACTCTGTTGGATTCTCTTGCCGATCATCTGGATGGGGCCGACGAGTTGGTGGAGTCATCAAGTCACCTGGACCCGCGTGGCCGCTGGATCCGTGCTGGGGATTCAAACCCGGTATACGCAACTCAACGAAGACAATGTCCGTAATTCTGGAATCAACCCGGCGCTCATGCGGTATCTCGTGACGCTGTCTCCTGATCATCCGCTGCGAAAGAATGACCCTGGTTATGTGCCGGTCTTCGATATGCCGACGGCCCATGCGCGTGTGCTGATTGTCGCAGCGATCGGGGGGCTCTTGGCTTTCTTTGGTCGGCATACCCGTCGACCCTATGGAGGACCGGGCGATCAGGAATGGCCGCGAGAGTGCAGCGCAGTTCTTATTTTGATGTTGTTCCTGTCTCCCCTCACCTGGATCCAGCATCTCCCATGGCTGGTGCCGGCTCTGTACTGGGTCGTGGCCCAAGCCTGCAGCCGCGACGGCTTGAATCCGATGGCGAAGATCGCGCTGGGTCTGTATGCGACGATCGCGGTCGTATTGAATTACGAGCTGCTGGGAAAACACAACTACACGGTGTTTCTCAGCTTTAAACCGTTTACGATCGGGATGTTCCTGCTCTTCACCATCCTGCTGACTCAGCCGAAGAAGGCCGGCGGTATTTCCTATTTCTCCGCGTCGCCTCTTGCCAATGCCAAATAGCCTCCTCACAGACTCGAACGTCAGCGGAGCGATTCACGCGCAAGTGCGCTACCATGCCATCGGGCATCTTTCCGACTTGCCCCAATTGCTCGTCTTACAGCCGGGCGAAGCGTTTCTCGTGCCGACCTTTGAACTGGCCGAGGCCCTTATCGCCTGTGGCGCCGACAGCGCCCGCGTCGCGATTAACCAAGGTCCGTCTTCGGATGAGTCCTATGCGGGTTACGCTCAAGTGGCTCCCGATAAACAGCTGGTGCCGGGCACGCCGTTCCGTTTTGAGCGCTCGATTCTGATCGTGCTTCCCACGTACAACGAACGGCAAAACCTTGAGGCCATGATCGACGCCATCGGCAGATATGTCGTGGCGGACATTCTTATCGTGGACGATAATTCGCCGGACGGCACAGGGCAACTGGCGGATCAGATGAGCCGACGGGACGGAGCGGTGCATGTGCTGCATCGGCCGAAGAAGGAAGGGCTGGGACCGGCCTATCTGGCAGGATTTCGATGGGCACTCGCTCGAGGGTATCAGTTGATTATCGAGATGGACTGCGACTTTAGTCATGCCCCTTGGGACCTTCCCCGGCTGGTCCACCGAAGCCGAACCGCGGATGTGGTCATCGGGAGTCGCTACATACCTGGTGGCGGCACGCAGAACTGGAACATGCGCCGGCGGTTGGTATCACGCCTCGGCAACGGCTACGTCAGTGTGTTCTTGGGAGCAGACATTCGTGACTGGACCGGCGGGTTTCGCTGCTACCGACGAGAAGTGTTAGCTGGGATGGATCTGGGACGCGTCAACGCCAAGGGCTATGTCTTCCAGGTTGAGATGGCCTGGCGGGCCCGGCAGGTAGGCGCCGTCATCTCGGAGATGCCCATCCGCTTTACGGATCGGATTCTGGGACGGAGCAAACTTGGATGGCAATCGATTATAGAAGCTGTGACTGAGGTGCCGCGCATGTATTTTCAATCACTGTCCCCCAACCAACGACACACATCTACTTCTACTCGCAACGCAGATTGAGTGACCCGCGCAGCGACGGGTTATCCTCCGGCGCTCCCGACCGGGCCGCCTGGTTCGGTCATGCGCCAAGGATCTAGAAGTTCGGCAAGGCGTTTTTCGGGAAGCACTTTCTGCTCCCGGGCCACCGCTCGGACAGTCTTGCCTGACTTGTAGGCGTCTTTGGCGAGTTTCGCGGCGGCTTCGTAACCGATTTCCGGCGCGAGCGCCGTGCACATCGCCAGACTCTCCTCAATCAAGCTCTTGCAGCGTTCTTCATTCGCCTTGATGCCTTCAATGCACTTGGCGGCGAAGTTGTTCGAGGCGGTCGCCAACAGTTCGATCGACTGCAGCACATTGTAGGCCATCACCGGCAGCATGACGATCAGTTCGAAGTTCGCCGCTTGCCCGCCGACCGCCACCGTCACATCGTTGCCGATGACTTGCGCGCAGACCATGGTGACGGATTCCGCGATGACCGGATTCACCTTGCCGGGCATGATGGACGAGCCCGGCTGCGTTTCCGGGAGATTGATCTCGCCGAGGCCGCAGCGGGGACCGGAGCCGAGCCACCGGATATCATTGGCGATCTTCATGAGGCTGACGGCCAGAGTCCGCAATTCCCCGCTGGCCTCGACCAGCGAATCCTGGGCCGATTGCGCTTCGAAGTGATTCTTCGCCTCTTTGAATGAGCAGCCGGTCTCCTTGGAAATGATCGCCATGACCTTGGCCGAAAATTTCGGATGGCAGTTGAGGCCGGTGCCGACGGCGGTGCCCCCAAGCGCCACTTCGCTCAAGACTTCCTGCGCGCGTTTCATCCGGGCAATGCCCAATTCGATCTGCCGCGCATACCCGCCGAATTCCTGACCCAGCCGAACCGGTGTCGCGTCCTGCAGATGGGTTCGGCCGATCTTGACGATCTTGTCGAACTCGCGCGCTTTCCGATCGAGCGCCTTCTGGAGCCGCGTCAACGCCGGGATCAACTGATGCCGGATGGTTTCCGACGCGGCGATATGGATGGCGGTCGGAATGACATCGTTGCTGGATTGCCCGAGATTGACGTGATCGTTCGGATGTACGAGCTTACTGCCCCGCGCGCCGCCGAGGAGTTCCGTCGCGCGGTTGGAAATCACTTCATTGGTGTTCATGTTGGTGGACGTGCCGGACCCGGTTTGGAAAATATCGACCGGAAATTCCTCGTCGAGCTTTCCTTCGATCACCTCTGTGGCCGCGTGCCTGATCGCGTCGGCCGGCTTTTTGTCGAGGAGTCCGAGCGATTGATTCACCGAAGCCGCGGCGCGCTTGATGAGTCCCATTGCGCGGATGACGGAGCGCGGCATGCGCAAGGGGCTGATTGGGAAGTTCTCGATCGCCCGGGCGGTTTGGACTCCATAATAAGCCGCCGCCGGGACGGCCAACTCGCCCATCGTATCGCGTTCGATGCGTGTCGTTCCGGTGGACGATTTCGTGGCAGATGATGCCGTGACCTTGGAAACGTTCTTCATGCGCGCCGCTCCATAAATAAAGGGTTCTCATGAGATGCGGGCGCCATGATAAACTTTGGCCGCGTGATTCCACAAGGGTGTGCATGATGAAGGCGCCGTTCATCGTCGTCGAGACGTATGCGGGGTATAAAGGAGAAGACACGCCGCGGGCCTTCCTGTTGGAAGGAGTCCGATTATCTGTGGTCGACATTGTCGAACGCCGGTACACGGACACCCACAGTTGCTTTCGCGTGCGGGCCAGCGACCAGCATCGATACGTGCTGCGCTATCACTTGGATCAGGGGTTCTGGGAATTGGTCATGCAGGAAGGGCCAGAGAGAAAATAGAAAGGCCCGCTTCAGCGGGCCTTTCGACACGGACTCACGATGCGCCCGCCTACGCGACTTTCACTTCGATCGCCTTCGGTTTCACTTTCTCACTCTTCGGAAGGTGCAGGTTGAGGACGCCGTCTTTATATTCGGCCTTGACCGCGCCTTCATCAACCGACTCCGGAAGCGTGAAACTTCGCACGAAGCTGCCATAGGACCGTTCGACCCGGTGGTACTTCCTTCCCTTCTCTTCTTTTTCCTGCCGGCGTTCACCCTGGATGGTCAAGACGCCGTTTTCCACGGTCACTTTCACGTCGTCCTTCTTTACTTCAGGCAACTCGGCCTTGATCAAATACTCTCCATCCGTCTCACTGATGTCGACGGTCGGCATCCAATCGGCAACCGTCAGGTGTTCTTTGCCATCGGTGCGCACAGCCGGCCGAGTGAAGACTCGATTCAACCGATCGGACATTTCCTCCAGCTCACGAAACGGATCCCACCGTACGAGTGTCATGGTAGACCTCCCTTCCCTCCATCAACGTTGTTGATCTGGTTGCCGAAATCAGTCCTGGCGTTGCGCCGATTCGCCTGTCGAGGGGTAGATAAATCGACGCGTGGCAGAGTCAAGAGGCGGCGAAGAGATCCGTTTACCGTTGCGCAATGGGCACATAGGGGCGGTTATGTTCGCCGGCGTATATTTGATCGGGCCGGAACAGCTTGTTTTCGCGCAGTTGCTCCAGCCAGTGGGCGAGCCAGCCGGAGACACGGGCCATCGCGAAGAGCGGCGTAAACAGGTCGATGTCGATGCCCATCTTGTCGTAGATGATGCCGGAATAAAAATCGACGTTGGGATAGATCGCCTTCCCTTTGAGCAGCTCGCCCGCCGCGCGCTCCACTTCCAGCGCGACTTCGTACAGAGGTGAGTTCCCGCATTCCTTGAACAGGCGCTGGCAGAGGTCTTGGAGCACCGTGGCCCGGGGATCTTTCACTTTATAAACGCGGTGGCCGAAACCCATCAGCTTCTGTTTGTCCTGAAGGGCCTTCTCGACGTGGGACCGAGCCTTCTCCGGTGTTCCGATGTTCTTCAGCATCACCACGACTTCCTCGTTCGCTCCTCCGTGCAAAGGACCTTTCAGCGCCCCGATGGACGAGGCGACAACGGTGTACGGATCGGCCAAGGTGGACGCGGTCACTAATCCCGTAAACGTGGAGGCGTTCATCGTGTGTTCGGCATGGAGAATGAGACAGTCGTCGAAGGTATCCGACCAAAGAGGAAGGGGAACGGTTTCGTTCAGCATGTAGAAAAAATTCTCGCTGAACCCCAGATCATCGCGCGGTGGAATGGGATCATCCCCGTGACGAAGGCGGCCCCACGCTGCCACGATGGTCGGCAATTTGGCGACAAGCCGGACCGCGGACCAGTAGTTGTTGTCGATGTCCTTTACATTGCGGCCTGGATAAAACATGCCCAGCGCCGCCACGGCCGCTTGCAACGCATCCATCGGATGGCCCTGCTCCGGCAAACATTTCAACAGGTCGATGATGCGAAATTTGATCCGGCGATGATGTGTGACATCGCTCGTCCATTGCTGCAACTGTGCGTGAGTCGGAAGATGTCCGAACAAGAGAAGGTAGGCGGTTTCGAGGTACGACGACTGCGCGCATAGTTCCTCGATCCGGATTCCCCGATACTCCAGAATCCCGCGCTGACCGTCTACGTCACTGATGGAGGATGTGGCGGCGGGAACTCCCGCAAGTCCGGGCATGAAGTCATGCGGCATGGCGACCTCGCTTCCGATGGATGAACGTCGTCGGATCCTTTTACCCTATCATGAACATATGGAAATGGCGCGTCCTTGAAATGAGCCAGGGTGCTTGGCATACTGGCTCGGCGACGGTGATCTGCGAAAGGAGTCTTGGTGCTCAGAGTCATGCTCGTGTTGAGTCTGTTGGTGCTGGTGCCCGCGGTGATTGTATTTTGGCGGACGAGGGACCGGTCCACGATCGATTCCGCCGTGGCGACCGGCACGCACGGGTCTTCCTCGAAACCCGTCGGAACAAGTACCTTGAGCCACGGCAATCCGCCGCCTCGTCCGCCTGCTGGTTACGGCCGAGCGGCCGTGTCTCCGTCGGACAGCTTCGATCACAGGTGAATGATGAAGAGAGCTGGCGCCGCCGCTGTCTTGTTGCTGGCCCTGTGGCCCACGGTTTTGCCGGTGATGGCCGACGAGGACGTTGTGGCGTTCGCCGTCGTCAGCGAACCGCCCAAAGATAAGAGCCGCGTGCCGGCCAAGGTGGCCATCGACGGGGTTGTGACGGATCTCAAGCTGCTGGCCTCCGACCAGATCCTTTCGAACCTGATTTGGAAAAAGCTCGAGATCTGTCATGCGATGAAGCTGGAGGGACAGAAGGTGCAGGACGGATTTCGGATCGCCTCCGTGCGGATTATCGACGGAGCGATGCTGCCGATGGTGCTGCAAGGATTTGCCGGAGACTGTTTGTTGAAGAAGGCACTGGAAGTGGCTCCACTCGTCGATTAACGACAATCGGGGCATCGGGTCGGTTCTTGGTCCATTTCGCTTTCTTCCCGCGTCAGCGAAAACAGGATGTCACAGCTTTGGCAAGGACGGATCTCGAAGTAGGCGACGCCTTTTTCATCGATGTCCGTGGGAAGCAGCAATTCGATCGGATCGTAGCCGACAATACCCCCGTCGGCGAACTTGACCAGGGCGATCCGATCGTTGAAGACTTCAAACGTCGCCTCCTGGCCTTTTCGTTCGAGCACATGGCCCAGAACGAAGACCGGCTGCCCCTTTCGCTTCGTCCTGAGATCCTTTAATGTGTGCACCGTTGCCGACGCGCAAGAGAATTGACCGGAGGACCTGGTTCCTACTCAGGGCAAGGGCGCACCGGGTACCTGAAACAATTTCCTGAGTGAGATCTAACATACCTTAAAACAATCCA
>CAYNLM010000017.1:0-36970 GCA_964398045.1 uncultured Nitrospira sp. | reverse complement strand
GTTCTGGCCGATCCCTTGCCGATGCCCTGTTCATTGATGGCGATCACGATCGTGGGACGATGAAACCGTTCCATCACGCGCGCGGCCACGATGCCCACGACGCCCAGGTGCCATCCGCGCGAGGCCAGCACGATGCCGCTCGGCACATCCCGCGACTCCACGTGCGCCAGCGCCTCTTGCATCATCTCCGCTTCGAGTTGCTGGCGGGCTCTATTCAATTGCTCGAGATGCTCGGCCAACCGCTTGGCTTCCGATTCAGACTCAGTGGTGAGCAATTGCACGCCTATCATGGCTTCATCCATTCGTCCCGCCGCATTGAGCCGCGGCCCCAGCTTGAACGCGATGGTGTCGGTCGAGCATTCACGAGTGACGCCGGCGACCTGTTTCAACGCCCTGAGGCCGCACCGCGCCCCTCGCGAGATCAGGGCGAGCCCCTCGCGCACGAAAGCCCGATTCTCATCCTGCAATGGCACCACGTCGGCAACCGTCGCGAGCGCCACAAGATCCAGCAAAGATTCCAAGGGAACCGCACCGGCTCCATACTTCGTCTGATAGGCCTGCGCCACTTTGTAGGCGAGACCTCCGGAACACAATCCGCGAAACGGATACTGGGCATCGCGGCGATGCGGATTCATCACGGCCAACGCCGGCGGCATGTGCTCATCACTTTGATGGTGGTCGGTCACCACCACATCCATCCCGAGCTGGTTCGCTAATGTAATTTCACGGTGCGATGTCGTCCCGCAATCCGACGTCACCAACAAGGTGATGCCGTCTGCGGCCAAGGTTCGGATCGCGCCCTCGTTCAGGCCGTAGCCCTCGCGAATGCGATGGGGCACATAGGCGCGCACGTCGGCGCCGAGGCCCAGAAAAAACGACAGGTAGATACTGGTCGCCGACATGCCGTCCACATCGTAATCGCCGTAGAAGCACACCCGCTCACGCCGCATGACGGCCTGGTGCAGGCGATCCACGGCCCGGTCCATGTCGGGAATTAAAAACGGATCATGCGCTTGCCTGGAGGACATCCAGGCGGCGGCCTCGCCGATCGTGGTGACGCCGCGGCCAAGCAACAGAGAAGCCGTCGCAGAGGAAATCGACAGAGCCTGCGCCAGGGCTCCACGCTGCAGGGGATCGATATCGCGAAAGACCCAGAGCTTAGACTTCATCCCTGCCTCCTCAAGGGCCTGCGCCGTGTCGAAACCTAAGTCATCGGGATTACACAGAAATGAAGAAGAATGGTAAAGGCTCCCCTCCCCTTTGTCAAACGGAGGTCGGCCGGGCGAGGAAGAGGGAATCGGGGAGGAAAACCGCTGCGGTAGAGTGCGATGAAAACAAAAAAGAGAACGGGGAAGCGAACGGCTCGTTCGCTATTCCCCTCCCTTTTGAACGTAGTTCTTCACGAATTCTTCGGCGTTCTTCTCAAGTACATCATCGATTTCATCAACGAGCTTATCGATGTCTTCTTTGATCTTTTTTCCGGCCTCGACGACTTTAGGGTTCGCCTTGACCTCTTCTTTTGTCTGGGGTTCGCGCTTCGGCTCCTGCTTGCGTTCCTGTTTTTCCATTCGAGCACCTCCCATGGTCCTGGGGAAACTCTCGTGGATCAGCTCCGCGTGATCCTTGAATTCACCTTACTCCAGCGCTCGCAAACCCGTCAAGCCAACGGGCAAATCGTTTCTCGTCACTCGTGAAGTGCATCTCGCAACACAGCTAATCAGATCCGGGCTGAATGAGATACGAGCGACGAACGGCGAGAGACGCGTGCCGCGCTATTTCACGATCAACGACACGATCAGCAACGCCACGATGTTGATGACCTTGATCATCGGATTGATCGCCGGACCGGCCGTGTCCTTGTAGGGATCGCCGACCGTGTCGCCGGTGACCGCAGCCTTGTGTGTGTCCGTTCCCTTCTTGCCTTGCTCTTCAATGTATTTCTTGGCGTTGTCCCAGGCGCCGCCTCCGCTGGTCATCGAAATCGCCACGAATAATCCGGTCACGATGCTGCCGACCAGCACACCGCCAAGCGCCTGCGGTCCCAGGATCACACCGACCAGGATAGGCGCCACGACGGGAATCAGCCCGGGGATCATCATCTTTTGAATCGCCGCCTGCGTGACGATGTCCACGCACGTACCGTACTCCGGCTTCCCCGTTCCTTCCATGATGCCTTTGATCGTCCTGAACTGACGCCGCACTTCTTCAACCACAAGACCGGCCGCCTGCCCCACGGCTTTCATACAGAGCGCGCCGAAGATGAACGGCAACATCCCGCCGAGAAAGAGCCCGACCAGGACCAACGGATTGGAGAGGTCGAAGGTGCTGGCTTGAGTACCTTTAGCCACCTCGCGGGCGAATTCAGCGAACAAGACGATGGCGGCCAATCCGGCCGAGCCGATGGCATAGCCCTTCGTCACCGCCTTCGTCGTATTGCCGACCGCATCGAGCGGATCGGTAATGTCCCGCACTTCCTTCCCGAGATGCGACATTTCAGCGATCCCGCCGGCGTTGTCGGTGATCGGACCGAAGGCGTCGATCGCCACGACAATCCCCGCCATCGACAACATCGAGACTGCCGCGACTGCCACACCGTAGAGTCCTCCCGACGCACCCCCTCCGCAAATCCAGAAGCTCCCCAGAATGGCCGCGGCGATCACCACCACCGGCGCCGCTGTCGCCTGCATACCGACAGCCAGACCTGCGATGATATTGGTCGCATGGCCGGTTTCGCTGGCTTTGGCAATGTCTTTCACCGGCGCATAACTCTTCGAGGTGTAGTAGTCGGTAATGAACACCAGCGCCAGCGTCACGGCCAATCCGATCAACGCCGCGAAGTAATAGCTGAGACCGCTCACGCCGCCTACGCCTTCCATGATCATGTTCGTCATCGGGAAAAAGGCCACTGCCGCGATGCCGCCGGCCACAAAGAGGCCCTTGTAGAGGGCCGGCATGATGCCGCCGCCCGGGCTCACTTTCACAAACAGTATGCCGATGATCGTTGCAAAAATCGTCACGCCGCCTAATGCCAGCGGATAGAGAATCGGGGCTGTGGCGCCCTTGAACATGGTAAAGGCCAGCACCATTGCCGCCACCGTCGTGACAGCGTACGTTTCGAACAGGTCCGCCGCCATCCCGGCGCAATCGCCTACGTTATCGCCCACGTTGTCCGCGATCACTGCCGGGTTGCGCGGATCGTCTTCGGGAATACCCGCTTCTACTTTACCGACCAGATCGGCCCCCACATCCGCCGCTTTGGTATAGATGCCGCCTCCCACGCGAGCAAACACGGAGATCAAACTGCCGCCGAATCCCAGGCTGAGCAGCGCATGGATCGCTTTTTCCTGACCGGCGATCGATTGCGCGATGGTATAGAACCCGGTGATGGCCAGCAATCCCAATCCGATGAGCAGCAGACCGGTGACCGCCCCGCCACGAAATGCCACGGTCAGCGCGGCATTCATGCCTTGGTGTGCCGCTTGGGCGGTTCGCACGTTCGCACGCACGGCGATGATCATGCCCACATAGCCGGCAATGGCCGACGCGCCGGCACCGACCAAAAATCCCACCGCCGTCAACATGCCGAATTTATCCGAGGCCGCACCAGCTCCCCACAGCACCACAAACAGCACCGCCGCCACCATGCCGACCGTCCGGTACTGACGGTTCAAGTAGGCGCCCGCACCTTCCTGGATGGCCTTGGCAATTTCCTGCATCTTCGCGTTGCCGGCGTTCAGCTTGAAGACCCACATGGCCAGATAGAGGCCATAGGCGATGCCGGCGACGGCCGCAATCAACGCAAACGTAACAATCGCTGAGTCGCTCACGGGGTACCCTCCTAGTGATTAAACGAGTGCCTTCTGTCACACGGTTCCCCGTGGCTTCAACCCATCAAAGTACAAAAATCAGAAGGGGAAACCGCAAGGTGGTGTAGTCATCACGCAGCTAACTACCTGAAAAGCTGGGCCATTCTATACAGGTGACAAGTACGGATCAAGCTGAAAACAGACAGATGCCTTGTCACAAGATACGACCATTCCGGCTCTCCAAGACGATGTTTCAGATTTACCCGAGTCTCTAGTCTTTGTTATAGTCGGCAGCGGAGAAACGATGGGATTGGAACCGAACTACATCGTCGTGGATGGGCAGACGTTCAGCAAGGCGAAGCTGGCGCTGGACAATCACGTCTACAAGAATTGCCAGATCGACGATTGCGATCTGTATTACAGCGGCGGGCAATACGAACTCCTCGACACCCATATCACCAATTCACGGCTCATCCTCAATCACCCGGCCAAAGGTATTTATAACGCCCTGCAGATCTTCAAGATGAAATCGCCGGGCTCCCGCATCGTCTTCGAGTAAACCGCAGCTCGTGACGCGTCCTTCGTCGATTCACGCACGTTGCCCTGAAGCCATGGCACAGACTTCCGCCGCAGCCCGAAGTCCGCTTTCCACCGCGCCGTTCATGTAACCCTGCCACTTGATGCTCGTGTGCTCGCCGGCGAAAAGAATGCGCCCGTGCGGACGAGCCAGCCACTGGCGCAAGCTGGGGTCGTATCCGGGATCGAAATAGGCATAGCCGCCTTGCACCCAGGGATCATCCTCCCAGGTGACGATGCGGCTGTGCAACAGCCGGGACTTGCCGACTCCCAGCCAGTCCAGCGACCTGACCAACCCCTCCACCCCTTCATGAGCGACCAGTTTTTGGCTGTCCTCGCTGGCTTGCCCTCCGGCCATCAGCGTGAGAATACCGGCGCGTCCCCGCTGCTCTTCGTTCGCGTCCCAGACGGCTCCGGTGGGCGCGTCCGTGCCGAAGGCGCGAGGGCGGCCTTTCTTTCTCCAAAATGGGCGGTCGAATTGGAGCAACGCCTTGGTAACCCGTCCATACTTCAAACCGGCAATAGCCTGCGATTGCTCTGCGGGTAATGCGGGACGAATGGAAATCGATCGCACGGTGGTCGCAGGAACCGCCAGGATGAGATAGTCCGCTTTGAGCTGCGCGGATTCCCCGGTCGGAGTTTCTACTGTCAGACGCACCGAGGTTCGATCGTGGCGGAGGGCCCGCGCAACGGTATTGACATGCAGGTCAGCGTCCAGGCTCGCAGCCAAGGCATAAGGCAGCCGGTCGTTCCCGCCCTGGATCCGATACATGGGCTCCTGTCCGGGGACATCGGAGGCGAGCTGATCCACAAGCGCCAACAACGACAACTCTTCCGGATCTGCCAGAAAAAATCCCCGCAGACTTCGCACGAGCGCCCGCAACCGGCCATCGGCTTTCACCTCGTCCAGCCATCGCGCAACGGACCGGCGCGCCAGCCCCTTCGCGACCGCGCTGTCCCATCGTTCTTCCGCCAGTCGATAGGCACGGACGAGTGGACAGAGTACGTCGGCCAATGTGTTCCACGCGCCTTCCCCCCGCCTAGCCATGGACGCTCCTTGCCGGACGAACGAGAACCCTTGCCGCAGAATAGGATGCAACTCCAACCCACACTCGGCCGCCAACCGCTTAATCTCATGCTGCCCCTCATCGATGAAGTCGCCGCCCGCTTCCGCATGTTGGTCATGGGCGAATGCCCCTCGTATCGTCCACACTCGCCCCCCGACTCGGCGGCGGGCTTCGATGACCGTGACTCTGGCGCCGTCCTTCCGCAACTGCGCCGCTGCGCTCAGTCCGGCCAGTCCCGCTCCGACGACAATAACTGAGATCCCTTGCTGCTTCATGTCCCCAGTGTACTCGCCTGGTTTGGCCATGAGCTACAGTCGCGATCCCTAGTCACTACACGGCTGAACTAAGTTCTTGAGAAGGCGTGAAAAAATCTTAAGGCGGCGGGTGAGCGCCGAACGTGCCGCCTACTTGACAGGGATGTTTTCGGTTCGCTTGACGATGTCGATGGATTGGAACACCGGGTCCTGTGATCCCTTGGAGGATTCGGCCTCAACGCGCTGGAGGAAGGACGCAGGGCCGCTGATTGGGGCGTAATTCAACGTCACTTCAACATCGAAGGTCCTGGTATCTTTCGGCGTCGGGAATGTAAAGGTTTCCACTCGTGTTTCTTCCGGCTTCAAGACGGTGTCTTCCAACACTTTCGTCGCTTCGAAATCAAAGACCGTTTTTTGGCCCTTGGCGTCGGCATAGGTGCGGCCATACACGCGCTTGTCGGAAAACACCGTCTTCAGGTTTTTCCCTTTCACGTCGAGATCCAACACGACGCTGGCCCAAGCGGGGTGGGTGGTCGGTAAGTTGTGCGGCACGAGGCTTTGGACCTTCACCGTCACGGTGGTCTTCTCCCCCTCGATCTTGGTCTGCACGTCCAACTTCGCCGCTTCTTGGCGCAACTTGCCGATGCGGCCCGGGAAGGTATGGTTGGCGACCTTGCGCTTCTTCTCCCCATTGGCCGATTCGGCCACCTGCTCCGGCATGTGGCAGCTTTGGCATTCCTTGCCGGATTTCACGGCCTGGCTTTGGTCCCAATTGCCCAACAGATCATTCGCCTTGCCGAGATTCGCCGCCGAAGGCACGGACTGATGACAGTTCAGGCAGAGATCGGATTTTTGAAACAGGCCCAGTTCCATCGATTGATGGGCCAGGTTCTGAACAAAATCCTTATACGGTCCATACAACGTCTTGCTGCCGAGTTCATACTTCGGCTCGGGCGGATGCTTGGCGCGATCGACCTGTTTGATCAAATGGCATTGCGAGCAAGCCACGCCGTCCAACGACGGATCTCCCGCCTTCGCCTGGTCGACGAACAATTGCGCCTGATCCGGAAACTCACGCACGTGCGGCGCATGACACCGGAAGCACAGGGCTTTGTCTTTTCCCGCCGGGGAATTCAGATAGGCATCCAGCGAGGCGCGGAACGCCGGCGAGTGGATGGAGCGGGAGAGCGGCGAGATTTCCCATTCTTCGAACACCCGCTCATGGCACCGTTTACATTTATTGGAATTGGGAAAGGCTTTTTCAATCAGGGCTTGAGACTTCGCGTCCTGGGCCGATGGTTCGGCGATGTGAAACATGGACATCGACACCACCAGGAGCGTCGTCACGAAGACCATGAGCGGAGCAAATGGCTTTACTGCCCTCACGCCGTGTTCCGTTTTCGGCTCACAAGTTGATCCGGCTGTTTCGGTCTCGTCACGCATCACTCGTCACTCATCACGGTCTTAGAGGGATTTTGCGCGGTACGTCAGCATGCGCGGCTGGGTATACTCACTCAGGATTTTCTTGGCTTCGTCCCGTTCTTTGTCGCTTCCCAATGTGGAGAAATATGTGTCTCTCAACGCAGGGTCAGGAGTCGGAATAAGGGAATAGCTCAGCACCGCTTCCACGGTGGCCCCCGTACTGCCCGTCGGCAGCGTCTGCGCGAAGGAAACTTTCCGCGTGTGACCGCCCTTGATAAAGGGATCGGGAATCGGGCCGCGAAGAATCCTGTCGTAGGGCAATCCAAAGTGCTTCGTTTCCTCGGCCAGCACCTTGCCCTTGGCGTCTTTGGTCGTGATGGTCAAATAAAACTGTTTCAGCACCGGATCGCCGTCCGGAAAGCTGTGCGGGAGACTGCCGATCTTGACCAACGCGGTGCCTTCCACCGTCTGTCCAGTTTTGGCGATCTCGATATCGAGGCGCGGCATCCATTCCGCCTGCAAATTGCGGTTCTTCAGGAGCGTGCCCGGAATGACCACGCCGCGGAACCAATGGCGTCCGATCGCCCTCGTCATCGCGCCGCGCTTGGACGTCGAGCTGCCGGTCGACGGCTCCATATGGCAATCCTGACAAATCGTTCCTTGAAGAATTTCTCCCGGTAAATCTTTCCGCGTCACATCCTTCACTTTGTCGAAATGGCAGGAGGCGCAAAAATTCGCGCCACGAAACAAGTCCGACTGCGTGGCCGTATGTACGAGATTTTCCTCCGGGTCGGCATAGGGTCCGTAGAGGGTGCTTCCCGGTTGCAACTTGAACGTCGGAGGCGGGCCGCCTGTCTTATCCACCGATCCAATCAGGTGACAGGAGGCGCAACCGATGCCTTCCACCTGCGGCTTGCCGGCCAACACCTGGGCGGCGATCTTGTCCACGTGTTGAGGGAAGACCGTCGCCGACGGCACGTGACACGAAAGGCACCGGCGCCGCTCGTCCGGCGACGGATTGGTCTGCATCCAGAGACCCAGCACGGTCCGGAACACCGGCGATTCTAAGGATGTCCCGTGCAGTAGCGCCGCATCCACCCGGCCGAACGTCTTCAGGTCGGGGGTCTGCTCCCGGACACCTTTCCATTCTTCATAGTGGCGATCATGGCACTGTTTGCAGTCTTCCGATCGGATGAAGACCTTTTCGATTTCTTCGACCCACTCGGCCGGAGCTTGGCCATCGGCCTTCTGGGCGATGGCCCGCTCGTGATAGAGCGCAGTGATCCCCACCGTCGCCAGCAGCAAGACCGTCGTCGCGATTGTTCGCAGTGTTGTCATGTCCTTCGCCTGCCGTAAGCGGACGTGTCCTTAATCGCGTTTGCACCCGACAAAATGAAAGTTCACCCCCCACCCGACCGGATCACCGGGATCGGCCGGTTCATAGGTGCCGACGGTAAAATTGCACTCCTTCATCGCTTTCTTGATCGCAATTCCGAAATCAATCATGTTTCGGATCTCATGCTTGTCCACTTCTTTGATCACGGAACGGACTTTGATGCCGGCATAATCAGCCCGCGAGTTCCCGATCACTTCAAAAACCGCCACACCCTGCGGACGCTGCAACTTCAGCTCTTTTTGAATGTCTTCGTCGACGGACCCCACGACAATTCCGAATTCCTCACCCAATCGCGCGGCCTCTTCTTCCGTCATCTCGACCGGCTTTTCCTCAGCCTGCACGTGTCCGGCCAGTACCAGGACCGCGATAAGGGACAGCATCCAGGTCCGTCCCAACCAGAGAGAGTCGTGTTGTGCGGTTGACGGCAATCGAATGGGCGTCTTCTCCAAATGGTCGCCGACGCGAGCACCAGCCTCGCCGGCCGGCACGGCTAGATCTTTGCGACCGGATCGATCGACAGCTGAAACCATGGGGCCACGGCTTTTTGACCGTTGCGTTCTTTGTTCTCGCCGTTCCACACGGCAAACGAAATCGTCTGGACGCGGCCTGGAATCAACTTCGCCTCGTTTTCCTGCTCCTCGCTCGCCATCGGACGGCGCATCAACACGTGCCACATGCCGTCCTTCCAATAGGCTTTGCCCTGCACGCGGCCCTGTTTTTCCTTGGTGGTCAGCGTGCTGAACCCGCCGCCGATCAGATCCTCCACCGAAGAGACGCGGCGCGGAATCACTTCGAAGGTCCGCACGCCGCCTTCCTTTTTTTCCGATTGGCGCGCGGCCCGGCGGTCGATGTCGCTTTGCCAATCCGCTTTCCAATGCCAGATGTTGATGTAGTGATCCAGCTGACCCATGCAGAAGAAGGCGGGCGCATCGCCCAAGGGAAGACCGATGGCGACCCCGTCCCGGAAGGTCCCCGGGGTCAGCCGATCATTCTTGGTGTTGTCTTGCCATTCAAGGAGAAAGGCGATGTCGGTCCCGTTATGGACCGAACGCACGACCAAGGCTCTGGCCGTCGGCTCCGGCCACACCGGGCGGGTAATCACCTGCCCGCTCAACGGCAGCGTCATCGGCGCCACCTTGTTCCAAGCCGGATCGTCTGCGGCGTTCGGCAAATCGCCTTCGATCCAATGGGATCGGATGACCATGCCTTCCGAACTGACCAAGGGAATGCCCCAAGCGCCGAGGATACCGGCCATGACAAGGAGACTCGAAAGGAAAACGAGCAGAAGAGGACGGGAACGGCCGAGGTTCGTCATTCGCACCATGCAGTACGTCCGAGGACCGACGGAAACCGCCGAGTGGCCCAGAATACCACAAAATCCGTGCGAGACAAATGAGAGGACGATGAGGTCGAGGATTATGTCAGCTTCACTCGACGGATTTTGTTTTCTCCACGTTCGCAGATATACAAGTACCCTTGGGAATCCAGCGCCAATCCGACCGGTGAATTCACCACCGCCTCGATCCCGAGCAAGCCGTCGCCGTGCTTGAGCGCGCCGGCCGACTCTTTGGCGACAAAGCGCGCGGCGCCGCAGCCGCCCATGTTCTTGTCTTCATAACCGCTGTCTCCATTGCCCGCCACGGTCGTGATCATGCCGGTCGCGGCGTCCACCTTGCGGACGCGGTGATTCATCGTATCGGAGACATAGAGATTATCCGCTTGATCGAAGACCACGGCTTCCGGCGCATGCAACATGGCGCGAATGGCCGGCTTGTCGTCTCCGTCATAGCCGTAGCGGCACACGCCCGCGACCGTTGAGATGATTCCGGTGCGGGCATCAATCTTTCTGACGCGGTTGCTGCCCTTGTCCACAAAATGCACCTCGCCCTTGCTGTTTACCGCAATGCCGACCACGTCGTATAAGCGCGCCTCCATGGCTGGCTTGCCGTCGTCGAGGTACATCGACATATCCAGTCCATCGGAGCAGACCGGCATCAGCCATCCATGGTCGTCGCTGAAATCGATGCCGATCGCGTCGCCCGACAACACGACCAAATTGCGCGCGACCAACGGCTGCTCGCGTGCATCATCTTCGGCCGTCCAGGTTCCGGCAATGGTCGTCACCATGCCGGCCTTCGGGTCGTAACGACGGATCTTGTGCGCCTGCGTATCTGCGATATAGAGGACATCGTCCCGATCGAACGCGATGGCGGCGGGCCATGTGAGATTGACCTCAAGCGCCGGCCCGTCTCCGTTGAATCCATGCTGACCCGTGCCGACCACCGTCGTGATGATGCCGGTGTCACGATCGACCTTGCGGATGCGGTTGCTCCCCGAGTCGCATATATAAAGATTATTGTGCGAATCGAAGGCGACGTCCAAGGGAAGATAGAGGCCGGCTTCGCCGCAAGGGCCTTCGTCGCCGCTGTAACAGGTCTCGCCGATCCCCGCGAAATTGTGCAGCGTCCCTTCTTGGAGATGAATGCGCCTGACGCGATCGGATCCCGACTCGGCGAAGTAGAGCCACTGCTCGTGCTTGTCCAGCGCGACATGGTGCGGGAGAGGAATGCCCGCCTTCACCGCACGTTTGCCGTCGCCCGTGCTGCGGGCTTTGCCGTTTCCGGCAAACGTTTCGATGTAGCCGACGGCCAGCTGCAGTTCAGTATCCACGCGCGTTGGTTCCTCTCTCGGATGCCGGTCGCTTAGGCACGCGTCGCCGGCTGCACGGCTGCTGGTTGCTCGACCGTCGCCGCTTGCGCCGGGGCGGCGGTGATGGCTTGAGGCGCCGCCTGTTGCTGCGCGGCTTGCGCTTCCGCCTCGATCTGGTCCGCCTCATGCACGGACTTCTTGAAACCCTTGATCGCCTTGCCCAATCCCTCGCCGAGCTGCGGCAGCTTCCCTGCCCCGAAAATGATCAGCACGATGACCAGGATGAGGATCAGCTCCGTGAAACCAAGACTCCCAAACATGGTGCACTCCTTCGTAAGGGGTAAATCAGGTCCCTGAACTCTCTTTGGCTTTCTTGGCGAACCGCTCTTTCAATCGCTTGCGGGCCTCCTCGGCCTGTTCAAACATCTTGCACTTGTCGTAGACGCTGATGAGATTGTAGTAGGCCAGCGGTTCATCCGGATTATGCTCGACGGCGCTTTCCATCACTTTGATCGCCAAATCCGTTTTTTTATGGTTCAGGGCGATCTCCATCAGCTTGAAGCTGGACTCCAGATGCTTGGGGTCCAATTCAAGTGTCCGCAAATAACACTGAATGCCCATGTCGATCGTGTTGTAGTCGGAGACTTGGGGATTATCCAATTCAATATAGACGCCGGCCAGGTTGTACCAGGCAATGGGGTCATCCGGCGTAATTTCGACGAGACGCTCATAGTAGTCCTTCGCTTCCATGTATTTCTTCTTGTCCGCATAGACGCGGCCAAGATTGAAGAGCGCCAATACATCGTGGGGGAAAACATCCAAGGCGCGACGGAATTCCGCCTCGGCTTCGTCGGTCATGTTCTTCGTCGCATAGATGGTGCCGAGATTGGAGTAATACATGGCCAGCGAGCGATTCATTTCAGCCCTCAAAGCCTCGGCCATCTCGATGGATTTCTTCACCTCCGCGAGCGCGTCGTCGAGCCGGCCCTTGCTGAAATAGAGCTCACCGAGACGGCAGCGGGCCTGAAAATCATCCGGCTCCGTGGCGAGGAGCTTTTCAATTTCCACAATCTCTTCGTCCGGCGACAGGGGTTGGTCCCCCGGATCGACGGCCGTACCTGTCTGAGTTGGTTCTGATGTCGGCTTCTGTGTGTCCATACGGTTCAACTGTGTAACCAGTCTCCTCTTACATTTTACACCCGCTCCGTGACGAGCCCATCGGGTGATCCCATCAATGGGCTGCCGGTCGCTGGTGCTGTGTCGGCCACCATCGGTTTGACTCGATCGAGCGTGAGCAACAGCACCCCGAGAATCACCATCAGGGTGAGATTCGAAAACAGGAGCGCATACCCGGCAATGAACATGAGGCCGATGCCATAACCGGCCAAGCGCCCCATCGTGAGGAGCTTGATGACGGTATAGGACCAGCACAGCAGACCCGCCATGTAAATCGCAAACGGGAGATAGAACGTATAGCCCATCCCGAACTGAAATATCCACCCGATTCCCTGCGACGCCTGCCTGACCGCCGAGGCCAAGGCTGGATCGTACAGGTCGAGAAGATAGTCGGTGAAGATCAAGGTGGTAAAGATCGTGCCGGCCGTCGTCCAAAACCAGATCGCCCGGCTGCGCTGACGGCGGTTTTTCGTCCGCAGGGACAGCCCTCGCCCGTAGGCGACAAACACGAGGAAGCTCGCCAGCACCATCAGAGCTTCACCGGCTCGATGAAATTCGTAGACAAGCGGGGGCGCCGCCAATGTGCCGGCCAGGCTATAGGCAGTCGACACGATCTGATAGTACAGCCAGCCCGAGATCCCAAGAAAGTAGGTGAGCCCGAGGATGCGCTGGGCCCGTTCATGGTGCGTGGAGAGATACTCCCACATGAAGAGGGCCAGCGTGATCAACGCCAACCCGTTATAGATCACGGAGCCGAGCATAGCCGGCGGCACCAACAGGAAACCGACCGTCAGCAACAGCAACAGGGCCGCGCAGGCCGTCCCCATTTTCGTCAGGATGCTTTGCTCCTGCATGGCGCTCCGGTTGACCATGGTCACGATGAGACCCAGAAACAAAAGAATGGCGACGACGTTCAGCAGCCAGGTTCCGATCTCGGTAAGGGCGGTGAAGGTCGGGGTGATCCAGGGATGGGTCACGGCCATTTTGCTCAGATGCATGCCCAGGCGGGACACGAGACGGTACAGGATGAGCTCAAGGAAAGAGGCCAGCAAAACGAGCTTGATGGTGTATTCAAAGAGAGGACCGAAATCCCCGATCTTTCCCGTGAGTCGTTCGCCGATGGTCGCTGCCTTGATCACTGCATACCCCTTTGCGAAGGGCTCATTATATCCGTCGCCAAAAAACAGGGTCAATGCTGAGAGGCCGGCTCGTCGGCCATCGAACCGCTACGTACCGATCGGCTGAGGCGCCTGGCCGGCCTGTTCTTTCGCTTTGGCGATATACAATAACCCGTCGGCCATCGAATAGTTGAAGGGCAGTTCGCACACGACTTCGCTGACCCGTTCATAGACATACTGATACAGCTTTTCCGCCTGATCGGGCGTCATGCCTTCCTGAACTTCATAGAAGAATCCCAGGCTGAGATCTTCCGCGGAAGGACGCATGATGCGCCGGATGCCGTATCCCGCCGGATCGCTCATGATCGGCGCTTCTTTTTCCAGATCGAAGAGACAGGGCTGACAGGAGAATCCAAAGGACTCGTGCAGTTTCTTGTTCTCCACAATGAAGTTCATCGTGTCCAAGGCTTCTTCTTCTTTTTCGGTCGGGAATCCCACGATGATGTAGCAGTGCACCGCGATACCGAGATCGACACAATCGTCCGCAATGCGCCGCACCCACTCCTGCTTGATCCCCTTTTTCATGAAATCCATGACGCGCTGGTTGAACGACTCCAATCCGAAGACGATCTTCAAGCAACCGGCATCCCGCATGGACGAAAGCAGGTCGCGCGTGAGATTTTTTTCAAAGCGCATTTCGCACGTCCACTTCACGTCGAGGCGCTTCTCGATCATCTGTTGGCAGAGCCGCTTCGTCGGCGACAAGGCGAAGCACTCGTCGGTGAAAAAGAAGTACTGGGCCCCGTAGCGCTGCTTCAGCCATTCCAATTCCTCGATCGTCCGCCCGGGATCTTTCTGTCTGAAGTTCTGGTGATCGAGCGTGAGCGCGCAGAAGGCGCAATCCTTGTAGTAGCACCCGCGCGAGAACTGCACGGGCAGCACCGGCTCCGGCGACAAATAGCGGCCCAGCGGGAATCCGTCGTAATTCGGCGCCGGCAACTGATTCACATTCTCTGAATAGAACGGCTGGTTGACCGTGATCTTGCCGTTCTGCCGGTAAATCAAGTTGGGTACTTTGCTGTAGTCTTTTTTGCCGGCCAATTGGTTGACCAACTCCAACAATGCCGTTTCCCCTTCGAAGACGACGATATCGTCGGTCAGGTCGAACAGGCTGGGGCAGCGGCGGATGTTATCGACCAGCCGCGTAAAAATACTGCCGCCGATCGTCACGTGCAGATCCGGCGCCGCCTCCTTGATCAAACGGCAGAGGGTCAGGCCCGGAATGATTTGTGATGTAGCGGTAATCGAAACCCCGATGAGGTCCGGACGTTCTGCGATGATCGAGGGAATGAACCGGTCACGGAAAAGGCTGATATAAGGATTTTGCGCCTCATCACGAATGACCTTCATCAGGTCTTTGGAGGAATAGATCGAGTGGTTGCTGAACTGATTGTCGACGACCGTGAGCCGCGTGGGGAAATACACGGAGGAGACCAGTTCCAACCATTTATCGATCATGAAGAGGCTGCCGCGGTACGCATCGAGGTCGTAGAAGCCCTCGCTCCGGAGCGTCTCCTTGGCCAATTCGATCCGATCGATCAGGTAGGAGAACCGGTCAAGCGATTCGATGACTTTCGCGTAATGCTCGCGGCTGCCCGGGCCGGTTTCGCCGGTTTGCGTGCGTTCAAGTTCCCGTTGTTTGTCGATCAACTGTTGATGGACTTCCGCCCCATAAGATCGCGTGAGGACATCGTCCAACAGCTCAATCCCGAGATCCCGTTGTGACACATCCGAGACACCTCCCTGATGGAGAAATCCCGTTAAAGAGGGCAGGCTCAAATAGGGCTGGGAAGGATGCCATGTTGGGGGGAACAGCAACGAGACTTTCATAAGAACACGGTCTCTATGTGCCTGGAAATATCAGCGATTTTTCAAGCAACAACCCTGTGGGTTATACACGCCGCGCTTTCAGAATTGCAACCCCGCGTGCGGGCCAAGACGACCGGCAGCACCTGTCCGCTACCCACTTTCAAAAAGAGGAGGCCCCGGATCGCTTCGCCACTCATCGTGACGCTGATCCGGGGCCTCTCTTCACTTCGCGCTACACTTTCCTACTCAGGAAAGTGCGGTCTCTCCAGAAACTAGTTCAGCTTGAGCGTGAACCAGGTGGAGAGCGCCTTCATACCGTTACGCTCGATATTGGCACCGTCCCACACCGCAAATGCGATGGGCACGGACATCCCACTCTTGAACTGCGTGTCGTTCGCATCGCTGGTTTCCAGCGCCCGCTTCACGACCACACGCCAGGTCGGGCCTGAGTAAGCGCCTCCCTTGACGGACCCAGACGGTTCCCACACACCGTTCCCGATCACATCCTGATGGGCCTGCGTCGTGAGGGTGCTGAACCCGTTGGCGTTCAAGTCTTCAACCGAGCTCACACGGAGCGTCGGGTCGGACATAATGTTGCCGGACCAGATGCCGGGATTGAAGGGGCCAAGGCTCCGACCGATCCGATCAGGATAGGTCACGCCGCCGGCCGGCTCTTCAAAGTAGTAGTCCCAGAAAATGCCCGGGTATTGATCGTCCACGTCCCAGAGCCCGGCGCTGTCCTTGCCGAGATCCTTCTGCCATTCCGCGTTCCATCGCCAGATGTTGGTGGTGCCGCCCGACTGTCCCATACACTGGAACGGGGGCGCGCCGGAAGTATTCACCGGGAACATGATGGCGACCTGATCGCGGAAGTCCTGCGGACCGATCGTCGTATCGTTCTTGGTCTGATCGTTCCACTCCAGACGCAACCCGACTTCCTTGCCATTCGACATGGCCTTCACGAACACCGACTTAACGGAAATGTTCGGGTGCATTGGGGTGGTGATCAACTGGCCGCTCAGAGGAACCACGACACCAGGAACGCTTTCCCAAATCGGGTTGGCGCCATCCATGGGAATCGGGCCCTTGACTGCCTTGGCCGGGATCGTGACCGGCTGGCTTACGGCCAATGGGACCTGCCCCAACGTCAGCATGACGCCGACGACGAGGGCAGAGAGAAGAATGCCAAACACCAATTTCTTGTTGGTTGTCTGCACTACTCTCATACGGCTAACCCCTCCTCTCGATTAAAAGATTAATAACATCAGCCTAAAATGACTGCTTGCATGAAACTCAAGATGAATGTCCGGAACCTAGGCGGTTCCGACTGGTCCCCCCTCCTCTTTATCCTTCTCTTTGTCCTTCACATCCATGAATGATTGGGCGCCCACTTCGTTCAGCAACACGCTCAACTCGTTCCCCTGATCCTGCGCGCCGCATTCATAGGTCTGGCCCTCGGGAGAGTTGAAGGTCGCGGGACGATAATCGGTTTCCGTATAGGGCTGCGGCGTCACGCCCAAGAATGCTGTTTCAAACTCCATCCAATCCCCCGTCATATCGGCCACAACTTTGAAGAGACCGGAATCGGCCTTCTTCGTCAGCATGCGGCAGAAGAGCGGGACCCACCGGCCGATATGATTCTTTACGAACTTCTTTTGGGCATCGACGACGATTTGGGTCTTGTCGGCGCCGTCATGACAGCGGGAATAGGATTCTTTATAGGCGAGGAAATGCATGAACTCGAATTCGACACTCAGATGATCCAGCCGCTCGTGGATATCCTTGGACAGCTCGACGCCGAAGGCCTTGTAGAATCCCGCGATGTCGCCCATGACATGGGACTGCGCGAACACGTGATCGTTCCCGAAGAGCGTTTCATACGGCGGGCAATCGAGTGTGATGACATTGCTGAACACCCGGCGATGCTCCGCTTGCAGATCGGTCAATTGCCAGTTCACGCACTCGGATGCGATCAGCTTCTCGACATGCTCCAATTGCTTTTTGAGGGAGGCGAGCTTTTGCTTCGCGCGCTCTCCACCATTGCCATCGAGAGCGGCCTGCAAGGCATCGAGCGCAGCCCGGCCATCTTCCACAAATTCTCCACACTGGAGATAATCGAGGAATTCCTCATCTTCCGGATATAGCAAGCTCCAAGAAATGAGAAGATAAAACTTACTACGATTGAGGGCGCGTTCGACTGCGGGAGAATCTTTGATCGTCGGCGGGTTTGGGATGATGGCGGTGGCGGAGGAAGACGCGCTCTGCACCGGCTGTTTACTCGTCATAACGATGATCTCCTGGATGTCGCGCTCAACCCAGGCCCAGACTTACACACTTCCCGCGGACTTCCTGGTCACGGGCTTGCGTATGATAGGTAAAGGCCCAGGGGATGTCAAGCGCGAACTGGTAAAGGTTTCGCGGCACAACAACTTGCTGATTTTCTTTTTTAAAGCTTGCGGATTGGCTCATTTCAACCACGCGGATAGTCCCAGGCGTTTTAGCCGTCACTTGATCCTCGCGAGTTGCCGTGCCGGCGTCACGCGAATGGCGATATGATCATTCACGGTTTTGCACACCGATTCACAAATTCCACATCCGACACAGGCCTCGGAAGAAATCATGAGTCGCAACGATTCAAAATTTAGTTCAAGCGCGTTAGTCGGACACTTGGACACGCAGGCATGACACCCTTGCCCGGCCGTGCACAGGCGATGCGAGATCGTAGCCACCCCCATCCGGATGTCACCGCGATCGACCGGCACCAACGCAGCGGCCGCGCAGGCCGCGATGCAGGGCAAATCTTCGCATAAAATGCACGGCGACTGATCGGCAAACAAAACCGGTGTGCCGTCAGCCGCCTGCGCGACGATCGCGCCCGGCGGACAGGCGGTGATGCAGTCGCTGCATTTCGTGCAGCGCTCGAGAAATAAGGCTTCATCCACGGCGCCCGGCGGACGCAGCCAATCCGTGCGAACCGGCGGCGGCGCTTCGGGAACCGCATTGTGATGCTTCGCAAATTCCTGCGCCGCTTTGGCGACAGACAATACGGAGTCCTTGAGGAACTCGCGCCGGCCATATGAGGGATCTATAGCCATTGGCGTACGTTGAGGATCCTTGCAAGCTGAGAACGAAGCCGGCGGTCCTTTTTCACCATCCTGCCTTTACATCACGCCGTCGGCGCGGAGCTTATAGACTTCCACGCAGCGATCGCAGGCACCGAACTCGATATCCCAGCCGGGATGATTTTCACGGATAAAGTCCAGCACGTAGGGCTCAATCTTCGTGCCCATGTCTTCCACCCATGAATAGGTTGGAAACCGACAGAGGGGACATGGGAATCCCGGCATGAGCATCACTTTATTTTCGCTCTCCGGCAGTTCACCGCCCTCCACATCGACGGCGCGATCCATCACGCGCAACGTGTCGGTCGCCATCTCAATGAGCTCCGAATGCGTGAAGTAGGAGGTTTGCCAGAGGCCTTCAAAGACCGACTTCAATTGGGGCGGCGGAATCTTGCGGTACCAGGAACGAAATTCCTTGAAGCGGTCTTCCTTGCTCAGCATCGGCTCTTTGCCCGCCGTGACCAACCGACTATCCACGCTCAAGCTCCAGAGCACCCGGTAGCGCTGAAGAATCAACGTTTCTTCGCCGGGATTCTGGCCCACCTTCGTATCGGGGTCGTAGCCGAACTGGGGATCGATCATGTCGGAGATATGCATCAGTTCATGCCGACAGTAGCGCGTGAGGGCGGGATCGTAGAATCGACGGGGGATCAGCTTGATGCCGACGCCCTTCATGCCCCTTTCCTCGAACTCCCGCGCCAACTCCTTTTCGACCGAACCCCACTTGCGCAGAATGTCCACGCCCTCCTGATCTTCCTTCAGCACGCCTTTGACCAGGACGATGCCGACCTTCTCTTTGAGCAGCGGATATTCGTTGAAGGAGTCCCGGATAATGTCCGAAAACCCCCACGTGCCGAACAGATATTGATAGAGCTTCTTGAATTCCCCTTCCCGATCTTCGAGAATGAACTTCTCATAGATTGGGTCGGCATATTCGTGGAACTCTTTATAATAGGTGGGATCACCTTCCCGTTCCGTCTTTTCGACGAAGGAGTCGATCACTTCTTGGAGCAATGCGGGCTGAAACCTGATTTCCATAGTAAAAGCCTCGACCAGTTGAGGTTGCGACTGACACGCGGAATGGGCGCAGACTGCCGGTTGAAACAGCCGCTCGGTCGGCTTGACTTGGCCGCTGAGCATCTCTTACGATCTCGCCAATGCAGCGAATTATACTGGGCAGAAAAGCGGATTTGCAATCAACGGCCACACAAGTTAGTGCGGTCCTACGTGAAGGTGACTGACATGCCGGAACACACGATGACGCCGCCGATGCCGAATACCATGCCCGGTTCACCGGCCGGCACGGCGCCGACTCCCCCCGTCGATTTTTTGGAGTACTGGAAAACCGATTGCCGTGAGGTCAAGACATTCCGCGGCCATTCGCACGGAATCTGGGCCGTCGCCTTTTCACCCGACGGGCTGACGCTCGCCAGCGGAGGCGCCGAACGCTTGGTCCGCCTATGGGACATTGAAACGGGCCGGCTGCTGCGATCGCTCCGTGGCCATACCAACGACATTCGCGCCATCGTGTTTACGCCGGACGGCCAGACCCTGGCGACGGGCAGCGAAGACCGAACGATCCGCCTCTGGAACCCGAAGACCGGCGAGCCGACGAAACTCCTCTTCACACGCTACGATCACAACGTCTGCAGTCTCTCGCTGTCGCCCGACGGCCTCATGCTCGCGCGCGGCAGCCACAACAAAGACATCAAGATTTGGGAAGTCACCACCGGCACCGAGTTGATGACCTTGCTCGGCAAAGACCAATACGATCACCATTGGTCCGTCTGCGTCGCCTTCTCACCCGACGGCATTCACCTGGCCAGCGGGACCGATATCGGAAAGATCAAGATCTGGGAAGTGCTGCCGAGCGGCGAAGAAAAAGTGCTGCACGACGGGCACTGGCGGCGGGATGCAGAAGATTCCACCGAGACGCGCGGGTACTTCGTCGAAGACGACGGCGGATGCCAAAAGCCGATGGATTACTGGATCGGCGCCATGACCTTCACGCCCGACGGAAAGACGCTGATTACCGGCAGCCGCGACAACACGATCAAATTCTTCGAAATGCCCAAGGTCGTGGAAAAGAAGACTCTCACCGGCCACACCGGCTGGGTCCGCTCTTTCGCCATCTCGCCGGATGGGAAAGTCCTCGCCAGCGCGAGCGACGATCAGACGATCAAATTCTGGGACCTGGCCACGGGCCGCAATTTCAGAACGGTGAAAGGCCACACAGGCGGCGTCCGCTGCATCGCCTTCTCACCAGACGGCCGCCGCCTCGCCAGCGCGTCATGGGACCGCACGATCAAGCTCTGGGAAGGCGGGGTTAAAGCAGAAGAGTAGCGGCGTCGCATCAATTAAGCAGTTGAGGGATGTCCGATACTTTCTTGGCGACGGCATACCGCCACCGCCCGTATGTACCGTCAGCGTTTACCGCCGCTACCCACCTCACTGCTGCAGCACGCTTCACTTCCTCTAAGGGATCAAACCCCTTCGTCTCCAGGACGAGATGGATGGGAGGATCGCCCTTCAGACGCACAATAAAATCCGGCACGTAATCATGCATCTGCCCGTTATGGAGATAAGGAATGGCGAATCCAAGGCCGGCATTCTTCACGAACGCCTCCACAGCTGAATTCTTATCAACGTAATAAGCCGCCGATTGCTCCCACTGCTTTGTATCGGCGACTACATAGTTAATGTGCGACTTATTGACCTCCCGCACATCACGACTCGTCCAAAAGTCCACTTCCGCTGTTGAGCCTGGCCCGCGGGTAGCCTCATATCGTGGAACTTCGGGAGCTTCCCCCTGAGAAGTGTCAGGACGGATTGCCTCCAGTAACCGCTCAACTACCCATCCGTAGTAAGGAGCGAGAAAGATATCTTTCTTATCTGCCGGCGGCCTCGCCTCAACTTTCTTGTCGACATAGAGCTCAATGATGGCGGTGAGCTGAGGGAACAGTCGGTGCACTGGAATCGCACATTGCTTCTGCGCGACATAGTTGCGCGCGAGGGTCGTGGCGAGATCGAACACCAACTCTTGCCTTCGTCGTTTGGCTCGGAACTCTTCTAAATTGACTTCATCAACACGGCCGGGGCCGCTCAAGGTGAGCTTCCCTTTGGTCGTGGCGTGAAGCCCTTTCACTTCTACTTCGGGCGGTATTCTTCCAGGTTCCAGGACGAGCGACGGCACACTGGCCCACTCCACCGTCACTCTATTACGAAGCGCCTGAGTGTAGCCCTCCACGCGAGGGTACCTGATCTCAAAGTGACCTTTTCCTGGCACCGCATGAACGTGGTAGCGTTTGACTCTCGGCTTCGGCTGACCTTGAGGGTTGGCCTTGAAAGGAATTACCTCAAACGGCACACCGAAAACTTTGGCTACCTCTTCCGTCAGTTTGCCGTCCGACCCAATGTCATAGCTGGCTCGACGGAGACCTCGCCCAACAACTTGCTCACACAGAAGCTGAGACATGAATGGGCGCAGACCGATAATATGGGTCACCGTATTGCAATCCCATCCTTCGGTCAGCATGCCGACGCTGACGATACAGCGCACATCGCGCCCAGGTGGATGAATCGGACGTCCCAACTTGTCGGCCAACTCCTTAAAGCCTTCAGGGTATAGCGGACGACCGAGGGCATCAGCCGGCCACGCATTCTTTCCGACCGTATCAAGCGTAAACCGCATCCAGCGAACTTCATCGTTCTTGGGCTCTCCGGAATCCGACTCGCGCACCACCTTGGAATCGACGCGAATCGTATTCTGGACACCGTTGTTCTTGAAGCTTTCGATTTTGACAGGTGGGATGCCGGTTGGTGCTTTGTCTTCAGCCAACCATTCGTAGAGGACTTTGGCAATCTGCGTGTTTTTGCAAACGAGGATAAAGACGGGAGGCCGCGGGTCCTCGCGTTGCGTTTCCCACTCCTCTCGCTCCTTCTCCCATAACCCTCCCAGCATCGCAATGGGATGGTGCGCATATTTGAGAATGGCTTCGGGCTTGGGACTGGCGCGTTTGCCACCCCGTTCGGCGGGAGTGAGTTGGGGAAGGATCCAGTGCCAAATGTTGAAGTAGCCTGGGATCTCTTTGCCTGTCGTATCACGGACAGCCAGTTGCGGAATCTTGACCAAGCCGGACTCAATGGCATCGATGAGGCCGAAATCGCTCACGACCCACGGGAAAGGCCGGTTCGTCGCCTGGCCGACACGTCCCAAGAAATAGGGCGTCGCTGAAAGATCCACGCAAAAATTGATGCCGCGTAACTTGTGAACCCGATCGAGTCCTTCTACCCAGATGGTCGCTTCCTTAAAGAACTCCTCTGCCTCTTCCTCCTCGCCGAAGAGATCTTCTTCCTCTTCCTCGTCGAGCTCTTCACGCACAATGCGATAGACATGGTGGGCTTCGTCGTTCATCACCAGGATATTCTGCTTCCCTCCGACTTCGCGCCCAAGTATCCGGTTCACGAGCGCCCCATCGCTTTCCACATACCGTGTCGATTCGACAGTGACTTTCTTGAGGCTGCCATCCTTCTCGCGTTCTTCGCCGAGCACTATCAGGAGCCCGGCCGCGACCTGTCTTTCAAAATCTTCCAAAGTCAAGTAGCGCGTCCCTCGCGCCGTGGTGGTTTTCGGACCGATGGTGATGGTCTCTTTCGTCCGTACCTCCTTGCCAGCCTTCGTCACTCGTGCCCCCACCCCGCCGGTCTGAATGCTCTGAGGCTCAAAGACATGCCAGTTCATGACGAGCACGCGGCCTTGAGTGAGCAGCGGCATGAGATGCGACGGCACGAGATCACGTGTGCGGTACAGACTCGCCTCACCGGCTTCAGGGTCCAGCTCGCGGAGGCGATTCTTGATCGTCACATTCGGGCAGACGACCAACACCACTTCGGAAAACCGGGCGTCGCTTCGATCATTGACCTTATTCAAGATGCTCCAGGCAGCCAGCATCGCCATTACGGTGGTCTTCCCCGATCCCGCGCCATTTTGGAGGCATAACGCAGGAAACCCGTGAATCCCTCTTTCCGCTTGCCTTCGCTCACCTCTTCTTGGGGAATATCGAGGCCCTGCCGGAAATCGGCTCGTGCTTCCGTAAGGAAGATGATCGTCTCCGCCGCATCGAGTTGGGCGAAGAACAACCGCTGTTGCCGCCCATCCCGCCGCCACCACTGCAAGAGTTCATGGGTGGTTCTCGTCACGCCGGGATAGCCCTCAAGCCGCCATTTCTTGACCTGCGCTCGAATGCGGTTGACCAGTTTAAGCTCAATAGCAGTACCGACAACTCGACTGGCTTCTGTGCCTGGCTTGGCCTTAGGGTCGCGATAAAAGTACATAGCAGAACGGCGTCCAGGACGCCGTTCGGGCGTCTCGCCTTCCACGATATGCCAATGCTCTGTGGGTTCGTCGAAGGGGGAATTCAGGATAGGTTCCGGAACTTCGTAGCCGCTCATAGGCTAGTCCTGTTCAGGCATGACCATTAGATGACCAGAGTCGTGAGAAGCCAGACGTTTCTCGCTGACTCCAACGATAAATAGCGTCACTGTAGCCGTGCAGGATAGAGACAGTCTGATCACTAACCTGTCGGAATGATTCGTCCGACTCTTCCGACAAAGGATCTGCAGAACGAATATCATTGAGGACAACGACCCGTTGTGCTGCTGGTCGTACTTCCTTGAGCTCCATCCATGTGAACGATACGAGTTTTGCAGTTTGAGGCGAAGGACTACCTATCAGCTTGACTAAACGTTCGGCTTTCCGTGGGAGTGGAATAACAAAATCGATCGGATGCTCGACAGTCCGTCCCGGTATGGTGACATTCGCGGTATAAAGCACATTGCGCTGATCAAGAAACTCGGCAACCATTTCGAAGAAGTCTGTGAAAGTATGGGGAACATGACTCATCCAGAGATCATTCAATCTCAACACAGCAGTCAGTAGAAAATGGGCTCGCTGAGGCAGGTTCGCGGCATTTGCCGTTGATTCCAGCCGTCCGTTGACCAGACGAACTGCGCAGCCAGCTGTTGCCCGCTCAATCAGCGATTTGCGACGTGCAGAGTCTTCGATCTTGACCCCCAGGCATTGAAGATGTTCGATGGTATCGCCATTGTCATGCAGAATAAATTCTCCGTTTCGATGCTCGACATAAATTTGAATCCCGTCATGAAACGGATCCAGAAACGGCGTGCTCAAAACAGAAATATCCCCTCGCTGGACAGTCTTGATTCTGTCACGAAGCCAACCGAGATAAGTTTTTGCGAGGTCTGGCTGTAGAAGAGGCGTTGCCATTTCAGTACATCTCCACCTGAACGCCTGCTGGGAAACGTGTCCGAATGATATTGAGGAAGCTCTCTAAAGTACTGTAGGGATCATTAAGATCACACCAAGTCACTGGTTCAGCCCAAGCCAGGCCAAATCCTTCTCGGAACACATGTAAGTGTGGCTGATCAATAATTTCCGTCCCGTCTGGATTAGGATGGTATGGGCTATTGTCCAATCGAACAAGGCCGATATCTCTATCCCTCGTTCGACAGTGAAGCCGGATCTCAAATGGATTTCTCTTTAGCGAGAGGATGAATTGCAGGCCCCTCTCCTCAATGGCAACCAGTGTCTCGTTCTCCATCTTGTTGGATTGCCAATTCAGAGGGTCGCTTCTTTCCGCTTCTTTAGCAATCGCAATAAGTCTGTCTGCCTGCGCTTGCGTCAACATCAGGTCAGCTTCTTCACCACCAGCAGTTCGTTACCCCGGTCGTCGATCACTTTCACGGCGATCTGCCTATGCTCGCCGGCCTCGAACGGTGCGCTCGTTGTACCGGACAAGTGATCCCACACACTTTCTTCGTACTCCCCTTTGAGAGCTTTCTTCAGGTTGTCCCAGGCACTGGTGCGGGGGAAGAAGGCTTGTGAGACATGGAAGCAAAGATTGTTGTAATCGGCATCCAAAAACCAGGCCGGCACATCGTCCCCGCGTCGATGCGAGACTTCCATCCGTGATCGGGTCGAACACATCCAAGCCAAGTAGCTCCACTTGGTATTGGACACCCTCGCCCCTTGAGGGAGAGGGCTGGGGTGAGGGGCACCAGGGCTTCGGCGGAGAGTGAGAGCGTCTTGGCGGGTGGACGGATGTTCTTGAGCGTAACGGTTTTATTCCCTTCCAGCCTGAGGACTGGACTCTTGCGGAGCACTTCCAACATGCGATCCACGAAGGAGCCATAGGCTTCGGCTGAAACCGCGCCGGAATCCTCGATGCCATCCCCTTCCCAATCCACCGGCGTGGGAATCGTCGCCTCAACGCAGAAGGGACCAGTCACGCGGGTGATGCCATTTTCAGTTTCAGGTCGATCCACCAACACCTCTTCCGCAGGCGGCTCGTTGTTGGCGATGGACTTGAGCGTAATGTGCGGCACGATGCCGCCGACTTCTTCACCCTTTTTGTTCTGCTTCCGCTTGTAGACGAAGCCGCCCGCCGGTCCACGGTTGTCGTCTTTCAGTTCATACCAGGGGAAGGTGGCGGTCAGGAGACGCTGGCGCGCCAGAGCAAGCGGCACACGGCTGGTATCGGCAGTGATCCATCGTCGCCCCCACTGTTCTGCAACATAAGCCGTCGTGCCGCTGCCGCAAGTAGGATCGAGCACCAGATCGCCGGGATCGGTGGTCATGAGGAGGCAGCGTTCGACAATCGAAGTTGATGTTTGCACCACGTAGATTTTTGGGTCAGAGCGGCTTTGCACTGCACCACTGATGTCTGCCCAAAAATTATTCATTATTGAGAAGGGGAAATCATCAGCGAAACGGCGATATCTCAGCGTGCCACCAGAAGTAGGCTCAAGTCTGTTTGCCGCAGCTAATCGCTGCAAACCAGCCAGATTCGTCTTGAAAGTTCCAGATCCTGGAGTAAATCGTCTTCCCTCGAAAAAGAACTCCCGCACATCGCCTTCTCCTGCCGGTCGAGAGCTGGACATGGCGCTGAGCTGGTAAAGATGCGCCCCTTCTGGAATATCACCTTCCCGCTCTTCGATCGTTGCTGTTCTTGTATTGCCATTTGGCAGAAAAATTTGGTCATAGCGATCTTCTGCATCGGCTTTACGCTTGGTAAAGATCGTTCGAAACTTTAATCTATCTCTGTCTCTTGCATAAAACAGTAAGAAGTCGGTCGTCGTTCCTAGATGCTCCGCTCCCTCGCTCGCAGTTTTTCGTACTGTAACCACTGAAATGAAATTCTCCGCCCCGAACACCTCGTCCATCACCTCCCGCACATGGTGCAGATTCTCATCGCTGATCTGGATGAAGATACTGCCGCTTGGAGTCAGCAGATCACGAGCCAAGAGCAGCCGATCTCTGAGGTATGTAAGGTACGAATGTAGGCCGAGTTCCCACGTGTCACGATAGGCCTGGACCATTTCGGGCTCACGGGTCATGTCCTCGTCGTCATTATGGGAGACGTCACGCTTGCGGACGAAGGGCTGGAAGTTGCTGCCGAACTTCACGCCATACGGCGGGTCCATATAGATCATCTGCACCTGGCCACCCAGGCCTTCGTAATGCAGCAGCGAGTTCATGACGACGAGCGAATCACCCAGGACCATCCGGTTCGTCCAGTCGTCCTGATATTCGTAAGATTTCAACACTTGGTCAGTGATGGAGTGCTGCGGATCGCCGAATAATGCGAACATATCCTCTTGTATGTCGGTTTTATGCCCGGCCAGCGTTTCAATGATGGCTTTGGTGGAGAGTCGCTCATGGATGAAGAGTGGCAGGGTCGGTACATCGAACGAGAGGCGTTCTGCCTTGCCCGCCCAATTCAGAAAGGGCTTGCTGAGGCTTTTAAGCGTTCGCAAAGCCTCTTCCGCCTGACTGAGTGCCTTGGCGATCGCACCCTCACCCTTCCCCTCTCCCATCGAGGGAGAGGGTATTGATGCGACACGCAACTCCGCGATGGGCCGCTCAAGCCTTGAGATGAGAGCCTCGCCTTGCTCACGGGCGGGATTCTGTCCGTCCCAGTTCAGGGCCGGCGAGAGCGACGAATCATACCGGTACGTCTTCGGCGGCTTCTTCCTTCTAAACTGCGCCTGTGTGCCGACTTCCGGCCGCATGAGACTCTTTGCCTCAGGGTGCTTGTATGGCACTGCCTCGGCCTTGGGTCTTGCTTTATTCTCTGTTGTCTTCCGAGTCTTTGGTTTCTTCGCCATGCCCCAGCCCTTGAAAAAGGAGACCGAACAATTGCGCCGCAGGATACTCTTTTAGCCGGCAGAAATCATCTGGTGGATTGAGGGGTTGAGAAGAGCGGAACGGAGTACGGCGGGAACATCGGCCTCATGCCAAGAATTGGGCAATGAAGGCAGGAAGTGAGTCAAGTATGAGTCAAGTCATACGTCAACCGTGGAGTCGGCTTTAAATTCAGTTGGCTTCCTCCTCTTCCTCGTCCCGTGCCGAAGGGATGCCGTAGCGTTTGCACTTTTCCCAGAGGGCTTTGCGCGAGAGGCCGAGGATTTTGGACGCGGTGGTCCGGCTGCCTTCGACTCGCTCCAAGACCGAGACAATGTAGTCCTTCTCGAACCCTTCCCGCGCCGTTGACAGCGAGGTCAGGGGCGCGTCTTTCTTCTTGCTTCCCTGGCTCAGCCCCTCGCTGCAGAAGCCGCACGAGTCTTGCGGTGTCCCGCCCAGGTAGGGACAGGTTTGAAACCCGCACAGGTCTTGGGGTTGGACCGCCTCGCGCTCGCGGCCCAATGCGACGGCCCGTTCCACCATGTTCTCCAACTCACGGACGTTGCCGGGGTACGAATAGCGCAGCAAGAGCTCACGGGCCGGCTGTGAAAATCCTTTCAGCTTCTTGTGCAACTTGCCGGAGCAGGTCTGAAGGACATGCTCGGCAATGACCATGATATCTTCCTGCCGCTCCCGCAGCGGCGGAATCACAATCTGCACGACGTTCAGACGATAGAAGAGGTCTTCACGGAACCGGCCCGCCAGCACTTCTTTCCGCAGATCTTTTTGCGTGGCGCAGACGAGCCGCACATCCACCTCGATCGTCTCGTTGCTCCCCACCCGCTCGAATTTGCGTTCCTGCAATACGCGCAGAAGCTTGACCTGGACGATCGGAGAAATTTCTCCGATTTCATCGAGGAACAACGTCCCCCGATTGGCCATCTCGAACCGGCCCCGCCGCTGGCGGAGCGCGCCCGTGAATGCGCCTTTTTCATGGCCGAAGAGTTCCGCTTCCAGCAAGGTTTCCGGTAGGGCCGCGCAACTGACCTTGATCAGCGGGTAGTCCCGTCTGGGGCTATTCTGATGTACGGCATTGGCGGCCAGTTCTTTTCCTGTTCCGCTCTCGCCGAGAATCAGCACCGTGGAATCCGTGGCGGCCACGAGTTTGATCTTGTCGAGCACGGCGCGCATGCGCGTGTTCGCGCCGAGAATGCCCCCGAAGCTGAATTTATCTTCCAGCGCCTCCTTCAGATCCTGATTCTCTTTGCGCAGCGCCACGACCGTGCCGGCCCGCTCCACGATCAACAGCAACTCATCCATTTGAAAAGGCTTCGTGATGTAATCAAACGCGCCCGATTTCATGGCGCCCACCGCCGTCTCGACCGACCCGTGCGCGGTGATCACCACCACCTCGGTCTGCGGATGAGTCTCTTTGGTCACTTTGAGCACGGTCAACCCGTCGGCACCGGGCAGGCGCAGGTCGGTGATGACCAGATCGAACGCCCGCTTGCTGACGAGGTCGACGCCTTCCGTCCCCGTCGCGGCCGCATGGACGTCATGCCCCACCGCTTCCAAGGCATCGGCCATGGAGAGGCGCATCAGCGGCTCGTCATCGACGATCAAAATCTTCAGCGCCGTCATGACACTTTCTCCACCGGCTGCCGCTCCCGGGAGACCGGCAGGCAGAGAGTGAACACCGTCCCCTTCCCCACTTCGCTCTCCACGAGAATCTTCCCGCCGTGCCGCTCGACGATTCCCAGGCTGACCGAGAGACCGAGGCCGGTACCCTCTCCTTCATTCTTGGTCGTGAAAAAGGGATCGAAGATTTTCGGCAGGACGGACGGAGGAATCCCTGACCCCGTATCGCGGATCGTGACCAGGCAGACACCTTCCTCCACCAGGGTGCGAATCGACAAGACGCCGCCCTCCTTCATGGCCTGAACCGCATTCAGGATCAGATTCATCAGCACTTGCTCGATCATGTGCCGATCGATCATGAGATTCGGCAGCGATTTTCCCAAGGCCGTCTCCAACACGATTCGGTTGGGAGCGAACAAATGGTTGGTGAGCACCAGCACACGCTCAATCACGTGATTGATGTCGGTGAGCGAAAATTCAGGCTGATGCTGCTGCGAGAAATCCAACAACTGCCGGACGATCTTCTGGACCCGCCGCAGCCCGTCTTCCATCGAGGCCAGGTATTCCTCGCGCCGCGCCGGCGAAATGGTTCCCTTGCCGAGATTATAGAGACAGTTCAGGATGCCGCCCAGCGGGTTATTGATCTCGTGAGCCACTCCGGCCGCCAGTTTCCCGACCGATGCCAGCTTCTCGGAATTTCTGATCTGCTGCTCCAGCTTCTTCGTGTCGGTCATGTCCCGCGCGATTCCGAGCACGCCCAGAATCTCGCCATCAACGCCGTGCAGCGGCGACACGCTCACCATCGCCGTCCTGGCTTCTCCGGTGCGGGTGACGACCTCCACCTCATACACCTGCTTGGCTCCGATATCGAGCGTGCTCTTGAGCCGCCGGCCGCGATGGCGCTTCGAGAGCAGCGAGAGATAGGGCCGGCCGATCAAATCGTCTTTGCGATACCCCCAGGCCTCGATCTTCCCGTTCACATAGGTGAAGTTTTGCTCGGTATCGAGCGTATAAATGACGTCGTTGGCGTTTTCGAGCAGATTTTCCAAATACTGTTTGGTTTCCTCGATCTCGCGCGTCCGTTCGCGGACCTTGAGTTCCAGTTCTTCCCGATAGGATTGTAACTGCCGCTCGAGGCGCTTGCGATCGGTGATGTCCCGCAGTTGCACCATGACCAGCGCACGCTCATCGCCTCCCACGCGGATCAAATCCATTTCCACCGGCAGTTCGGTCCCGGACGCGTTTTTGACTGCGACTTCCTGCGTCGGCACTTGGCGTTGGCCGCCCGCCAAGTCCTTGAGCAACCCGCGCAGGTTTTCCGCATGGGCGGGCAGGATCACTTCGAAAATGCTGTGCCCCACCACGTCCGATTCCGAGTAGCCGAGCGCCTGCTCTTCCCGCTTATTGACCGCCACGATATTTCCCGAGGACTCCACCATGAACACCGAGTCGGCCACCAGATCGAACAGGGCTTTATAGCGGGCTTGCGACGCCACCAATTGCTGCGTGCGCTCGGAGACCGCCAGCTCCAGCTTGGTCGTATATTGCTGCAGTTGCTGCTCCAACCGATGACGTTCCGTGACATCCCGAACGAAGGCCCGCGTATGGACGAGGCTGCCGCTTTCCTGATCGAAGAGCGCCGTCGCATGGATCTCAACGTCAATTCGACGTCCATCTTTGGCCAGAAAAACCGTCTCGATCGTATTGCGCCCTTTCGACATGAGCCGTTCCAAATAAGCCAGGACATGAGCCGCCTGATCACCGGGGACCACTTCCCACAGACGCATCGCCAGCATTTCGTCGCGGCTATAGCCCAACTTTTCAAGCCCGGTTTGATTGATATGAACGAACCGTCCGGCACGATCCAGCTGATAAATCATCTCCGGCGAGTTCTCGATCAAGTCACGATATTTTTCTTCGAGCCCCCGGACCTCGCTCATACGCTGCTCGATCTGCGCGAACGAGAGCTTCAGATTGGCGGCCATCTGATTGAACGCCAGGGCCAGATGCTCGATCTCATCGCCTGTTTTGATGGCCAGGCGTTGATCGAGCCGACCGCCGCCGATTTCCAACACCCCGTCATGGAGCGCCTTGATCGGCCGGACAATCCGTCGCGCCACGAGCAAGCCGGTTCCCCAAAGGACCGACAGGACTCCGGCGCCATAGAGCGCGACTTTGCCTACCAACTGGCCCAGCGCGGCATAGGTCTCCGCCGGATCCTGCCGGACGACGGTGATCCACTGCTTCCCGCCCATGCTGCCGGGTGCCAGGGGTTCGCTGAAGCGCACCGGCGCAAACCCGATCAAGGTATTCCTGCTGCCGTGCGAATCGTCGGCTACACTCGCCCAACCGGATTTCTCACGGGTGATCGTGCTCAGGAAGTCCGGCCTGACGACATGCTCTTCCGGGGAAAGAATCGGACAGATCAGCGGCGTGCCATCGCTCCCGAACAGCATGGCGTGACCGGAGGAGCCGATTTCCACTTCCGAAATGGAGTGAAACAGCGTATCCCGCCTAAGCAAAATCGTGACTGTCCCGATGGCTGTCCGCTGGCTGTCATCGATAATCGGCGCCGCCACGACCAGGACATGGGTGCCGAATGCGGGATCGAAGGTGATATCGCTCACGTACACCTGCGGCTCCTTCGACTTCACCACGGCCGACCACCAGGCCGTTTTCCCATAGTAATAATCGACTTGGGGGATGGAACTGATGACCAGCGCGCCCCGCGCGTCGGTGATCAAGATGCCCACATAGTCCGACTTCCGAATATCATGCCAACGGATGAGATAGTTGGTGACGATCCGATTAATGAACAGCGGAAATTCGCTCCGGCGGTCCCGCTCGCGCCACCGCCGCTGCCAATCCTTGATCATATCCTCGATCGTCCGTTCGTCCTTATCTTCATAGGTCCGGTTCGATTCGGTGACGGCCGTGCGCAGAAACGGCGTGGTCGCGAGCTGCTGGGCCTCGTTGATGCCTCGCGTCACGTGCATTTCAATGCGGCGGGACGCCTCGACGGCCACTTCCTTGAAATTCGCGCCGGTGGTTTCACGCAGCGCACGGCGTTCTTCGAGATAGGTAATGAGGAGCAGCAGGCCAAGCGGAACAAGGCCGACCATCACGATGGCCGTGATGATCTTGTGCTGGAGACTGTGAGACCGACTCCAGAGCCTCATGAATATGCCCCGAGCAGAAACCCGTGACGCGTGAAGCGTATCTCGCGAAGCGTTCGGAAGGGTGTTCCCGGACGGGCGATGAACGACGCTTCACGAACGACGAGAAGTTATTTCAACATCCTGCTAGCTGCGCTTCAAGAGCCGCCCCGGCATGCCCGGCCACAACAGCAGCAGCGGGCTGGCGACAAATACCGAGGAATAGGTCCCGAAGATGACGCCCCAAAGCAACGCGAGCGAGAAGTCGTGCAGGACTTCGCCGCCGGCCAGCGTCAGGGGAATGAGCACGAGCACGACGGTCAAGCTGGTCACAATTGTACGACTCAACACCTGATTCACGGCATTATTGATGGTGAACTCTTCCGTATCCCGGCGACGGAGACGGAGATTCTCACGGATGCGATCGAATACGACCACTGTGTCGGTGAGAGAATATCCTGCCAACGTCAACAGAGCGGTCACGACCAGCAGGGTGATTTCCTTGTCCAGAATATAGAACGCCCCGAGAACCGCCAGCACGTCATGAAAGGTCGCCAACGCCGCCGCCACGCCGAACCGCAGCTCGAACCGGGCCGCGATATAGAGGATGATGCCGGCAAACGAAATCACGATCGCAATGAGCGCGTCTTCCTGGAGCTTCTTGCCGATGGTCGGACCGATTTCCGTCGTCGAATCCACCACGAAATGATTGTTCGGGAACTCCTTGGCAAACACTGCCATGACGCGCTCGGCCGTCTTTTCCTCGATCGTTGTCGACGCCTTGACCCGGATGAGCAACTTGTTGTCCTGCCCGAATTCTTGTAACTCAGCATTGCTGAGCCCGTTCGATTCCAGAGCCTTGCGGGCTTCGTCGATACGGATCGCTTGGTCGAATTTCAGCTGCACCGCCGTGCCACCGGCGAAGTCGATGCCGAGATTGGCAGTCCCGCGCGCAATTTGTATGACGGCGATCAACCCCAGCATGACCATGATGCCTGAAAAGATGAAGGCCATCTTGCGCTTGCCCATAAAATCAATGTTGGTTTTTCCGAGGATCTCTAACATGCGCGCTCTCCCTAAGAACCATGCTGACAAGTGCGCACGTCGACAAGCTGACGGGTCGGGATGTCAGCCTGCCCACGTGATTCCTTGTCGCTTTCTTGTTAGATGCTCAACGTCTCGACCTTTTGCCGCTGATTTAAGAGATCGAAAATCACTTTTGTCCCGACCAGCGCCGTGAAGAGATTGATCGCGATCCCCAAGCACAAGGTGACGGCAAACCCTTTGATGGGACCGGTCCCGAACAGGAACAGGGCCACACCGGTGATCAAGGTCGTCACGTGCGAGTCGATAATCGTCAACAGCGCTTTGTTGTAGCCGCCGTCCACCGCCAATCGCACCGCCTTACCCTGCCGCAATTCCTCTCGAATGCGTTCAAAAATCAGCACGTTCGAATCGACGCCCATACCGATGGTGAGCACAATGCCCGCGATACCGGGCAGCGTGAGAGTCGCATTCAATGCCGAAAGGGCCCCGAGTAAACAGACGAGATTGAGCACTAAGGCGAAATCGGCCACTGTCCCAGAGAGCCTGTAATACACGATCATGAAGGCCACCACCATCGCGCCGGCAATGAGTGTGGCCTGTACGCCCTTATCGATGGAGTCCTGCCCCAACGACGGTCCGACCGTCAGGTCTTGAATGATCTTGAGCGGTGCCGGCAACGCGCCGGCCCGCAGGACGATGGCCAGGTCGTTGGCCTCTTGCATCGTGAACGTGCCGGTGATTTGCGCCCGCCCGCCTGAGATCCGCTCCTGAATCACAGGAGCTGAATAAATCGTGTTGTCCAGCACGACCGCCATGCGCTTTTTCACATTCTCGCTGGTGATCCGTTCGAATTCCCGCCCGCCTTTGCCGTCGAACTCGATGGACACATAGGGATCGTTGAACTGCCCGATCGAGACACGCGCGTCGCTCAACACATCGCCCGTGAGCATCACCCGCTTCTTCACCAGGAAGGGAATGCGGAATTCCCGGCCCGTATCTTTGTCGACCACCCGCTCAAAAAGAATTTGATCGCCCTCCGGAATCTTGCTCTCAAATTGCTTGACAATTTCCGCTTCCTTTTCCTTGGGAACGCGGGCCGGAAAATCCATCTTCATCTGATTGTCTTCGTCGAGCATCTTGAATTCGAGCAGCGCCGTTTCCTTAATGAGATCCTTGGCGCGCTTGGGTTCCTTCACCCCCGGCAACTGGACGACGATCTGCTTCAGCCCTTGCCGTTGCACCAATGGCTCCGCCACACCGAATTGATCGATCCGGTTTCGGATGGTTTCGAGGGCTTGGTTGATGGCGGAGTCCTTGATGCGCTTGACCTCGGTCTCACGTAGCTCCCACACGAGGGTATTGGCCGATCCCCCCGCATCCACTTCGAAGAACGTGGGATAGTCGTCGATCAGCTTTTGAATCTGCGGCTTGAGTTCCTCATTCGCGAATTGAACGGTGATCCGCTGGGGTCCGGTCCGCTTGACGGACTCGGCCGGAATTTTCTTGTCCACCAAGAGATCTTGGAGCGAAACGACCGATCGATCGACGGCGATTTCCACCGCGCGGTCTTCATCCACCTCCATAACCATATGAATGCCGCCCTGCAAATCCAGCCCGAGCGTGATGCCCTTGTCCGGCAGCACTTTCCGCGCCCAATCCGGCATGGCCTGGTAGAGCGGCTTATACGAGGGCACGAAGAACACCACCGACATCACCACCACGAGCGCAAGTAACGCGAACCGACCACCCACTTTTTTCATGTCTCGATCAACCCCTCTCGCTTGGACGACTCATTCCTTCTCGTCTTCATCACTGCGCAATTTCAAAACGTGATCCTTTTGAATTTTGATCTTTGTATTGTCCGCGATCTGGAGCGTCACCGTCGTTTTCCCCAGGTTCGTCACCGTTCCCCAGATCCCGGACGCCGTAATGATCTTGTCGCCTTTTTTCAGATTGTCGAGCAGCGCCTTCTGCTGCTTTTGACGCTTTTGCTGCGGCAGGATCAGCAGAAAATAGAAAATGACGAAAATCAACACGAAGGGAATCAGCGAGAGCAGTGTGCCGCTGCCCGATCCTCCTCCGCCTGTCCCCTGAGCCCACGCGATCGACGCCATGCCCGACATCATCATAGATCTGCGCTCCCCTTCATCAATCCAAACCGGCCCGCGGTTCACGCTGGGCCGCGGCCGATTCGCCGTCCGCCGGATCCCCGGCCGACCGCGTCCGGTAGAACTCCTCTCGGAATGTGATAAATGTGCCTCGTTCAATCGACGACCGGACCTGCTGCATCAAGTCGGCGAAATACCACAAATTGTGGATCGTGTTCAGCCGGGAACCCAGCATCTCTTTCACGTTGAACAAGTGATGCAGGTACGCACGCGAGTACCGCTTGCAGACAGGACACCCGCAGTCGGAATCGACGGGGCGTTCATCGCGCCGGTACCGCGCTTGTTTGATGACCACACGTCCCGTTCCCGTGAACAACGACCCGGTCCGGCCATGGCGCGAGGGCACCACACAGTCGAACAGGTCGATCCCCCGAGCCACGCCTTCAATGAGATCCTCGGGAAGTCCGACGCCCATGAGATAGCGCGGCTTGTCTTCCGGCAGTTCTGGAACCGTGACGTCGAGCATGCCGTACATGTCCGCCTTGCTCTCCCCGACGGACAAGCCACCGATCGCGTACCCCTCGAAGCCCAATCCGACAAGATCTCTTGCCGATGCCACACGAAGATCCGGCTCCAGCCCGCCCTGCACGATCCCGAACAGGGCCTGGTCGGTCCGTCGGCGGCTCGCCTGACACCGTTCGGCCCAGAGCTTTGTCCGCCGGACTCCTTCTCGGATTGCCTCACGGCTGGCAGGTAAGGCCACGCACTCGTCGAAGGCCATGATGATGTCGGCCCCCAGCGCCTCTTCGATTTCAATCGCCGTCTCGGGCGAGATGAAATGGGTCGACCCATCGATGTGCGACTGGAAGGTCACGCCTTCGTCGGTAATCTTACACAGCTTGGCCAAGCTGAAAATCTGAAAGCCGCCGCTGTCGGTGAGAATGGCGCCGGGCCAGCCGGTGAACGCGTGCAATCCGCCCAACTCCGCCACGACTTTGTGCCCCGGGCGAAGGTAGAGATGATAGGCGTTGTTCAACATCAACCGAAAGCCGAGCGCCTGCAGATCGTCCGGCTCGAGTCCCTTCACCGGTCCTAACGATCCGACCGGCATGAAAGTCGGCGTGTCGATGACGGCACGGGTCGTTGTCAACCGACCAAGCCGGGCTTTCGTCTGCCGATCGCGCTGCCGAAGCTGGTATTGCATCATCTGATTTCCGCCCTGACCGTTCGATTCTCGATTACATCTTTTCGGGTGCTGAGATGCCGAGTACAGCCAACCCATTCCGCAAAACTTGCTGCACAGCACGCATCAAAACCAGGCGAGCGGCGGTGACCGCCGGTGAGAGCTCTTCTGCCGCCGGCGCC
>CAYNLM010000016.1:0-39840 GCA_964398045.1 uncultured Nitrospira sp. | reverse complement strand
CTCCTCAGGTGTTCTGTTCTACTGATTCGATACGGTAACATCCGGCTCGGGCTACTGTTCGCACCGGTCCGTGCTCAACTGGCGCCGCAGCTCCGCACGTTGGTCTATGGCGGATCTGCGCTGGCGCCGGATCTCGCGTGGCGATTGGCGGGATTGGGCTGGCAGGTCGCCGGCGGATTCGGACTCACTGAAACATCTCCGATTCTCACGGTCATCACTCCCGGCAGCCGACACATCGATACAGCCGGCACACCGCTCCCCGGCGTCCGCATCCGGGTCGGTGATCCCGATCCGGAAACCGGCCAGGGAGAAATCCAGGCCCAAGGCCCCAATGTGTTTGCCGGCTATCTCCATTTGCCGCACAAGACAGCCGAGGCCTTCACTGCCGACGGCTGGTTCAAGACAGGGGATCTTGGTTATATCGATCACGATGGATGCGTCCACCTGGTCGGACGCGCCTCCTCCCGCATCACGTTGCCGGGGGGCGAAAAGATCTGGCCTGAGCGGGTGGAAGAGATCCTGGACGGCGCTCCTTCGGTCCGGGAATCCGGTGTGCTCGCTCGTGATGGCCGCGTGGTCGGAGTCATCGTCCCACGCAGCGCCTCAGTCCAAGCGGGCGAGCTCGATCACGTGACGCAAACCATCCGCGCCGACATCGACCGGCGCTTGAGCCTGTTGCCTTCGTATTATCGTCTCACCGACTTCGTCGTCAGCCTCGATCCCTTGCCTCGCACCAGACTCGGCAAGATCCAGCGACACAAACTGAAAGAATTCTTCGAAGCGGGCAAACGGAGAACCGACAAGGCCTTCGTTGAATCACGGCCGATTCCCATCGAGCTGATGGCGCCGGAAGACCGGCAATTGCTGGAAGATCCTGTCGCGTTGCGCACATGGAACTGGCTGACCCGGCGGTTTCCGGCCGTGCGGCTCACGCCGGAAACGCATATGTCGCTCGAACTCGGCCTGGACTCACTGGCATGGATGTCGATGACTCTCCAACTGCGCGACCGGGTCGGCGTGGATCTGCACGAAGATGCCATTGCCCGCATCGGAACCGTGAGGGACCTCCTCCGCGAGACCGTCGAAGCAGAACAGGCCGTCACCGCGGCGGTGGATCCGGCAGTCCAACTCATGAAGCCGGAAGCCCTGTTGGATCCGCAACAACAGGGCTGGCTCGCGGAGAGGGGATGGTTCTTGCGAAGAGCAGGAGCGTTTTTGTTTGCGATCGACCGTCCGCTCATGCGAACGGTGTTCGATCTCGAAATCCATGGAGCCGAGCGGATACCGGCACAAGGTCCCTGCGTACTGACGCCCAACCACGCCAGCCTCCTCGATCCACCGACCATCATTGCTGCCGTCCCGCCGCGCTGGCTGGAGCGCACCTGCTGGGGAGGCTGGACCGGTATCATGTTCCGCAACCCGCTGATGCGCCTCTTCAGCCGAGCCACCCGCGTCCTGCCCATCGATCAAAGCAGCCGGCCCTTGGCGAATCTTGCGTTGGGCGCCGCGGCACTCGCGCGCGGGAACAATCTAGTCTGGTTTCCAGAGGGAGAACGATCTCCGGACGGCAGGCTCCACCCGTTTCTGCCGGGAATCGGCTTGATTCTGACGGCTCATCCGGTGCCGGTCATTCCCGTCCGGATCGAGGGGACATTTGAGGCGCTCCCGCGCGGCGCCTGGTGGCCGCGCAGAGGACACATCCGGATTCTGTTCGGGGAGGCCTTAAATCCCGAAGATCTCGGTGGTCAGGCTCAGGGCGCCGATCGCTATCGGCGAATCGCAGCCGCTCTGCATGATCATGTCGCAACGCTGGGAGGTCGTCTGAAAGAACCAGAAGACCGCGTCGGACGAAGACCTACTGGCTACGCGTGACATTCCGAACCGAGAACTTCCCGCTCGGCCTCGAGCCAATCGCTCAGTGCGTAACCGGCCCGAGATCCGCGCTCCAGGTAGATCTCATAGGCCCGCTGGGCGATGCGGACCTGCACATCGTCGTCAAGGTACACTGGTTGGGCGTGAACGGGCTCTTTTGGGGGAACGGCCGCTTCCCCGCTCTGCACAGACTCTCGGACCTTCCGCCTACGCGGCTCTTTCGTTGTGTGCGCCATCACCTCACTCCTCCCTTGCCCACACAGCATGCAGCCCAGCCTGACTGCAGAACACTCGTCCCTCCCCGCACGACGCCGATCTATATGGACAGAGATGACTCGCAGGCGGTCGCACTCGTGATCGAATACAGCCCTGGTCCCTTCGCCGTGAGTCGGACTTGCCCTGAGCGGCTCATGCGATCAAGTTCGATGAATATCTGGTTCCAGGTGAGGCCGGGACATTCAAGCACGACCTCTTCGAGCAAGCAGCCCGGCGAACGAATGATGACTTCCATGATCTGATCCGTCACGCGGTTCATAAGCCCTCCTCCTGCCTGCGAACAGGGAGGCTGCTTGTGCATTTCGGATGCCACTCGGACACAACAACCCAACCACAAGTCTAAGTTCTTGAAACCTGACACCTTCACCAGTTGTCACCAAAACCATACCGTCACGCGAGCACGGTCGATGTGTGGTATTTGGCGGCAAAGCTCAAGGAACTCGTGTGGCCCAATACCGCACTGCAACGCATGATGGACCCTCTTCACATCGAGATGATCACAGCGCGGCGAGCATCCAGCGATTGGAACAGAGGATCGATTACAGGAGAAGCGAGAGTCGGGTCAGAATGAAAGGCGGGAGGAGCCTCGCCCTCTCCGACGGACGCACGAGGGAGGATCTGCGTGCGGTGACGGACAGACTTCATGGAACGAGGTTCGGAGCCCCTCACACTATCGCGTCACTTCAGCTCTTGGTAGGGGTCGTCGACGATGGCGCCGCACTCAAGACAGCGGACCTTTCCCCTGCTCTTCTTGCCTCTTGTACGCACGTCATCGATCATCCGGCTATGAGTGCACGGGCTCGCTACGGCGGCCTTGTTCGTCACGTGAATGTTCGCCGTTTCCATCGGCGCCTCCCCTGGTCCCTGGACTGATTCCAGCGCTTCTCCTGATGGATTGATGTGCTTGTCCACGAAGGCCTCCTCCTGGCGATCTTCTATTGGGCAACAGCCGATGCCCGTCCGGTCACAGGCGCATGATGGGCCAGCACTCGATAGGTTCTGCCGGAATCCAACGTCACTTGAACCTGCCCGGTCCTGCTCAAATAATCGATGGCGAGGAACACTTGATTCCACGTCAGTTCGGGACAGAACTCCACGCCCTCTTCCATAGCACAATCGGTACCATGGTTTTCCAGCGCACATTGCACGCGAGAGAAGATGTCTACGACCGCCATGGGACACCTCCAAGAAAACAGTGGAGACAATGCAATGGAGCGCATCTTAGGAAAATCCATCAGTCACATGAACTGGGAGACCTGCTAGAGCCGAATGGATACATTCTTTAAGCCAAGTAGGAGCATTCGGCACTAGATTGAAGGAGGCATATGCTCGGCCTCCCCTCTACATCATTCACCTTGGTTGTTTTCGTGAATGGCCAAACAAATCCCTTGATTCGCCTTTTTCGGGCACATCTTCTTAAGGTCTATGTCCTCAGATCGATTGTGGCCTCTTGCGCCACTCTCGCCGAGACACTGATGAGAATATCCTCACGTGCTTTCACCATCTTCCATCTGGTCCCCCGTCGGCGCGACGCTAACTGCCATCCTTGCTTCACTTTTTGGATTCTCCTGGTGTGGGCCGATCCCGGCACGCCCGTTGCTCACGCTGCTGGTCATCGAGCGTGGAGACTGGGGGGTCGAGTGACCAGACAGGATGACACCTCAAAGGAGACATCCATGAAGAAGCACACATGCCCATGCCGCCGCTGCAGCGGAATGATGATCGCCACGTATGCGGATCTGCTCAGCCCGAGCGAGACGGGGGAAGACGTGATCGTGTGGCGTTGCGTGAACTGCGGGGACTACGTGGATCGACAAGTGCTCCTGAACCGGTCGGTGCAGGAAGAGACGGCACACGTGCCTCCCAGAGATGTCCAGCACCGATCGATTCCACAGCGCGCTCGGACCATTCAGGCCCAGAGGAGAATTGTAGCAGCATGAGGGGAACCACAGCTCTGCACGTTTGTCCAATGAGAGGTTGTCATGTCTTCTGAAGAGCGCTTCCTGCAGAACGCTTCCGGTCTTGTTCCTCCGCGAACGTGGCACAACCATCCGTTGCTGCTTCCCGTCTGTTGCATCTGCGGACTGATTCGAGACGACGTTGCGTCGACTCCCGGTCACGCCTGCTGGACCACGTTGGCGAGCTATCGAAGCACGCATCAGATGCCTTCAACGGATCTTGTCTTCACACATACCTATTGTCCGGACTGTCTCACACACGTCCAGGAGAGAGTGCGGCAATACTTCAACGAACAAAGAGCGCAGCCATGACTCTTGTCCGCTCTGGTTCGCAGGGGGCGGGTGACGGACATGTCGCCTCTTGCAGCAGAAGAGGACATTGGAATGGTGCTATTGTCATCAGGACCCCCCATGATCCTTCCCGTTGTCCCAGTGACTGAACCGGCGCTAACCGCCGTGCTCACCTCATGTTTCTTGGTCTGTGCTGATTTCGACTCGTCGCGGCACGTCCATTGCTCACTCTTACCAAGCGTAATGGGACAACCTCCTCGCCATGCGATGGATGATGTAGACGTGAGCACACTGCTCGTCTGAGTCGCAGAAAGGAAAACTGCCGTGGTCAACCCAACACTCGCGCAAGAAACCGTAGGGAAGAGCCTGCGTCGGCCGGCCAAAACTCCACCGGAGGCTTCCTCCGCCGCACCGAAGTCTCCCAAGCCGTCGGTATCGCCCTGCGACGACCTGCATATCCTGATCGCGAAGCGGGCCTATGAGCTCTACTCCGAGCGGGGCTATCGGCACGGTAATGCGCTCGACGATTGGCTTGAAGCGGAGCGGGAGATTCTGAGCCAGATCCCGCCGATCTGACAGAACCGCCCTGCGTTCGGGTCGCTCCCCAACGAACCCTTATCGGCGCATGTGCGCCACGGCTTCTGGAAAGATTCGAATGTCGTACGTCGGCATCAACATCGGCGCGCTGACTGTGAAGGTGGCGGCCTTACGAGGCGACGCCCGGTGCGCCACCGTCGTGGCGCATCAAGGTCGCCCGCTCCAGATACTCGATGAGATACTCGCCCGGCCGGAGTTCGCCGATGCGGAGTATTTCGGCGTATCCGGCCAGCTCGGTCATATTCCCGAAGTGGCGGCGATTCAACGCGCGCCCCGCGAGGTGGAAGGGACATTTGACGCGGTGGCCTCGCTGGGCGGGGAATCCTTCCTCGTCTACCTCCTCATCGACAGGAAGATCACCAATGTCTTGTCGCATAACAAATGTGCGGCGGGCAGCGGCGAGTTTTTCGTGCAGCAGATCGGCCGAATGGGGCTGGGCATGGAGGAAGCGATCCGGCGGTCGTTCGAGGGCAAGGTCGTGCCGCTCGCGTCACGTTGCTCAGTGCACTGTAAGTCGGACATCACCCACAAGCTGAACCGCAACGAAGCCACGCCCGAGGATATTCTCCACACGCTCCACGACAGCATGTCCAACAAAGTGATCGCGCTGCTGGAGAAAGGCGTGCATGCGCCGAAGCGGGTCCTGCTGATCGGCGGCGTGACACGCAACGAAGCCCTGCTGGCATCGTTGCGAGCCAAGCTGCCGGCCACCGAGTTCGTCGTGCTGCCGGAGAGCCCTTGGTTCGAGGCTTGGGGCACGGCCTTGCTCGCGCGGGACTCGCCCCGTGAGACGTCGCCGAAGATTGCCGCTCAGCCGGCCCTCGGTCATCTCCCGCCGCTCCATCTCTATGGCGAACGGGTGCAAGTGATCCCTGCCCCGCCCCGGCAGACTCCACCAGATGGACCACTGGTCCTCGGCGTGGATGCGGGATCGACGACCACCAAAGCCATCCTGCTCGATCCGTCGACGCACGGGGTGGTGGCCTCGCATTACGGGCGCACGAAGGGGAATCCCGTCGCTGCCACCCGCAATTGTCTCCAGGCCCTCATCGAACAAGTCGGCAATCGTCCGATCGGGTTGGTCGGCACGACCGGCTCGGCCCGGGAACTCGCCGGCGCGTACCTCGGCACCGAGCATGTCTATAACGAGATCTCGGCCCATGCGGCGGGCGCGACGCATTTCGATCCGGACGTGGATACGATTTTCGAGATCGGCGGGCAGGACTCCAAATATATTTATCTGCGCAACGGCGTGCCGATCGACTACGCGATGAACAACGCCTGTTCGACCGGCACTGGTTCCTTTCTGGAGGAGAGCGCTCAGAGCGATCTCGGCATTACCGTCTCGGACATTGCCGACCAGGCACTGGCCGCTCCGTCGCCGATGCACTTCAAGGCGACCTGCGCGGCCTTCATCAATTCCGATATTCGTCTCGCCCAGCAACAGGGGCATCCCCGCGACAACATCATCGCCGGCCTGGTGTATGCCATCGCCGGCAACTATCTCAATCGGGTGAAGGGACCGCGCTACGTGGGGAAGAAAGTGTTCCTGCAAGGCGGCGTCGCGCTGAACCGCGCCGTGGGCTACGCCTTCGCCCACAGCGTCGGCCGCCAGGTCGTGATCCCGCCCAGCCCCGAATTGCTCGGCGCGCTCGGGGTCGGGCTCCTCGCCCTGAAACGATCCGGCGCAGAGCTCGGCCACACCGTCGATCTGCTCACGCTCGGCGCACCGGAGATGAAACTCGTCGGCCGGTTCACGTGCGGCGCCTGCAAGATGTACTGCAGCATCGACCGGTTCGAAGTCGCCGGACGCCGGTTTCCGTTCGGCGGCCGCTGCAGCCTGTACGAGAACGTGTGGAAGCGCAAAACGAGGACCGCAGCGGCTCAAGACCTGGTCGAGAAGCGGGCCGAGGTGCTCTTTCAGGTCACCCCGACTCCACCCGCCGCCACACCGAAGCACGAGCGAGTGGAACGCACGCACTGGGGCGTGGGGCCCGCGTACGAAAGCGCGAAGGCGTTCGTGCGGGAATCCCTGGGCCGCTCAAACGGCAATACAGTGGCAAGCGGCACGCGCGTCGGCATTCCGAGGGCGCTGACGACGCACTCGCTGTTTCCGCTCTACTCCACGTTCTTTTCTCGTGTGGGAATGGAAGTGGTGCTCTCCGATGTGGACCCGCGAGGCGATCTGAATTCGTATTCCGGGTTTTGCTTCCCGGCGCAGATTGCGCACGGCGCCGTCTTGGACCTGGTCAAGAAAGATGTCGGCGTAATCTTCATCCCGCACGTCGTGCGCATGCCCCATCCGAACCAATGCAAGGATTCGTACCTCTGTCCGATCACGCAGGCCGGGCCCTATTTCCTGGCCAAGGCCTTTCCCGATCGCCGCTTGCTTTCGCCCGTGCTGGAATTCATCAACGGCTACGAGACCTGTACCGCCCTCGTCGACATGGCGGTCCATGAACTGGGAGTCGAGCGCGAGATGGCCATGAACGCGTGGGGAGCCGCCGTGCAGACGCAGACAGATGCGGAGCGCACGCTCCGTGATCTCGGGACGCAGGCGCTGGAGGAGGCCATCGCGGGGGGCAAGCCGGCGATCCTGCTCGCCGGCCACAGCTACAACGCCTTTACTCCGGAGGCGTCGCAATCCGTGGGCAAGAAACTCTCCAGCATGGGAGTGTCCGTCATCCCGGCCGACTGTCTGCTGCCGGCCGGAGAGGGGCCCACCTCGTGGCACTTTGCGAACCAGATCTTAAATGCCGTCGGCATCGCGAAGCGGCATCCGAACTTGTTCCTGCTGAGCGTCAGCAATTTCAGCTGCACGATCGACGCGTTCACGCACTCCATGCTCGCCTCAGAGATGGGCTCGAAACCCTACCTCGTTCTCGAGATCGACGCGCACACCGCCGATGCCGGAGTCCAAACCAGGCTGGAGGCCTTCTTGGACATCATCCATAATTATCGGGAGGTGCAAACCGGCGGCGAGCGCCCGTTCGTCCCCTGCCATGTCGTTCGAGGCGGCCGCGTCATCCGATCGAACGGCGAGTCCGTCCCGCTCACGGACCCGCGGGTGAGAGTCTATTTTCCGAACTTCTCCCAATACCACACCCAGGCCTTCGCTCTGGCAGCTGGCTGGCTCGGGCTCCACCTGGGCGAGGTCACTCCGCTGGACCGAACCCAGCTCGACCTGGGACTGCAGCATACCTCCGGCCGGGAATGTCTTCCCTTGCCGATCTGCATCGGACAATTGCTCCAAATCCATGCGCATCGCGAGCCCGGAGAGATTGCGGGATTCTACATGCTGCAGAGCGGCGCGCCCTGCGTCAGCGACGCCTACATGGGGTACTTTGAACGGTTCCTCGCCGAGCAACGGCTGGCGGATCTCTTTCTCTTCAATCCCCAGGCGGATAACGACTACCTCGGCTTCGAGAAAGAGTTCCTGGCGCGGCATTTGTCGCCGGCGATCATCGTCGCGGACATCCTGGTGGAGATCGATCATGTGCTGCGTGTCGTGGGTCCCCGGGGCACGCTGGATCAACTGCAGACCGCATGGCAGCGGTTTGCTCAGACGGCCCGCTCGCTCGACGAGTTCCATGCCGCGCTGCCTGCATTCGTCGAACGCCTGGCGCAGCTGCCGCGAACGAAAGAGCCGCTCACCTGCCCGCGCGTCGTCGTGGCGGGGGACTTCTTCACCCGCTTCAGTTCGTTTTTCATGGACGGCGTGCGGGACCTCTACGCCGAACGAGGCATCATCCTCAAGCCGGTTGATCTCAGCGAGCTGTTTCTCTATGTCGCCTATCATCCCATGGCGGATCAGGCCGGTGCGTGGGGGATGAAACCGGGAGGCCTGGCCCTGGCCAGGGCCTGCACGAGGATGTTTCAGCCGGAGGGCAAGGAGTACATTCAACACTGGATGAATTACCAAACCTTGGCGCGGAAGGAGGAACAGTACCGCGGGCTCTTTCGCAAAACCGGCCTGCTGGTATCCGGTCCCAACGCGATCTCGTCCATTTTCGAAAAGGGCGCCGAGCATGTCTCGCCCGCGATTTACGGCAAACTGCTCCCGACGGTGGGCAAGGGGCTGGAAGCCGCGCGGGAGGGCTATGACGGCATGCTGGTCATCGGGCCGTTCAACTGTCTCCCCTACCGGATTTCAGAAGCCATTCTCAAGCCGCTCAACATCCAGCAAGGCATGCCCATTCTCACCTACGAGAGCGACGGGTACGCCGTCTCCCCGTCAGTGCTCAGACAGGTGGACGTCCACATCCAGCAGGTGCTCGAGCATGCAGCCGGAAACCACGTGGCGCGAGCATGAGCATGCCACCACTTCCAGCATCGTCATGGTCCGGCATGACCAAGGATCAATAAATATGGACCGCCCGACTGACGCCTCCGTTGAAGGGGTGATCGTTCTTTCGCTGTCGTTTCATGTATTGCATATGAGCCCGCGGGCGATGCAGCTGATCAGTCCGCTCACGGTGAGTCCCGCGCAGAACCGTTCGGGACTCATCCTTCCCTCTGTGCTTCATTTCATTGCTCATGAAATCCGTGATCACTTGCAGACATCTCTGAGACAGGGCAATGGTCTCGCCTGCGATACGGAACGTGTGATCTCATCATCAAGAGGGAACACTCTTTGTACGAGGTCTCGGAGTTCCAGACCGGTACGGCGGGGAATTCCTCACTGTCTTGGTCGTCTCTGATTCGCCTGCGAAAATTCCTCCTCTCGAACACGACGAATAGCCGGTACCACTCTCAGCAGGCTCATGACACCTCACACTGTTGCCCTTTGCGCCAGTGCCTTTCGTTGAGCTGAAGCGCTTTGCTCCAGCGTGCGGAGCAAAGGCCGCTTTCTTTGTGGCTCCCGCGCCTCAAGCCCCGGCTCTATCGACATTCTACCACCGGCATGTCGCTTGCTCTTTTCACTTCGTCAACGATGAATCCTGTAACGTATGAATGAGGCACCGAATGTCTTCTGAAAAACAGCCCCAACAGTTACCTACGCATTCATGTTACATGGCCGCAACGCTTCTCTTCACTCATACGTTTTGCCCGCACTGTTTCGTACAGGTCCAAGACACAGCAAGAATCTACGTCCGAGAGAAAGGAGCACCACCATGACTCCGCACCACAACAGATCCTCCGCGTTCGGCGGCATACCGTGCCGCGTGCTGGGGCTGGTTGCGGCTCTGATATCCGGCTGTGCCACGACCAAAGACCTCGATACACTGCGCGCGCAAGTGAACGATCAAGTTGCGGTGGTGCGAAGCGACGCCGCGCAATCCCGCCAGGCTGTGGACGCGCTGAGGACGGACGTGACGTTGCTCAAGTCCCTCGGCGTCGCCGTGGACAGTCTCAAGAGCCGGCTCGACGGCATGCAGACAACGGTGCAGGCGCTGCAAACCGAAGCGGAATCTCACCGGACGACGCTCGGCAACTTGCGGGTTGATTTCAAAGAATTCAGAGTCGCACACGAAGGCGTCGCCAAAGAAACCGACCGGCTTCGCATGAGTGTCGGTTCGCTTGAGCAGGGCATGATGCATCAACTTCAGATGGAGGTGACGCTGGCCCGTGAACGGATCAAACAACTGGAGCAAGTAATCGAGAGCCTGCAGAGAAGTGGACCGGCTGAAAAAGGGAAGGAAGGCCCGTCGGCACCGAAACTTTGATTACCCCAGTAGATCCATCTAGAATGGGTGGAGTCAGCTCATGCGCATGAAAGGAGGATTCCCATGTCCGTAGCCAAAATCATCGAGATCAGCTGCGAATCGCCGAAGAGTTTCGAAGACGCCGTTCAGGATGGCATCACCAGGGCATCCAAGACCGTTCACAACATCAAATCTGCCTGGGTGAAGGAACAACAAGTCGTGGTCGAGAACGGCAAGGTTGCGATGTACCGCGTGGACCTGAAAGTGACCTTCGTCCTGGATTGACCTGGACATCCGCTCAAGCGTCATCACAAAGCTTGATTGTCGAGGCGCGCAGGCTTGTTATACTGGAAATCAGCCCGAGTCTTTTTTTTGCTCATACTGATCGGCGGCTTGGTCTATCCTCTCTCGCTCGGCGCATCAGCCCCCGCATCAGAGACCCCCACCGAGGTCGTCCGCGCGACGCTCACGGAAGTCTTCCGCATTCTGGAGGACCCCAAGCTGAAAGATCCCGCCAAGCTCATACCGCGACGGCGCATGCTGGAAGCAGTCATTGCCGAGCGGTTTGATTACGCGGAGATGTCGAAGCGGACCCTGGGTGCCAGCTGGACTCCGTTGACGAATGAACAACGCGCTGAATTTGTGGACCTGTTCAAAGCCTTTCTGTCCGATCGGTACGCCGGAAAGATCGAGGGCTATTCCGGCGAGCAAGTGGAATATCTGAATGAGCGGATCCAGGGCCAGTATGCGGAGGTTCGCACGAAGCTCGTGTCGAGCAAGACCGCAATCCCGATGGATTACCGGCTCATCAATAAGGCCGGCAAGTGGTATGCCTATGACATCATCGCCGATGGCGTCAGCCTGGTGAAGAACTACCGCAGTCAGTTTGAAAAAATCATCCGCTCCGACTCTTACGAGGAACTGGTGAAACGGCTGCGCAGCAGGACCGTGGTCGAAGAGAAAAAGGACAAACGGTAACATGCCGCTGTCTCACTAATGGGTTCGCCCCTTGTACGCCTTTTCAGATCCGCTAGCTCCCGACCTTCGCCGGTGCTTGGTGGAACGCGGCCAACGTCGGATGCGCCAGATCCGCAAAGTCCTCATAGCGCAGCTTGACGGCTCCAAAATGAGTGCCGGCCTCAAAAACGATCTCCTCATCTTCGGCGAGCAACTCGTCCACATAGACCGGCACATCGTAGAGATTCCCGAAGGGAGGCATTGCACCGATTTCACAGTCCGGGAATAACCCTCTGAACTCGGCCTCCGTGGCAAGGCGAAGATGCCGCGCGCCCAGCACCTCTCTCAGGCGATGAAAGTCCACTTGCCGATTTGAGGGGAGGACCACCATGACGAATCGGCCGTCGGCCTTGGCAATCACCACCTTCGCAAACAGTTTCCCGGACACATGCAGCGCATGAGCAATCTCTGGAGCCGTATAGGCTTCCCTGTGACTCATCACCTCATAGTGAACATGGTTGCGGTCGAGATAATCCTGAAGCCTTTGTAAGGATGACATGGCTACCTCCTGTCCCGGCCTCCTTTCAGGTTGAGGGCAAGTCCTTTGTCGCAGGCTCTCTGTACCAACTTGCTTCCGTCGAAAACATAACCTCTCTTTTGTTCTCTTCTGTTGAAATGAAGCAGGGTATGTGCCTGTCCCTTGCCCCTGTTGACCGGGCGGAACCTCTTGGCATCACAAGGACTTTGATACTTCGAATTTCCAGAAAGAAAGCAAATGGCCGGCTATTGGGGTGTTTCAGGTCACGAGCAGCTTACTCACTGTCGCCAAATGCCTCAAGCCAGGGATCGCCAGATGCGGCTGTGACCCAGCGCATTAACGACTTTGCGTTGTAAATCCAGCCCACGCGGTTTGCACCAGCCCAAGCCATAGCCTCTCATCGTGATGAAAATGAGAAACCAAGTGGTGAGAAGAGCCACAAGGCCGTCTAAGAAATTGGACACGTCTGCACGGCGTCAAGTAAGCAGCTCAGATCTTCAATCCATTTCAACGTTTCAAAGACAAACAGTATGTGTCATTCATTTTGCATGAGACCTTGCTACGAGCCGGCCCATGCCGGAATGGGAGGAAGATCAGGCCCACGCAGCAGGCAACGCTCAAGTTCAGGGCCATATCAATGGCGAACAATCAGCAGCTGTTTTGTTGTGAGGTGTTTCGCAACAGAGGTCCGCTGGCAGTGCCTCCTATTTTTGCAGGAACGTGTCATGGTGATCACAGCATACGCAACATGTTGGTGTGCGTCTGTAATCATTCACTGTATGACGAGTTGTATGCGGCGATATGAAAGTCTCCCGCTCGATGGCATCCAACCTGCTCACAAGGAGCTACAGGAGCTGACTAGTGTTGTTCGGAGGCCGGGCAAGGAAGGATGCCATGGCACAAAGAGCCACGCCAACCGAACTGATTATGGAGACTATCGCGCACCGTCAAAGTTGCTATTTGGATGAGTTGGTGACGGAATGCCCTACCCTCACCTGGAACCGGATCTTTCTAGAGGTAGACCGGCTGAGTCGAGCCGGTCGTCTGCGATTGTCCCTTATTGCCCCCGGACGCTATACGGTCCAATTCTCCCCCGAGATCTCGTCCCGTGCGTCAGAGGTGGCATGAGGGAAAGTCCGCGCCGGCCTGTCTTAACCGGCGTCAGTCATGAGGGCTGACATGCGCCTGGCTCCTTACCTCTTCAAGCAGTTGTTCGATCTTGGCGCAGCCCATGCGTTCGGCATCCCAGGCGATCACGTGCTGCCGCTGTATGAAGCACTGGGTGACAGTCCCATCCGTTCGATCTTGACCACGCATGAACCCTCGGCCGGTTTTGCCGCCGACGCCTATGCGCGTCTCAAAGGGATCGGGTTGGCGATCGGCACCTACGGCGCCGGCGTGCTCAACATGGTCAATCCGATCGCGCAGGCCTATGCGGAGAAATCGCCTGTGCTCGTCATCAGCGGCGCGCCCGACATGGCAGGCCGGGACCCCGATCTGTTGATCCATCACAAGGTCAAGACGTTCGACACCCAACGACACGTGTACGCGGAGATGACCGCGGCCTGTGCGGCCCTAGAGGATCCGACGACGGCGGCGCGCGAGATTCAGCGCGCGATCGCAGCGGTGCGGCGGGAGAAGCGGCCCGTGTATGTGGAAATCCCTCGCGACATGACCTGGGCCGACCTCGACGAGACCGAAGTCTGGACACCCGTTGCTCCCCCACGGGACCGGGCGGCGTTGGCGGAAGCGATGCAGGAAATTGCAACTCGCCTCAACCGGAGTCGGAACCCAGTGCTGCTGGCCGGGATCGAAATCATGCGACTAGGGCTTCGGGATCAGGTGATCCGTCTCGCTGAGCGCTACAACCTGCCGGTTGCCACCTCGTTCATGGGGAAAGCGGTCTTTCCCGAACATCATCCAAACTTCATTGGGACCTATATGGGCGCAGCCAGCCATCCGTACGCACGGCACATGGTTGAAGGATCAGACTGTCTGCTTCTATTGGGCGTGTGGCTGACGGACACGGAGACCGGGCGCTTCACGAGCCTGATTGCACGCGGCACGTTAATCCAAGTGTTGGCCGACGAAGTCATCATCAGCCGCCATCGGTACCAACACATCGGACTCGCGGAGATTCTGCCGGCGTTGCTGGACAGCTCTGAGATCAAGCCGCGGGAGTTTCGCAACGACTATGTGCCGGAGCCCCCCAGCACCGACAGCCGGTCCTTGATTGCCTCGGTGTTCTCGGAATTGAGCCACCTGGATGACAGGCGGTACACCTTCACGACGGACACCGGCGACTGTTTGTTCGGCTCGGTGGCGTTGCATGCCGAGACGATTCTGAACCCTGGCTACTACACCAGCATGGGCTTCGGCGTGCCGGCCGCGCTGGGCGCAGGGCTGGCTGCGCCTGATCGCAGACCGATCGCGTTAGTAGGAGATGGTGGGTTTCAAATGACCGGCGTGGAGCTTGGGACATTGGTTCGATACGGGGTTGATGCGATCGTCATCGTCCTCAATAACGGGGGGTATCGGAGCCTGGAAGCATTGGGTGGGAGGCGAGCAGTTTGGGATATCCATCCTTGGGACTATGTGGCAGTGGCCAGAGCCTTGGGAGCCGAGGGCACGCGCGTGCGCACGCCGGAGGAGTTCAGGACCGCGTTGCAGCAGGCATGTGTTCGGGCCGGGGTGTCACTGATTGAGGTGGTGCTGGCTCCTGAGGACATTTCACCCACCCTCCGGAGGCTGAGCAAGACGTAAAGTGCCCGGGGACTGTCGCCCTTCCGATCGGCGACTGTCCCCGTTAGATGAAGGGACAGGCACCGGCGAGGCCGGAGCCTGTCCCTGAGAGGCAGCTCCATGGGTGAAAACCATCAGATCCTTAAGGTCGATATCCTGTTTGTGGGAGGAGGGCCGGCCAACCTCGCAGGCGCGCTGCGCCTGACTCAGTTGGTCGCGCATTATAACCATCGCGTCTCCGCCGGCGAGACCTCCGGTCCACGTCTGGAACCACGGATCGCGCTGATCGAGAAGGGCCGCGATGTCGGCGCCCATGCCATCTCCGGCGCCATGTTCGACCCGATCGCGCTGGAAGAATTGCTGCCGGACTATCGTGATCGCGGCTTTCCTTTCTCACTCCGAGCGACTCAACACAGCCTTCGGTATCTCACTACTGAAGGAAACATCCACATGCCCGATTTCCTGCTCCCCCCTTTCTACCGACAGGAGCGCTGCTTCATCGGCTCGCTCCAGAAGTTGAACCTCTGGTTGGCGGAGTTGGTGGAGGCTGCCGGTGTCCACATGTTCCCTGACACCTGTGGAGTCCGGGTCCTGTATGACGGCGGACACGTGTGCGGGGTGCAGACAGGTGACAAAGGAGTGATCGCAGGCGGCGGTCGCAAACCCAACTATGTGCCAGGCACACGTATCCACGCCAAGATCACGGTCCTCGGCGAAGGCCCCTATGGGACGTTGGCTGAGGATTTGATCCATCAGTTCAAGCTACGCGAAGGCCGCAATTCTCAATCCTACGCGCTGGGCGTCAAAGAGGTGATCCGGGTGAAGTCGGGAGGATCGCCAGGTCTCGCGATTCATACGATCGGCTACCCGCTGGGCTCTCGCGTCTTCGGTGGAGGATTCTGCTACGGCCTCGATGACGGCCTCTTTGCGGTGGGGATGGTCTGTGGGCTGGATTGGGATGATCCGCAAATGGATGTCCACGCACAACTTCAGCGGCTCAAGAAGCATCCCTTCCTTCAGCAGTTCATCAGGGGCGGCGAGGTGATCGCCTATGGAGCCAAGACCCTTCCGGAGGGCGGGTACTTTGCCATTCCTCGACTCTACGTCGACGGCGCGTTGCTCGTGGGCGACTCGGCTGGTTTTCTGAATGTCCCGTATCTGAAGGGCATCCACTATGCGATGAAGAGCGGCATGCTGGCGGCCGACACGATCTTCGACGCGTTGGTGCGATGCGACGCATCGGCAGCAGTGTTGTCCTCCTATGAAACCAGACTCGCCTCCTCCTATGTCATGAAAGATCTGTATCGGGTGCGGAACTTCAGACGAGCCTTTTCCTATGGTCGGCTGTCGGGCCTTCTGCTCGGGGGACTGACGATGTGGACCGGACTCGGTCCGACCAAACCGGGAGGTGTCCGTGAGGATTTCAGGCACCTGCGGCCGCTTGAGAAAGCGATCCAAGACCGTTGGGTTCGTGAGCCAGCACAGTATGACGCCGGAGTGCTGGTTGACAAGCTGACCGATGTCTATCATTCTGGCACGCAACATCGAGAAGATCAGCCTTCGCACATCCAGATCCTCGATCCAACGCGGTGTCTGACAGACTGCATCGCTCGATTCGGGGATGCGCCTTGCACGCATTTTTGTCCGGCAAGGGTCTATGAGTTACTCGGCGAAGGAGCCGGGCGCCGCATTCAGATCAATTTCGCCAACTGCGTGCACTGCAAAACCTGCGTGATCAAGGACCCTCTTGATGTGCTGAGCGTCGATCACGTCCAGAATATTTCATGGCGGGCCCCTGCTGAAGGAGGACCGCGGTATCAGGGGCTGTGAGGAAGCCTCGTGATGGGTGATGAGTGATAAGCGGCGAGCAGAAGCAAATGAACAGAGACGGGCTTCGTCACGCATCCCGCATCACTGATCACCCATCACACTTTGTACTATGAAGATCATCGTCTGCGTCAAGCAGGTTCCAGCCACCGAGTCCAAGCTCACCATTAAGCAGGATGGGGCTGACATCGAACGAAGGGGCCTCAGCTTTGTTGTGAACCCGTATGATGAGTTCGCTGTCGAGGAAGCGCTGCAAATCAAAGAGCGCCTGGGAACCGGCGAGGTCACGGTCTCCTCGCTCCGTCCGCATTCCACCCAGAAACCGGAAGAGGCCTTGCGGACCTGTCTGGCGATGGGCGCCGACAAGGCAATCTTATTGAATGATCCGGCGTTCGAAGGTGGTGACAGCTATACTACAGCGCTGGTACTGGCAGCAGCGCTTCGGCGGCTACCTTTCGATCTCCTGCTGTTCGGCAAGCAAGCGGTGGATGACGATGGCGGGGCAGTGGGTATTCAAGTGGCCGAGCTGCTCGGCATCCCACACGTCGCAGTGGTGAACAAACTGGAAGTCAACGCGGGCAGTCGGAGCATTATAGCCCATAGACAGATTGAAGATGGAATCGAAGTGGTAGAGGCTCCGCTCCCAGTCTTGATTACTTGCCAGAAGGGCCTGAACGAACCGCGCTATCCATCTCTTCAAGGCATCATGAAGGCCAAGCAGAAGCCGCTGGAGGTCTGGAACCGGGAGACGATCGGCTTAGAAGCAGAAGCAGTCGGTGCGGCAGGAGCAAGACGGGCGATCGTTCGCTTGGAATCGCCGCCGGCGCGACCGGCCGGCCGAATGATTCCCGGCGATGCAGCCGGAGTGGTCAAAGAGCTCGTGCGCCTGCTCCATGAAGAAGCGAAGGTGATTTGACGTGAAGCGTGTGGCGTGAGGGGTAAGACAGTGGCCAATCCGATCGTGGTGTTCTGTGAGCAGCGAGATGGGTGCCTTAGAAAGGCGGGGCTTGAAGCCTTGGGTGAGGCATGCCGTCTGACCAAGCAGTTGGAGCGAGAGATCATGGCTGTCGTGATCGGCTCGTCTGTGAGCTCGCTTGCACAAGAACTGGCACGTCATGGCGCTTCCCGTGTCTTGGTCGCTGAACACCCTACGCTCACGTATTACTCGCCGGACCTCTACACCACGATTATGGCGGAAGTCGCCACACGGCTTCAGCCGGTCGCCATTGTCATGGGTGCGACCGCATTAGGGAAGGATCTTGCCCCCAAATTGGCAGCGAGACTCACGAGCGCGTTGATCCAGGACTGCGTGGCGCTGGAGATGGAGGCCAATGGCTTACTGCTCGCCACCCGTCCGGTCTATGGGGGGAAACTGCGGGCAGTTGTGAAGGCGACCCATCCGCTGATGCAGATCGTGACGCTCCGCCCGAACGTCTTCTCACCGTCGGAGCCTAAGCCGGCACCGGATCTTTCCGTTGAAAGGCTCAACGTCTCGTTCGAGCGTACGCGACCGATGGCGAGGGTTCGCGAAATACAGAAGACGGCGGGAGGCAGGAAAGAATTGACCGAGGCCTCGATCATTGTGTCGGGAGGCCGAGGCCTCAAAGGACCGGAGAACTTCAAGCTGATTGAGGAACTCGCCGCGGCACTGGGGGCAGCCGTGGGAGCGTCGCGCGCGGCGGTGGATGCGGGCTGGAAGCCGCATAGCGACCAGATCGGGCTCACCGGGAAGACCGTCTCACCGCAACTCTACGTCGCCTGCGGCATTTCGGGGGCCATTCAACATCAAGCCGGGATGTCGTCCGCACGAACGATCGTTGCGATCAACAACAACCCCCATGCCCCAATTTTCAAACTCGCCACCTACGGCATCGTCGGCGATCTCTTTGAAGTTGTCCCGTTGCTGACAGAAGAAGTGAAGAAACTGAAAGCCGGGTGATCAGTTCGTGGAAGCCGCAGGCAAGCTGGGGAGGAGTCAATGAACTGGGCAGGACGGCGCGTGGTGATTCTTGGCGGCAGTTCGGGCATCGGCAAGGAACTCGCTCGGCAGGCTATCCGGCGCGGGGCCATCGTCCATGTGATTGGCCGATCACGGGAGCGGCTGAAGGAGTGCGTGGATGAACTGGGGCGAAATGTAGACACGCATCAGGCTGACATTGCCAATGAAGTGGATGTGAAACGGGTCTTCGGAGAAATCACTCGCATCGACCATCTCGTGACGACAGCCGCCGACTTGACCTTCAAGCCGTTTCTCGACCTTACGGACAGCGATATTGCCGCGATGCTCGGATCGAAGTTCTGGGGCCCGATCTATGCCGTGCGCCATGCGGCGAGGCAACCTGCCGCGTCTCGGGAAACGCCTCTCGGCCAGAGCCGATCGACAAGGAACCGCTTGCCGTCGTTCTTCGTCGCCGTCTCATAGATGCGCTTCACGCGGATCATGTTTCATTCTCATCCAGCCGCCTGCAACGTGAGCCTCGGTTAGGCAAACGCCTTTATCCCCAGGAGATGAGAGCCGATCAACAACTTCTGAATCTGCGACGTGCCTTCGTAGATTGTTGCCGCCTTGGCGTCTCGATAATAGCGCGCGACCGGCGTTTCCTCTGAATACCCGTAGCTCCCAAAGATCTGAACCGCATCGGTCGCAGCTCGAACCGCCGCCTCGGAGGCAAAATACTTGGCAATGGAAGTTTCGAGGGTGTTTGGAATCCCTTGGTTCTTCATATGACCGGCGCGAAACACAAGGAGGCGTGCCGCGTCCAGGTCTACTGCCATGCGGGCGATCATGTCTTGAACCAGTTGGAAACTCCCAATGGGCCGGCCGAACTGCCGGCGCATCCTGGCGTACTCTGTACAGGCATCAAGGCACCCCTGAATGATCCCCACGCAACCGGCGGCCACGCTGTATCGCCCATTGTCCAAGGCCGACATAGCCACCTTGAATCCCGCGCCGACCGGTCCGAGAAGGGCCGTATGCGACACCTCACAATTCTCGAACATCAGCTCCCCGGTGTCCGAGGCGCGAAGGCCGAGCTTCTCCGTGATGGGGCGTGTCGAGAACCCGTGTGTCCCCTTCTCGACGAGGAAGGCGGCGATCCCGTCGTGACCTTTCGCCGGGTCGGTTTGAGCGAAGACTAATGCGAGATCAGCTACCGTGCCGTTGGAGATCCACGTTTTGGTTCCATTGAGCACCCACCCGGCTCCGCGCTTCACCGCGGTTGTCTCCATCGAGGCCGGATCGCTGCCCGCGTTCGGTTCGGTGAGGCCAAAGCACCCGAGTGTTCGCCCGATGCACAGATTGGGCAAATACCGGTGCTTCTGTTCCTCCGTTCCCCACTTCAGAATGCTGAGCGCGACAAGCGACACTTGGACCGACAGGGTGGTGCGCAGGGAGGAGTCGGCCCGACCCACTTCTTCGGTGATAATGGCGTGGCTGATAAAGTCCAACCCTGAACCGCCGTATTCCTTTGGGATCGGTCCTCCGAGGAAGCCCATCGCTGCCATGCGATCCACGAGCCCGCGCGGAAACCGTCCGGCTCGATCATTCTCTGCGGCGACCGGTGTGATCTCTTGCTCGGCGAATCGCCGCACCGTTTCCCGTATTAGTCGTTGCTCGTCGGTGAGCTCAAAATTCATTGGACTTCCCTTGGCGCACAAGCATTCAGCTCTCCGCAAGGGCTCCGACTTCTTAAGAAGCGCAGACCTTTACTTAGTCACGGGCTGAGGTGTGCGCCTTTTCCCAACAACCTGATCGGACGATGGTGACGCCTCGTCCCACCATTTTCGACGCGATTGTCATGATGATGCCCCTCGTCACAGCCTTCCCAGGCGACGGTCGATCGGGGCGTAGGCCCGGTCGTGCTGTCCATCGTAGATCTGGTCCGGTCGGAAGAGCTTATTGTCCTTCACCTGTTCCAGCCAGTGAGCCAACCAACCGCTTACCCGCGCCATTGCGAAAATGGTCGGGAAGAAATCTTCATCGAGGCCCATCGTTTTGTAGAGCACCCCTGAGTAGAAATCCACGTTGGCATGGACCCCCTTGCCGGCCAGCAGTTCTTCTCCCGCACGCTCGACCTCTTCAGCCAGGTTGTAGAGGGGCGAACGCCCGTACTGTGCAAAGAGCTGCTGGGCCAACTGTTGGAGAATGACGGCTCTCGGATCTTTGACCTTGTAGATGCGATGACCGAATCCCATGAGCTTCTGCTTCGCGGCGAGCCTCTTCTTGATGTACGGCCGGACTTTGTCCACCGATCCGATCTCCTCCAACATTGCCACGGCCTCCTGGGTCGCTCCGCCATGGAGAGGTCCCTTCAGGGTCCCGATGGCTGAGGAGACGACCGTGTAGGGATCGGCCAGTGTGGAGGCAGTCACCATGCCACTGAAGGTGGAGGCATTCATCGTGTGCTCGGCATGAAGAATGAGGCAGGTGTCCAATACCTTCGCGATCAAAGGGTCGGGCACTTTCTCCGTCAGCATGTACAGAAAGTTGCTGGCATGGTCCAAGTCATCGCGAGGCTGGATCTGCTCATCGCCGCGTCGAAGTCGGTAGTATGCGGCCATGATCGTGGGGACCTTCGCGATCAGTCGGATCGTCGACCAATATTGCACCTGGCGATCTACCACGTGTCTGGCCGGATAGAACATCCCGAGGGCCGCGACCGCGGCTTGCAAGGCATCCATCGGATGCCCGTGCTCGGGGAGACACTTGATGAGATCTGTGATCCGATACTTGATTCGTCGGTGCTGCTTCACATCGGCTGTGAACCGGTCCAGTTCAGCTTGATCTGGCAGCTGATCGTAGAGCAGCAGGTAGGTCGTCTCCAGAAAGGAACTGTGTTCGGCCAGTTCTTCGATTCGGATCCCCCGATATTCGAGCAAACCAGTCTGGCCATTCACAAAGCTGATGGAAGACTTGGCGGCCGGCACACCGGCAAGGCCTGGAGAAAATTCCTGCTGGACAGCCTTTGGGATAGCCGTCGCCTCGTGCGTGGTGACCTTAACATCTCTCTTCATGGTCCTGACCTCTGTTCATTGAAGCGAAGCACCGGACGTGCCAGTATCTTGCCCCTGTTGACCGGGCGGAACCTCTTGGCATCACAAGGACTTTGATACTTCGAATTTCCAATAAGAAAGTGCATGGCCAGCTATTGGGGTGTTTCAGGTCACGAGCAGCTTACTCGCTGTCGCCAAATGCCTCAGGCCAGGCAACCAGGAATTCACCTAGCCTGAATAATTCACGAGTCGCGCCATAAAAAAAGCCATCGAGGCTCGCAACTGTGCTCTAGGAGCGGTGCTCAGCCACTTCTACGTACAGCCTTGGAGGACTCTCGATGGCGACAGCCTGTCTACCCCACGTGACCTTCGAATTCTATGACAAACTGCGGCCGGTGGTGGCCCGCTTCGATCAGGCCCATGCCAGTACGGACGGGGGCGTCCTGTTGCTCAAGGCCCTGGATGACCGTCTTCGGCTGACCGACCAGTTGGCGGCGTGTGGGGCGGATCGCCGGGACCCGGACAAGATCCGACCCACGGTGCGGGAGCTGCTGCGACCACGGCTCTTCGGCTTGGCCTGTGGGTATGAGGATGGGACCGATGCCGCGCGGCTGGCGGACGACCCGATGCACAAGCTGGCCGTAGGCCGGGACCCACTCACTGGGGCGGCCCTGGCCTCGCAGCCCACCCTGGCGCGCTTTGAGAACGCCGTGGGGCCCCGGGTGCTGGTCCGGATGGGCCGGACGCTGGCAGACACGGTCATCGCGCAGCAGCGGCGCCGCCGCCAGGGGCGCGCCCAGCGGATCACCATTGATCTGGCTCCCACGGATGATCCAACGCACGGGCAACAAGAGTTCACCTTCTTCAATGGACACTACGACACGTGGTGCTATCTGCCGCTGGTGGCCACGCTGACCTTCAATGATGAGGCGGAGCCGTCTCTGGTGGCGGCGGTCCTGCGGCCTGGCAACAGTCCCGCCAAGCACGGCGCGGTCGGGTTGGTGCGCCGGCTGCTCCGTCGCCTGCGGCGCGCGTTCCCGAAGGCGGCGCTGCGCGTCCGCGTGGATGGCGGCTTCGCGGGGAACGACTGGCTGGACTTCCTGGAGGCGGAGCGGGTCGAGTATGTGGTGGGACTCGCCAGCAATGCCCGGCTCGAACGGCGGGCCGGCAAGCTGTTGGCCGAAGCCTGGGTGCTGTCGAAGGCCAGTGGCCGGACCGAACACCGGTACGGAGAGACCCAGTATGCGGCCGCGTCGTGGTCGCACCCCCGGCGCGTGATCCTGAAGGCGGAGGTCGTGCGGCTGCCGGGGCAGGATCCGACATGTCATCCGCGCTTCGTCGTGACGAATCTCCCCGCCGTCCCGGCGACCGTCTATGCGATCTATTGCCAGCGGGGGGACATGGAGAACCGGCTCAAGGAGCTGCATCACGGGCTGGCGCTGGATCGGACGAGTTGTTCGCGCTTCTGGGCCAATCAGTTCCGGGTCCTGCTGTCGGCGGCGGCCTATGTGCTGTTGCAGGAGTTGCGGCGGCGCGCCGCCGGCACGGGCTGCGCCCAGGCCCAAGTGACGACCCTCCGCGACCGGTTGCTCAAGCTGGCCGTCTGGGTGGACGGGTCGGTCCGCCGGCTCGTCCTGCATCTGCCCCGAACCGCGCCGTGGCGCCTCACCTGGCGCCGACTGGCCCTGGCCGTGGGCGCATCGCCTGGGTAACCGAGGGTCCGGGGCTTGGTCGAACACGGTCTCCACCCGCGCTTGCAGGAGCGGTGTCTCCAGATCCGCCCTGACACGACTGGCCTGAGGGGCTGCAACCAGATGGAGGCCCTGTGCTGCCCTCACTTCACACGTCACGAGACCTCCACGCACTCGGAATCAGCGCCGAGAGCCCTCAGAACTATGCGATCGGGTGTCCGTGGCCATCGGTCACGAATAAAGCAGGCTAGGGGGAGGTTACCTGTGGAACCCGACCTGGCAAGATTTGAGGTGAGAATAAAGCGAGAGGAGTGCACGCATGTCTGATCAAGAGGTGCAAGGAGTCAGTCCGGAGCGGCCTCCTGGTGGGCATGATGTGAACGACATGACGGAATTGTTGCAGGAACTTCGGATCCTCTTGCCAGGAGCTCAGTTACTGACCTCCTTCTTGATCATTTTACCGTTTACGCAGGGGTTCTCGACGATCGTACAAAGCGAAAAACGGGTGTTCATCGCGACGTTCCTGTGTTCGCTCGCGAGCCTCGTCCTGTTCAGTGCTCCCGCCGCTCAGCATCGGATTATGCGGCCCTTGCGAAATCGAACGCGGTTCAAGCTGCTCGCAACCAGACAGATGCTGATCGGCCTCCTCACACTCTCGTTGGCCTTAATGTTTGCCACACATCTAGTCGTCTTCGAGCTCTTCGGGCATCTCCTGAGCACGATCTTTGGCGGAGCACTATTCCTGTTCATCGCGGTGTTCTGGTGGTTACTCCCCAGACGCTGGAAAAAGGAGGATCAATATCGCGAGTCAAAGGCCTAATGGTGATGATCCTCTGTGCCTTTGTTGTTCGTGGGGCCCGACAGATGCCTGCAGTCCGATCTTGGACGCTGCAACCTCGGGCAGCTAGCCGCCGACGCGGCAGGGATGATGGAGGGCCATATGAAACAAAGGGGAGCATGCAAATTTCACCCCATCCATGGGCGTGAACTCAATCTTGTCCACAAGCCACGCCTTCCATGGGGAAGCCGGCTCTTCTCCCTCACATGTTTGGTGATTGTGTTGTCCGGCGCGGAAGCATCGGAACCGGAATCTGTTCTCCGCACAATCGCGCCAGTGAAGGGCGACACAGACTTGGCGACGATGGCGGAGCATATGTCCCATGAAGGCGACGTGATCGGTGTAGTATCGGCGGCCGCAGATATGTGGACTGGGACGAATCGGTCGCTGATATGCGCAGTGAATTTGACTCAGTCGCTCGGCTGGAAACGCACATCTCCGACCTCTGCCTATGGACAAAGGACGGCGTGGCCTGGTTCGCGATGGAACGTGATTCCATCCGCCATATCACCACTTGATGGTCCTTTATCCACAAGAGACGGGGTGTTGGAGCGCCGTGCTGGCCAATGGATAGTCGTGTCCGGGCATGAATCGCTCTGCGGTAATGACGTAGGAATAGTTGGAACCGCTGGTACGTATAAGGATCAGATGCATCAGACATCAGACGCGCAGCCGTCTTCAAATTCGCCGGAAAACTATGACCTGAGCGGTGAGTGGGAAATTCTGGAGATCGAAGAGAATAGAACGTATCGTGCCACCCTGGACCGGCGGGGCAATGGTCCCTACACCTGGCAAGGCGGACAATTCAGGACAACGAGCTTCAGGGATCGTCGGTGGCAAGGAACCTGGACACAAAGCGGTAACGACCGCGAAGGCGAGTTTGAATTGATCTTGTCTGAAGACGGGAGGCAGGCGAAAGGGATCTGGTGGTACATGCGAGTGGGGGCAAGAAACAACATCCCTCCGCGCCAGCACGGCGGCAGCTATGTGTGGAAACGCCTCACCTCGCCGCCACCCGCTCAGTGAATCGACGGGGTACATCCCATCATCATAGGGGAATCGTTCTGAAGACAATAACATGGAACACCCAGGATGCTGTCAGCCGACAGACTTCGCACGGCAATCCCTTGCACCTCCTGTGATGAGCCCCGCTGATCAGGGAGAGGGCTGGATGAATAGAGTCATGGTGAATGTGGCTTTGGCTCTAATCGTCCTCGCGCGTCAGTGTATCGCTTCCCTGGTGAGAGTAGTCGCTTGCCACGTCTTGGTTCCGGTTCAGGGAATGGACTTGCGCACTTCTGCCATTGTGATATGAGGTGAGTCAACAATCTTAAGCAAAGTCTAGCCAAACGTCGACTGAGATTGGACCCGGCTGCGCGAAGAGGTTTGGAAGGTATTTAGGGACAAAGAACATGTTACGGCGCAGGAACTGCACCGGCTGCTGTCAACGCAGAACATGCAGATAGGCCTCACCGCGATCTACCGAACCTTGAACTTTTTCCGCAGGGCCGGGCTTGCAGAGGTCTGTCACTTTGGAGAACGTGCTGTCTATGCCAAAGTCTCCCGGAAGGGTCACCACGCCTATCTCATCTGTACCTCCTGCGGAAGAATTGCCAGGTTTAAGAACGGCACCAATCTTCTGCGGCTGCAAGAAAAAGTGGCAGGTCAACATGGCTTCACTATCGAGAGGCACAAATTGGAGGCATATGGTGTATGCGCCGATTGCCGTGGTTGAAGCAGACTTTGTGATCACTTGGTGGGTCGGCACAAGCGCATGTGGCGCGCGCCTAAGACGACGTAGACCGCACACAAGATGCATCTGTATCCAGCCGGTGCCGGGGCAGGCTACACGCGAGTTCTTCTCAACTATTCATAGGCGGCATGGCAGGAAGGCGTTTTTCACGCAGCGTGCTCCTCGTGAGCTCCGCCCTAAGGAGAGATGCGGCAAGCCCCTCCATAACAGTGTTTAGGTTGATCCGGAGCCGCACCTCTTTTACTTTCCAATATCACTTCCTTTGTTGGTGGTTAAGATGCGCCGGCACAGTGTCCCAATCGTGTATTTGTGAGAATGGGATAGCCACGATCCTTTTACACCTTCCGCATTTGACTTCGATCGCGCTTGGACTCAATTTGGCCAACAGTTGGCCACACGTGCACCGCACGTCATGGAGATGTGATCCTCCCATGATTTTGGCTCGCGTAGTCATGAATCAACTCCTTGTTAGATCCGGACCCTCCTGAACTTCGTGAACGTGAACACTGGCACCTCCCCGCGGTCCCTAGAAGGTCCATCGAGCACCGCCTTGGACCAACAATGGGAGGCCAGGATAAATGCCGCGTGAACGATCCACGATAAAGAGTTGATCCAAGAGATTCTTTCCGTCCAGGAAGAAGGTCGTCTTGATCGGTTTTACATATTGATTGACTACGGCGTTAAGCATGCACCAGCCGCGAATGATGCCTCGTTGCCCGTTTGGAGTGGCATTGACTGTGTTGCGGTCATCGCTGAACTGATCGCTGATACATTGAGTTTCAACTCTTCCAAAGAACCCGAAGTCCCTATTGGCGTATGCCAACCCGGCGGTGAGCAGGTGTTTCGGAGCATAGGTCAATCTATTTCCGCTGACGCTGACGACAGCTGCCTCTCCAGGTAACAGTGGGCAATTGTTGTTGCCTCCTGCCGCAAGGGGGTTACAGTTCAAGTTGCTATTGCGAATGCCCTTGAAATTGGCATCAGCCACCCAAGTGTAGTTGATGTCAAAGATAATATCTTCATTCTTGTTTTCGCCCGCGACCATATCGAGCAGATCCCACTTCGTGGCGAATTCCAAACCGCGATGTCGAGTGCGCCCGGCATTGGTCAAGGTGGCGCCCGATCCTCCGGCGAGGGATTGAGAAATGACCTGATTCTGGAAATCCATCTGGAACAACGTGAATTCGAATCCCGCCCATTTGGTTGGCCTCCCGCGGACGCCGAGCTCATAATTCCAGCTCAACTCCGCCGCCAAGTCAGCCTGAACACCGTTGACGATTTGAACGGCGTCGGCAATAGTCGGTGGGGCGAAGCCTCGATGGACCCCTCCGAAGAAGGTGTACTCCTTCACCGGCGAATAGGTCACACCGATTCCGGGTAGCGGCTCGGTGGTGTGAGCCTTCGAGAAGGCGCCAGTGCCACCGTTAGCTTGGCGATTATTCTGATCATAGTTCACGCTTTCAATGCGAAGCCCCGGCGTAACCGTAATCTTATCCTGCATAAAATATAGCCGGTCCTGGAAAAACAACGCATAGGCGTTGGTCGTCCGAAACGTGTCTTCCCCCAAGCAACCGGTCTGAGCTGTGGGGCAGGTTAAGCCGATCCCAGAGGTCAGGTTCTGAAACTGGCGCCTGGTGGATTCCTCGTGCATGAACCTTGCTCCAAAGTCCGCTTCTGATTTAATGCCGAACAGGCTGTGATCGTAATGGAACCGCGGTTCCACGCCATAGACATAGTAGGAACGGGCATTCAGGAATCGGCCGTTCGTCGGGATGGCAAGCGGCGCGGAGCCATTGATGGTATTCCCGGTATTGAAGCTGGGGTTGGCTGTCGCAGGGTTGCCGTCGAGGTCGGTGCTCTGCCGCCCCCAGTCACGCGTGATGTAGTGACCGAAGAAGTTCGTCGTGACGTTGAGATTGGCCGTAAACATGTACTGATGGGCGACGTGCATGCCGATGCGGCGAAAAGCGAAGGCATCGTTGTTGAAACCATTGTTCCGGGGATTGGTGTTGTACTGAAACTGCGAAATGCCTTGGTACCCGATCGTGGAGTCCTCCTTGTAGTAGTTGAACTTGGCCAGGATGGAGGAACGCAAGCCGATTTCCTGGACCGTCTTGAAAGTGATGTCGTCGACTTCAGCCCGTTGATTGAAAAAGCGGGGTGTCGTCCCCTGAAAGTGGGTGTAGTCGGCGTAATAGCCGCCGGTCCCCCAAGTGCCTCCGTAGTCGAGATGGGTCATGTTATAGCTCAAGCTCCCGCCCCTGATCTCCAAGTGGCCTTCCGGCGTGGTGGGCGGCATTCGCGTGATGAGGTTCATGACACCGCCGATGTTTTGCGGTCCATGGAGCAACTGTCCGCTGCCTTTTAAGACTTCAATTCGATCGAATCGAAACAGGGGAGGAAAGTAGTAAGACGTCTGATCGCCGTACGGCATCAGCATGATAGGGACGCCGTCTTCCAGAATGAGAATTTTCGAACTGCGGGTCGGATTCAATCCCCGGACACCAATATTGGGGCGCATTCCGAATCCTTCCTCGTCGCGCACGTTCATGCCGGGAACCTCACGGAGCGTTTCGTTGATCGTGAAGCGGCGGTTATTTTGGATCGTTTCGTTGGTAATGACCCTGCCGGATCCCGGAATATGCTCTAACGCGTCCGGAGCCGTGCCGATGACCTCCGTGAGCGGCACCCGCAAAGGTTTTTGCTCTTGCTCCTGCTTGGCATCGGAAGCCGGTTGATTCCCTGACGCGTCTTCAACGGGGTTTTCGGCCACGGCGGTAAGCGGGGCAAGGGATACTCCCCAGAGAATGGTGGCGCTAAAAACGATAATAATATCTATTCTCATTATCGACTCCAGAAAAGATCGCTTGCCCATCTGGTCCTCCTCCTGTACGGCAGTTATGGGATTAAGTTAAACGAATGAGTCCTCGTCGACCACGTATGACGCGGCCGACGAGTGTCGGGAACCCTTGCAGGGATGGCAGGCTGGCGAATGTCATTACTTAAACTTGATAGTTTTGATACCGGTGGCCGGCAAATCAACATCTCCGAAATCCGACTCTCCCCGGAAGCTGCCTTTGATCGCAAGGGCAAATTCGCCCGTTTTGCCGTTTGCCAGGGTAATGGCCATGGAAGGCAACCCGGAATCCAGGCTCAGCTTGACGTCGATCTGCCTGATGTTGTCGAACTTGACGTTGACTGTGGCGGTGCCTTTTTTGACCGGCACGTGCCGGAGCTCGTGGGGGACGAAGGCCGTCTCGCTGACTTTCTCTTCCCAATAGAAAATGAGATTCTTGATTTCGCTCTCGACGCCTTGCGCATCGGTCACGGTGGCTTGGAACTGTCGCTCGGCTTTGGTTTCCGACAGGACGGCGTGAGGCGCCATGGCGATAAGGGCCAAGACCGTCAGCAATAAGAGTCTTAGATTTCGCACGTACCGATCCTCCTCCCTCCACGCTAATGCAGCGAGTATCCGACCGGAACCAGCAGCGCCACTTGTGTCTTCCCCAGCGGGTGTTTCAGGTGAATAGGAGATATCTGCCGAATAAGCTCCATCGCATCGTTATCCAGAACCGTATGTCCAGAGCTTTCCGCAATCTGAATACTCACGACCGCTCCGTCATCGCGGACCACAGCTCTGACGAGAACTTTTCCTTCCCAGCGATTCATTCTGGCGGTATAGGGGTAGCGCTTCGACCGTTCAAGTCGTGACAAAAGTTCTTGCGTCAGCCATGAATAGTCGGCCTTGGTCGTGGTGGTGACCGGCGCAGGCCGCTCAGTCCCTTGCGTTTGGACCGTGGCCGTATGAGCGACCTGTTGAACAGGTGCAGCGGTTTCCACCGCAACGGCCGAAGCCTCCATTGTCGGTTGTGGGGTCACAGAGGATTGGTGAACTGGTGTAGGGCTGGATTGTGCCACGACCGCTTCTTGCGTCACGACTGGTACTGGGCTGTCCGTTTCAACTTGAGTTGGGATAACACTCGGTGCGGTCTGGACCTCCTGTACGACAGGGTTTGGCATTGCCATGGCGGTAACTGATTGAACCGCTTCCGTCTTCTGAGCCGGTTGGGATTCCTGATGGATAGCCTCGGCATGTTGAGCAAGGCTTTCGATGACGGGGCTCACTCTATGCTGAACCGCCTGGAGCTCCTGACGCACCACTTGGTGGATCGGCTCCACTCTCTGAACTGTCTGCACCTGCCGGACCACCGGCTTTGCTTCGACGGGTTTGGCTGGAGCAGATTCGGGCTGCACGACCGGTTTCGGCTGGGGCGGTACGGGAGTGGGCGGTTCCGCTTGCACCTGCGGATTCTGGGCAAGCGAGATTTCCCAGCGGAACGGTTCACTTTTGATGATGGGCTTCAACTCCGAAAAGAGCGCCACCGCACCCAATAAGACTACGCCGTGAAGTAGCAAGGAAACGACCCATCCGTGGGGTCGATGGTATGAATGCCCCAATTGCGCTAGCGTGAAAGCCGTCATGACCGCATCACCTCTAAGCTCACCTGCTGGAATCCGAGCCCACGCACATCGTCCACGATGCTGACGAAGCGCTCCAGCACTGTCACTCGATCCGCGCGGACTAGGACCAAAGACTCGCGTGGGCGACTTGATAATTGATTCTTTAGTCCTTCTTGGGAAACAACTTGGTCGTTGAGGAACAGTCGGCCGTCGGCAGCAAGCGTAATGACCAGCGGGACGTCTTTTCGGTCTCCGGCTTCTTTCGCCTTTGCGAGGTCGACGGGAATATGGCCTGTCGTTATAAATGTCGCTGTGGTCAATACGATAACCAACAAGACGAGCATCACATCGACCAACGGAATGACGTTGATCTGATCCATCTCACGTTCCATGCTGTACCTTGTACAACGTCATCAGCTCCGTGACGCGTCGCCGCAAGATGTTGTTCATCACGACACAAGGGATGGCGACCAACAGGCCCACGGCGGTTGCCTTCAACGCCAAGCTGAGACCGATCATAATTGTGCTCACGGCCATGGTGCCTGAAGTCCCCATGGTATGAAACGTCAGCATGATGCCGAGCACCGTTCCTAGAAGACCAATATAGGGTGCATTGGCTGCAACGGTCCCGATGACCACTAATCGCTTCGTTAGTGCGATCTCAAAAACCCGACGGTTTGGGAATTGACTTGCGTCAATGTTGCGATAGAAGTGCCAGCGCTCTACCCCTACTGCCACGGCCCACACGCTAAGAGCTAACAAAATTCCAATTACGCCGTAGTCTACGAAGACATTAATTAGGTGCATGGTTCGTGGCCTCGTACGTGTTGTGGAAGAAACGCTAATTGATACTGGTTATCAGTATTATAATCGCTAGACACTTGTCAAGAGGGGTTTTGTGTGGGCAAGATGTTTGTCGTCGGGTTTTTCCAGACTTGGAGTCGATTCATCAGTGTAGAAGCGCACTTCCTTGTGCATTGCTACCGCGCCCGTGCAACAAGAGATCCATAGGGCGAGTGTCCGGGGCAGTGGTGAGACGTGAAAGAAACAGGCTTGACAGTTCTAGATGGAATAGCAAGAATGCACCGCAGAAAACAGTTCGGGGAGAGACCCGTGTATTTCTCCAGCCGCCTCTTCAAAGGAGTACGCTTCTGGCCGTTAGCTCTAGAAATAGGGTCAAGTTGAGGTGGCCCAGCTCTAGAAATAGGGTCAAGTCTTGCGATCCAACATCTGACACCTCGCCGTGACGATCATTTCCATTCCGTGGACCTGGCGCTCCTCGTTAAGTCAATGGTCATGCCAGACCCCGATTCCCTTCTTGGACCGGATGTGCGTTGGACCAAGGGTGCCCCTCCACCTGCTCCATATCCGCGCTGATCGTATGCAGCCCACTCGCTCCCGCCGGTTGCGGCCTGATGATGAGATGATCAGTCGAGGCGTAGTCCCAAGGCGAACCGCAACGCTCGCTCAACCTCGGCCATCTTTTCGACGGCGAGCGTGCTGATCCGGTCCGTCAGCGCGGCCTTGGGAATGGTTGTGATCGTGTCCAGGTTCACCACGCAACGCTTGGGCGGTCCCTCTTCACTGCCCAACGGCACCTCAGTCGGAATCCGGCGAATGCGCGTCGTGACCGGTGCCACGGTAATCAGTTCGCGGACCGCGTACGCTTCATTCCGAGAGAGTAACACGACGGGGCGTTTGCCGGCAGGAGAGGGAAGCTCAGCCCACCAGACTTCCCCACGCCGCATTACCACTCCAGGGCTGCCAGCATTCGAACAGCCGCGGCCTCTGCAGCCTTGACCTCGCGGCGTGTTTCCGGATTCTTTCGATACCCGGCTTCATACTGCCGGATCAAGACCGACTGCTCTTGCTGACTGAGCCAATACCGCAATGCGTCCTGAAGGACGGCGCTTCGACTCTTCCGCGTCTTCTTTCGAACCAGTTCGACGACGCGGTAGAGATCGTCGGGGAGAGTCATTGCCACTTTGACTGCGGTTCTACGCACATCCCGCTCCCTTGAATGAGTAGGACGAAAATATACCAAGATGTCATACCGCGAGCAACCGTAGAAATAGACAAATGTAGACAAATAGCGTGGTCATGCAATCCGACATCTGATACCGCGCCGCTGGTGGTCGTTCCTCTCTCGTCGAATTGGCTGCTCACTCATCAGAATGTCAGCACTTTGTCCGAGTCCATGACCCATTGGGCCAGTTGGCTCATGGTGCTGAACTCGATGCCTTCGATCAGGGGCGTCTTGTCCAGCCCGCGCGCCTCAGCGCAGGTGCCGCACGCCTTGACTTGCCCCTGCTTGTTGATCACCGCTTTGAGCATCCGTTCGATGTTGTAATACCCCTGCGGAGTTGTCTGGGCGGGCAAGGCCGCAGTGACTGCGTCCGCCATCAGAAAGACGCGGATCTCCGCCCCGGCATGCTCCTGCTGCAACTTCATCGCGAGCCGGAGGGCGTTGTACAGCTTCTCTGAACCGTAGGGAGCGTCATTGAGAATAAAGAGCACCTTCATGCGCAGCCTCGCGTTTTGGGTTTCTGACCGCTGGGATCACGGTGAGTTTATCTGATGGTTCAACGTTCACTCCCCTTGAAGGTATAGGCCAACTCAAAGAAGCTCGCGCTTGAGAGCGTGTGCCGTTCGATCGGCAGATCCTGGAACTGAGCCCTGAATTCCGCGGTCTGGTGCGCGCGCTCCCAGGCCTCTTTGCTGTCCCAGGTTCCGTACACCACGTACTCCTGAGGATCTTTCAGCGAACGGTGGACCTTGATCTCGATACATCCAGGTTGGCCGCCCATGAACCCTACAAGACCACGATGAACAGATTCGAACTCGTGAACCTTTGCCGGCTGGACATGAAAACTCACCAGCGTGTGAATCATGGCTTCCCTCCTTTGCGGCCTTTCCGCGTCAAAGCCGCTCCTGTTCGTGCCATTGGGACGTCATACAAGTCATCAAACAGCGGGACAAACTCGCCCGGCGCGGCTTGGCGCAGTCGTCCTTCCCATCGAGCAAATACCCGTCTCAGCTTCCGCCGGATAATCGACAGCTCGTCAATCTCCCGATCCAGGTCAGCGAGTTTCCGCTGGAGGAGATCCCGGACTGTGCGGCATGGGGGGCTTCCTGCGCGGTACATCCGAAAGATTTCAGCCAGCTCATGAAGCGTGAAGCCTGCGCGCTTGGCTGCAGCCACCCACCTAAGGTACTGGACTTCTCGCGCCTTCCAGATACGATATCCAGCGGGCGAACGCTCCGCCCTCGGCACAATTCCAATTCGCTCATACTGGCGAATACTATCGGGGCTTACGCCAGTCAGACGAGCAAGTTGGCTAACCGTGAATTTCTTCGACGACATACTTGTCTCCTTCACGGGAAGCATTCTAGACCCTGGATTCGTATCTAAGGTCAAGAGGTATAGTTTTGAACCTGCCAGCTTATCTCTCGCCACTGTATGTGAAGGATGGTTTAGCCCTGATTTACCGCCAACTTCCGTGTCACTGCTAACAGAAGGGCTGTCAGGTTTTCTTTCTCGCTGAGAGCACCACAAACGCTCCATCGCTATAGCCTTCGCGAACTTCCAAGCCTCTCGTTGGAAATTTGCTTGGACTACCGAACAAGGTCTGACAGAACCGCAGCGAACCAAAGCCAGCTTCCTTCACCCACTCAGTCACGTCCTCCGCCGAATAAAACCGCGCATCCCGATAAAAGGCGCTTGTCTCTCGACGAGACTCGTATGCCCGACCAAGTTCGCTGTTCCGGTTGATGAAACCGATGACGAGGTGCCCGCCGCACTTCAGCACGCGGTTGAGTTCTCGCAGCAAGGTCGGCACATCATCCACGAAACAAATGACGGTCACAAGCAGAACCAGATCGAATTGCCCATCACAGAAGGGTAACCGTTCCCCGATGGCCTGGCAGACTCGAAGGCCACGCTGCCGGGCGATTTCCAGCATGCATCGACTTGGATCGATTCCAAACGGAATGCCGAGCGGCACCGCGAAGCGCCCGGTTCCAACCCCAACTTCTATCCCCAGGTCCGCCTGCGGAACAAACTTCCGGAGTGCCGCAATTTCGGCCTGATAGACCGGCTCGTGCGCATCGAACCACCGATCATATTCGCCCGCGCGCTGCTCAAAGACCGTCACAACGGGCATCTGTCGTCATCTCCAACACCACCGGTCTTTGGAGGCACCGACGGGCATCACGAGTTTTCCTTCAGGAGCGGCAGGACAAAGTTGGCCATTTCGGCCCGTTCTTTCCATCCTTGTTTTTGGTAAAAGCCTCGTTCATACGACGGGCGGTGCCGCCCATTCCGCCAGGGACTGGCTCCGTCGTCTTCGACGGTGCCTGTCCCGGTTCGGACGGGGTGGCTCCGTCGTCTTCGACGGTGCCTGTCCCGGTTCGGACGGGGACAGACACCACGCGCAGACGCGGGGAAGGGTGTCAGTCCCCGGGCTGCGCTTGCCCGTCTCACGACGCGTCTCCGCGTTTTCGCGACGAACCGTCATGAATAATGTTGGTTAACACTACATGAGGCCCTTGTCGGCGCTTCCCTGCCGGTGCCTCATGGGGTAAGCACAGAAAACCCGCAGGCCTATTCCGGCCGGTAAATGAGGCCCACCGCAACCCCTGCCGCCAGCCCATCCACGAGGCCGGCCACAAACCAGCCACAGGCTATCACGCCGGGAATCGGAAGCACGGCATACCAGCCCAGGCTCGGCGCCGCGAAGATGATCCCCATCGCCAGTCCGTAGCGCAGTCCTTGCCCCACTCCGCTCTTCCGAACTTCGTACCCCTTCGCATAGATCCAGGTGAAAACCAACGCGGTGATCAGTTGCACCACCCACCAGAGCCACATGAGTCGCTGCATCTCAGCCTGTGGGCGCCACACTGAGGCGGTTTGCTGATAGAGACCATCCAGAATGACCCCATTGGTGATGGCCTCCAGAACAAAGATCACCACAAATGCTGCGAGACTGGCCAGCGCCCATCGTTTTGTGTTCATGGCAACCCTCCTTCGGTTAGTCTCTCTGCCGGTTCATCGTATAACCTTTCACTCTCCCTTGAACAGTCTTGCTCGTGAGTTCACGGAGCGCATCGGCGGCAATCCATCCGGCACTGCTGGAATCCATCTGTTGAATCGCTCTCGCGGTGGCCACGGCCTTTCGGTTCAGGTGGAGATTTCGTTTCCCAATCTGCCGCAAGGCCCAATTGACCGCTTTCTTGACGAAGTTCCTCTCATCAGACGCTTCCTTCTTGATGAGACGAAGAAATCGCTCAAATGGCTGATCCTTTGCGTCTTTGTCGCTCACGGCCAGGCGCGCCATCAACACAAACCCGGCTCGTTTGACGAATTCCGCTTCCCCGGAACTCCATTCCACGCACTTCCGATAGGCGAACGTCGTCTCTTCAAAGAGGTTCATGCAACATTGGTCACAGACATCCCACGAGTCGAAATCCCTCACCCAGCGTTCCATCTGTGCGTCTGTGACCCTGGTTGGATCATCAACCATGCTGGCCAGGATCCGGGCCTCGTGAATCCCGGATGACCAGAGTTGCTGGGCCAGGGAGTGATCCTTTCCGATATCCTTCGCCATCTTTCTCAGATTGGGGATGGAGACGCCGTAGGTGTTCTGGGAATTGATTCCAAAGCGTGCCATGCCTTGCATCGCCCTTGGGTCGGACAAGGACTTCAGTGTTCTCAGAATCGTGTCATGCTGCGCGTTTACTGCCATGCCTTGCTCCGACGAACAACGGCGTCAGAAAGGTCAGGATTTCATCGGCAAAATGACGTCGCCGCCCGGCGTCTCGCGGGGCGAGCGTAAGGGAATGTGATGAGGGTGCCTCACCACTCTTTCGTCACTTTGTGGAGTATGACCGCATTCCCCTCAGGGTCCAGCACCACGGCCCCGCGGCAGACCGGTGTGTCGAATGGTTCAAGTTTGATGGGAACGCCCTTCGCGCGGAGCTGTGCAACGAGTGCGTCCACGTCATCGCCTTCGAAGGCGATGCTTCCTCCGGCGCTGGCGCTTGGACTGCCGCATTCAGCGATCGTGGTGATCGCAAAACAGCCGCCCGGCAGATCGTACTCCACCCACGCGTCCTCAAAAACCCTTGCGACCGTAAGCCCAAGGTCGGTTTCATAGAACCGGCGGGCTCGTGCTATGTCAGTGACCGGGTACACGGTGAAGGCAATGGACGTCATCATAGCGTGATCCTCCGTTTCTTACGATCTTTCCAGTTGGCGGTCCGTGTTGATGGCGTTGTTAGGCAACATGTTTGTTCAGGAACCCGTATCTACAATGCTCTGGTTAAGGATTGGCGCCGTTAAGACAGAGAGTCGTGTCCTCTGCTTTCCTTGTTCGTCGAAGTTAGACGGACTTATCCACTTCAGGAATGCCTCTTTGAGGGCAGGCCATTCATCGTCAATTGCCGCATACCACGCCGTATCACGGTTTCGCCCCTTAACGATCGTCGCTTGCCGAAAAACGCCCTCGAACGAAATACCCAGCCGCTGCGCGGCGGTACGCGACGGAGTATTTAGCGCATTGCATTTCCACTCATAGCGCCGATAACCAAGATCGAATGCCCGGCCCATCATGAGATACATGGCTTCGGTGGCCGCGGGAGTACGCTGAAGCAGCGGTGAATAGTTGATGTGCCCAACTTCAATGGAGCCGCTACTCGGGCTGATTCGCAAATAGCTTGCGACGCCCACTGCCTCTCTTTTTGTAAGATCAACGATTGCATAAAACAGAGGATCACTTCCGCAACAATACTCTTCGATCCAAGTGCGAAAATCCGCTAGGGTGTCGAATGGTCCATACGGAAGATAGGTCCAGTTCCTTCCCTCAACGTCCAAGGCATTAGCGGCATATAGGCTTTCGGCATGACGACTGTCGAGTGGCTCAAGGCGGCAGAAACGCCCCTCCATAGTTTCACGCCCAGGATGGGGCGGAGATTTCCACTCGCGGACAACCGGACCAACCGGCTGGTTCAATTGATTCAACTCGTAATCCATGGATGTGTTGCCGAACGTTCGCGTTAACCGGCGAGCAAAAGGGGCGCGAAGCGCCGCTTTTGCGAGTCCGTGTTGAACGCGTTGTTAGCCGTTTGTTGTGGATTTGGTACCAACTCTCCATACCCCAATTACTGAAGCTGCCACAGTGAGTAAAACATTTACTGCACCAAAGAGAGATTCTTGCATATATGCCGCCTTGTACTCGGGGAGAAGCTGGCCTTGCGCCAGAGAGCGAACCGCTATTTCGGTTGCCGAGGTTACGGCGGGCACGATGAAAACATATGCGTTAATAATGACCAGCGTGATGAGCAGTAGCTTGAGCTGGAAGAACCGCTGTTTCAAGCCATAGCGTTTGTAGCCCATCAACACGCCGGTAACGGCAAGCACCCACATTCCGGGTAGTGTCAGAACGTTGGTGCCGGTGCTAATGACTTTTCGCCCAAAGGCGATGTTCTCCAGGCTGGCCCCTTCGATAAGGGCGGATATGACGATGAACGTAAGAATACTACCCAGAAAAATCACTAGCCCGCCAAAGTGAGCCAACTTCAGACCTCGAAGCATTGTTGTTCTCCTTGTTCAAACGTCCAACGGAGCGGCGGCTCTCGTCAGCCGCCGCTCCGTTGGACGGTGTAACAACCAAATTCACATATCTATCAATTGACCTAAATTATCTGTCGTAATTGTCAATGGAAAGCCCCAGGGACGGTGAAGTGGCTTTCCATGGCGTGCGACCCACTCGATGCAGTGACTAGCCGTCACGAGGCCATTAGTTTGACCGATCGCTTGCTTAATGGCTGCGACTTTTCCCAAGAAACTCGGATGCGCGCGAATTTCTCCAATGGCTTGACGAATTTTGCCTTTATCAAGTTGCTTGATGTTTATCCGCCGTCCAACGCCTAAGAATTCCACACGGCGGGCGTTATCAGCTTGCTCACCACCTACTGGGATGACAATCAGCGGCTTGCCTGCCGCTAAAGTCTCATTTGTACTGTTGTTGCCCCCATGTCCAATGACCAAATCCACTTTGGGCAATAGCTCAATTTGCGGCACACTCTTGAATAGCAAGACATTCTGGGGAATCTTGCGCTGTGACAATGCTTGATATGCACCACCCGCGCTAATGATCACTTGATATTGAGGCTCGTCTAGCGCGTCCATGATTTTCCAAAAAACGTCCGGCTTGTTGTTGAAAACTGTCCCGAGTGATGCGTAAACCTTGAACTTATCGGCACGTAGTTTTTCAAACGGAAACTCCGTTTGTATCCCTTTACGTTTGCCATAGCATGGGCCGATAAACAACGTGTTTGACGTTAAATTGTTGCGCGGCGCTTCGGCAGCTTCTATGCTCGTTACCAAATTCAACCATTCGGAATATGGGCGGCGGAGCATGTCAGGCGCGAGGGCTGGCAAATTGAATTTGCGCCGTGCTGCGTTAAGTCGGTCATCCAATCGCTGGACGAGTTTCTTTTCCCTGCGGATATACTCTTCGCCAGCATGGGCGGAATCTTCACCGATGGGCAGCCCGCTGCCAAAGGGGGGAACTGCATCGCCACGAAAGGGCAAGCCACTATGATAGACCACTACACATGGGATCCTGGTCAGCTCTGCCGCCACGCTTGATGCAAAAAAAGCAAAATCAGACACCATAATATCAGGCTTCTTAGATTCGATAACCTTCACAATGCTCTTGGTGTAGTACACGATGCCCTTAGAAAACATATCCAAGGCATAAACCGTTTCGTTATACCCTGACATGAAAGGAAGAATAATCGCCGATAGCGCCAGAGAGAAATGTGGTCGAATCACGTTGACTGCGATATCGTTTTTCTGAATGAGATATGGTACGGCACCGCCGGGACCCAAATTCTGGGTATTCATCTTAGGCCCCATGATGCCTGGAACTAGAAAACTTACTTCGTGCCCATCCTCTTTCATCTGGGAGGCAATACTTAATAGCGTGTTCAAATGCCCAATGGAAGGCTGATTTAGGAATAGAATTCTGCTCATTTGGCTTGATCGCCGTGTGGGTCACTGGAAGTTCGTCTGGCAACCGCAATAGCCGCCCAACAATGTTTAGGCCGATCCGCATAAGAGCCGGATTTGCCTATTTGTATCCGTATAACACGCCTTCAATGGTCGTGAACAATACCCCATAATCGACGGGCGTTCAATGAGTTGCGCCCTATCGCCCATTTATCACGGATTCTTATGCGGATCGTTGTAACACTACCCATTGAATGGATTCATATCCCATCGAGCGTACTGCGGACACTGGCCGGCCCTCGATGGAGGACATGGGTGGAGAAATGGGGACATTCTGAGCTAGCCCCACTTTCGTGGACACCTTAAAAAGGGGACAATGCATCCCCGGG
>CAYNLM010000015.1:0-40218 GCA_964398045.1 uncultured Nitrospira sp. | reverse complement strand
GTGCTCGCCGCCGCGCTGAACCTCGACTTCCTCTGCATCCATCCGTTCCGCGACGGCAACGGCCGCGTTTCGCGCCTGTTGTTCCTGCTTGCCTGCTACCATTGCGGCATCGAAGCCGGGCGGTACATCAGCCTGGAACGCCTGATCGAAGACAACAAGGAGCGGTACTACGAAGTCCTGGAACAGAGCTCCCGGCGCTGGCATGAAGGCAAACACGACCCTTGGCCCACGATCAACTTTCTGCTCTACATCCTCAAGCAGGCGTGCAAGGAATTCGAGGAGCGGGTCGGTCGGATGAAAAGTCCACGTGGGGCAAAAACCGACATGGTCGAACGCGCCGTTGAAACGATCAGCGGCGAATTCGGCATCACTGATGTGGAACGCCTCTGTCCCGGCGTGAGCCGCGATATGATTCGTCTGTTGTTGCGCGACTTGAAGGCTGCCGGGCAAATCGAGTGCCTGGGCCGCGGACCGGGAGCAAAATGGCGAAAGAGGGTACTACCCTTAAAAGAGGGTAGTAAAGAGGGTAGTAACTAGATTCGACTAGAGACCTATGGCCCGAGAAACTTCCCATTACGACCTCTCCGACGCCGAGAAGCGCGACCTCATCAAGCTCATCGAGCAGGGCAAGCCGCTGCCGGAAAAGTATCGCTTCCTGCTGTTCGCCGACAAACGCGAAGTCGAACTCGTCTGGAACGGCAAGACGCGAGAAGTCTGTACCGCCGTGTTGCCCTTTCAAACACTGGAGCATATTGACGAGCCGCGCAAGGAGCAGCGCGACCAGGGAGAACTGGGCTTCGACCTGGGCGGGCGGCAGATCAAGGGCTGGACCAATAAACTCATCTGGGGCGACAACAAGCTGATCCTCTCCTCGCTCAAGAGCGGCGCGCTCCGCCGCCAGATCGAGGACGCCGGCGGGCTGAAACTCATCTACATTGACCCGCCCTTCGACGTGGGCGCGGACTTCAGCATGGACATCGAGATCGGCGGCGAAACCTTCCACAAGGAGCCGAACCTCCTCGAACAGATCGCCTACCGCGACACCTGGGGGCGCGGCGCGGATTCCTTCATCGCCATGATTTACGAACGCCTCATCCTCATGCGTGATTTGATGCACAGCGAGGGGAGCATTTACGTGCATTGCGATTGGCGGGTGAACTCGTTCATCCGAATCGCAATGGACGAGATTTTCGGGAAAGACCGTCTCTTGAATCATATAGTTTGGAAACGGACACCGTTTGCAGGAAGCAGTAAGGCTCGCGCAAATAAATTTCCGATTAACCAAGACACAATTCTCAGCTACACGCGCGGCGAGAGCTATCACTTCAGTCAGCAATACATCGACTACTCGGATGAATATGAGGAGCGGTTCAAATACAAGGACGAACGCGGATACTACAGAAAGACACTGCTCAAGACATATTCCGCTGAAACCGCAGCAAGGCTGAAAGCGGAAAATCGATGGATTGATCCGGTGAAGGCTGGAGCGTATCCCTCTTACAAACAATACCTCCACGAATCGAAAGGTAAGCAAGTCGAAGACATTTGGACAGACATTAACCTCGCTAACCCAATGGCGATTGAGCGAGTGGATTATCCGACTCAAAAGCCGGAAGAACTACTTGAGCGTATCGTGAAAGCCAGCAGCAACGAAGGTGATCTTGTGGCGGACTTTTTCTGCGGCAGCGGCACGACTGCTGCCGTGGCGGAAAAGCTCGGGCGCAAATGGATTGCCACCGATCTCGGCAAGTTCGGCATTCACACGACGCGCAAGCGGCTGATCCAAGTCCAGCGCGAGTTAAAAGCCTCCGGCAAACCCTTCCGCGCCTTTGAAGTCCTGAACCTCGGCCGATATGAGCGACAAGCCTATCTCAATGTGGCCGGCCGGCTCACCGGCAAAAAGAAGGAGCAGGCCCTCGCCCGGAAGGAACAAGAGTTCCGCGACCTGATCCTGAAAGCTTACAAGTCTGAGCCATTGCCGGACACAGGCTTCTTCCATGGCAAGCAGGGCGGGCGGCTGGTCGTGGTCGGCCCGATCAACTTGCCGGTGGGGCGGCTCTTCGTGGAGGAAGTCATCACGGAATGCCGCAAGCGCAGCGTCTCTCGCGTGGACGTGCTGGCTTTCGAATTCGAGATGGGGCTGTTTCCCGCCGTGCTGGACGAGGCGAAGCAGAAAGGCATTGATCTCGCGCCCAAAACCATCCCGCCGGAAGTCTTCGACAAGCGTGCCGTCGAGAAGGGCCAAGTCCGGTTCCATGACGTGGCCTATATCGAAGTGACGCCGCGCTTCGATAAAAAAGACAAGTTGACGCTCTCGGTGGAACTGACGGATTTCTCGGTCTACTACTCGCAGGGGCTGGTGGAATCCATCGCCGCAGAATTGAAGGAGGGGAAGAGCGAGGTGGTCTGCGAATCCGGCAAGCTCATCAAGATCAGCAAGGACAAGCAGGGCGTCGTGACCCGTGACGTGCTCACCAAGCACTGGACCGACTGGGTGGACTACTGGGCGGTGGATTTCAACTACGAAAGCCGGAAAGAGATCATTAAAGTTCCGAGAGGAGCCGGCTTGACCGGCGTGCAGGGTTTTCTGCCGGGACAGGAACCGGCGCAACGAGACCTTGACCTCGACCGACGACTTCGAGGAGCGCTGGACGGGCGCCTATATCTTCGAGAACGAATGGCAGAGCTTCCGCACCCGCCAGGATCGCGATTTGGAACTGAAAACCGCCACACACACCTACGACAAGCCCGGCCGCTACATCATCGCCGTGAAGGTCATCGACATTTTCGGCAACGACACGATGACCCTTGTTTCAGTAGCGGTAGGATGAAGGTTAATTCACGTTGGTGGGTCCTGCTCTGAAAATCACTCCTGCTTTCCAATCTTTCGCCGTTTGGCGGCGGTTCACCCGTTCTCCTTCGGCGCCAGCGGGCTCACGGCGTTTTGATCGCGGCCGGGCTCGTAGGTGTTCAGCATCTTTCGGATCGTCGGCATGAGGCGTGGCTCGGCTGAGAGCGGCAGTTTGATGCGGATTCCGCGACCCTCGTTGCGCCCCAGGGAATAGATGTGGTGCTCGATCATCTCGCCCTGCGGGTCGGCGTAGGTGAAGGTCAATTGCTTCGCCGGGAATCCCGCGAGGGTCGTCTGCCGATCCTGCCGCCAGTGTACCGTAAGGGTTTTCTTCCCATAGAGTTCCGTGATGATCCGGCGATGGGCCGCGGCGAATTCGTCGAGCGTCTGTCGCCGATCCTGGCTCGTGCCTTCCAATACGTTCATATGACCGGAGAGCGCGACCAAGCTATGGTCGATCGGCGGGTGCAGCGTCACGCCGATCCCGTCCGGCAACGGGTTGCCGAGCCGCCAGTCTTCTGGATAGCGGACGGAGAAACCGAAGCGCGCGTTGGTGTATTGTTTCCAGCCTTCTAACGCCTCGCCCGCCGCCGGCAGCCCAGCCGGACTCATCAGTGTGACGGTCAGCCACAGGGCGGCTGCGATCCGTGTGTTCGTCATGACCTTCCTCATCGTATTTTCCTCGGTATAGCCCGACCCCTTCGTCACTGACCTGCCGGGGCGGCGCAGCGGAACCCGATGGTCGCCGCTCGTTGGTCTGGCGCCGCGCCGCTTCGTGTTGCGCTCCGCAAAAGGGCCGGCGCGCTCTTCCATGAGCCTCCGCGCGTCACTTTGTAACGTCCGGTGGCAGGCCCCGCCGGATTCCGCTCCGGCATCGTCATGTAGTAATCGATCCCGAACCAATCCTGGACCCACTCGGCCGCGTTGCCCGCCATATGATTGAGCCCATAGGGGCTGCGCCCGGCCTCGCCGCTGTCCACGGGAGCCACGATCGGAATGTCATGGACGTGATAGTGCCCGAACATCGCGAGCGCTTGCGTCGGCGGCTGGGCTCCCCAGGGAAAGAGTCGGCCATGCTCACCGCGGGCAGCCTTCTCCCATTCGGCTTCGGTGGGAAGCCGTTTGCCGTGACTTCGGCAGAAATCCGACGCCTCTTGCCACGTCACGTAGAGCGCCGGCCAACGAGCCAACGTGTCCGGCGACAGGGCATGCACCGTGACGACGTGCTCGATCATGTTCTGGAGCGGCTCCGGGACTGGGCGCTGTTCATCCGCGAGCCATCGCAGATATTGTCCCAGGCTCACCTCATCGCGGTCGATCGAGTAGGCGTCCAGCCGGATGCGGCGTTGCGGTTGCTCGGTATCGTCGTAGGGGCCCTCCAGCCCAAGCGACACGGCGCTCGTGCGCGGTGTGCCCATGAGAAACATCCCGGCCTGGATCGTGAGCATCGGCGATTCGGTCGCTGCACGCGCCGGTGTGTGGATCGGAGATTCGCCGTGACCGTGCGTCACGGACCTATCCGAAGAATTGGCCCAGGGCAAGCCGATAAGAACGTGAGCCGTCACGAGGCAGGCGACGACTTGCCGGACACGACGAATCAATCTTCGGGCGATGCGCATGTGGGGAGCGACTATAGTCATACGGCGTGACGCCGGACAAGAGCAGTTTCATCGATGGGACGCAGGCATCCCATCTATCTAATTTCATGGACTTTCCGATTCTCCCTGACAATACCAAACGTTGTGACGCTTTTTCTGATTCGCGATGGGGCGCTCAAGTCCTATCCTGCGCGTCGCCACTAGGAAAATCCCTGTCGATCGCCGAAAACGTGCAGATTGTTTCGGGGACCGGGAATTGCTGAAGACCCGCGTGGTTTTCCAAAGCCTGTTTTGAGCAAGAGACAATCCGGCGGAGCAAGCGGTTTGATGGACTGGCCTCCTCGGAACGCAACTGCGCTCTGCAGTGCTCCGCCGGACCCAACATACAGTGCAGCAAAGCAGCGATGTGTCACCCCAATGGTTCAAGAGCAGGAGGAGAGAAGGATGATCGGAAGACAGGGATTTCTGAAGGCCGGGGTCTTCTTGCTGACAGGCGCCTTGGGAGCGGCGTCGGTGTCGGCGGCGGAAGCGACGCACTCTCACCATGCGGATCTCAACGCCGCATCGGACGGCAAGGCGGTGGCCGTGCATCAACCGGCCGGTCCCGTCCTGCAGGACAAGATGTCGAAGGCTATCGAACAGGTCGAGCGGGAGGTGCAAACCAAAGGACCGTTCCAGGGAGCCGGCGCCCATGCCATGCAGCAGGGCGTGCTGCTTGTCGCTGACGATCCGGACAAGGTCAAGGTGTCGCAGGGCGCCCGCTGTCCCGTGACCGCGCCCGTCCGCGCCTATGACATCACGGCGATCAATGTCGAGATCACCGTGAACCGGTTCGGAGATTTTTATCCGGGCTACATGTATGCGCTGACCGAACACGTGGCCGGGGTGCGCGAGGAAGAAGCGAAGAACAGGGCAGCGCGGGACAGTGACGATCCGACGTTCGCCGGAGGCGCGGTGTCCAACGGGCTGCAAGGCGATCTCATTCAGCCGCTGGTCATCCGTGCGAACCAAGGCGACTGCCTGCGCATCACGCTGCGCAATCAGATTGAGAACGAACCGACCAACATGATCGTCAACGGCTCTCAGATGCTGGTGGCCGGCACGGGGAAGCCGGCGACGGCCAACAATCCGGATGCGCTCGTGGCGGCCGGCAAAACCGTCGACTACGAATGGTACATCCCCACCGACCTGCAGGAGGGCGGCCGGGCATTCCATAGCCATGCCACCAGAGATCAGTACTCGCTCGGAATGCTGGGGTCGATTGTCGTCGAGCCGCGCGGCTCCCGCTATCTCAGCCCCTTTACGGCCGAGGAAATGAAGAGCGGCTGGGAAGCGATGATCGACGTGGCGAATGGGTCCGATTTCCGCGAGTTTGTCATTTTCTATCACGAAGCCGGTGACGAGACGTTCCGGTTGTTGGACCGCAAAGGCGACATGCTGCCGCAGCGCGACGCGCATACGGATACCTATCGGCCGGCTGCTCGCCTGCTGAATTACCGGAGTGAACCGCACGGCGAGCGATTGGAATTGCAAGCGCACCTGGTCGGATTTGCCGACGAATCGCAGGGCTACGGGTCCTATACGTTCGGCGATCCGGCGACCACGATTCCACGATCCTACCTCGGCGATCCGGCCAAGTTCCGCATGATCGGCGGCTCTGAGATCGTGCACTCGCACCATTTGCATGGCGGCTCCATTCGATGGGCGAGACAGCCTGGCACGAGCAAGCTCGATCCGACGTTGTCCAAGAACGGTCCCGTGAAGTTCCCGCCGATCAGCGATACCTCAGACCGGCTTGATGTGCAATCGATCGGACCGTCGGAGATTTATGACGAAGTGATCGAGGGGGGATCGGGCGGCTTGCAGGCGTTAGCCGGAGAGTTCGTCTTCCATTGCCATATTCCTCAGCACTATGTGACCGGTATGTGGGGCTTCTGGCGCGTCTACAACACGCTGCAAGCGCCCGGGTTCCAGACCGATGTCATGAAGCCGCTCGTTGAACTGCCGGACCGCAAGGGCAAGATTAAGCCGGCGGTCGGCTCCGACAAGTTGGTCGGGACGATGGTGGATTGGTACGGCGGGAAGAAGTACGAGATCACCAAGGACAAGACGGATTGGAAAGCCAATCCGGTGAAGGTGTCGATCAAGGATTGGGTCGAGTACATGCTGCCGCCGCAAGGCTTGCCCGGCAAGACTGAGGATCAAGTGAAGCAGGCGCAGGCGCACGATGCGACGGTGGTGAACTGGAAATGGGACGGCACGAAGGCGTTGAACGAACCGGAGACGCCGCACAAGTGGGCAGATTATGTCTCGCCGACGCCGAACGAACGGCCCGCCATCACGTTCGACCCGCAGACCGGCAAGCTGGCGTTCCCCTGGCTGCGGCCGCATCTCGGCAAGCGGCCGCCGTTCGCGCCGAACCATGGAGGCGCGCCTTGGTTGGAACCGTTCCGTGTGCGGGAAGACGGCACGCGCAGCACGGAGCAGGCCAAGCCCGGCGAGCAGGGTCCGTGGAGTCTCTGTCCGGAAAATTCTCCGCGCAAGTTCTACACGATTCATTCCATTACCTTGCCGATTACGCTGAAGCCGGCGACGCCGAAATCCGCCGCGATCGTGGACCCCATCGGCATGATTTATGTGTTGCATGAAGAAGAGGAAGAGGTTCGCAAGAATCCCAAGAAGCAGATGCCGTTGGTCATTCGCGGCAATGTCTACGATTGCGTCGATATCATCTTCAAAAATGAAATTCCCGACGATGCGCGGACCGGATGGGCGAATAAGATCAACCTCCATCCGCATTTCTTTCAGTTCGATACGAGCGCGTCCGATGGCCCCACGATCGGATTTTCGTACGACATGTCGCTCCGGGCCTTCACCATGCTGAAGGACCCCGAACCTGAGAAAGGCATGCCGCTGCCGGGAAACACGGTGCTCACCGCCGATAGCAAGTCCGGCGCGCGCCGCATCACTGTCGCCGATACGTCCAAGTTTCACGTCAACACGGAACTCGGCGTCGGGATGGATGATCCGAAGTACTTCGAAGTAGCGCGAATCAAGACGATCAATGGAAAGACCATTACCTTCGATGCGCCATTGAAGTACGCGCATAAGAAGAACGATATCGCGAGCGTCGAATTCATCCGCGAACGCTGGTATGTGGATGCGGACTTGGGCACGGTCTACTGGCACGACCATGTGTTCGGCACCGATACCTGGGGCCATGGCCTGTTCTCGGCCTTTATTACCGAGCCGCCGCGGTCGACCTATCACGATCCCGTCACGGGCAAAGAAATCCGTAGCGGCCCCATTGCGGATATCCATACGCTTGAGCCGGTGTCGGCCCACATCCGCGGCAGTTTCCGCGAAGTGATGATGCACATCATGGACAGCAACGCCAGGACGGCCGAATTGATCACCACGGATAATCCCCAAGCGAGAATGGGGGCGGTCACGGTCGACGGACCGCCTTCGCATCAGTTTCCTGACCGCATCAACAAATCGGCGATGTGGTTCTTAAACGGAGGCGAGGCGACGACCGGCAGCGGTTATAGCATGCGGGTCGAGCCGCTGAGTGTGCGACTGATGAACAATCCGGATCCGTCCAAGCTATTTATCTCCGGCATTCATGGAGATCCCGGCACGCCATTACTGCGGGCCTATCTCGGCGATCCGATTGTGGTGCGAGCCTTGGTAGGGTCGGCCAATGAAGTGCATACGTGGCATGTTACGGGGCACTGGTTTCCGATGGAACGGTACGGGACTACGGCCATGCCGAGGAGTACGATTCACTTGGCGATCGGAGAACGCTACGACCCGGCGATTCCGGCGGCCGGAGGTCCGCAAAAGCAGGCCGGCGACTATCTCTACTACAGCGGCCGGGCGTCTCACTTTGCGGAGGGCAGTTGGGGACTCTTCCGGGTCTTCGATGAGCTGCAAGGAGACCTGAAGCCGTTGCCGGGCCGCGAGCAGATTCAAAAGTCCGCTCCGTCGGTCTGTCCGGCCGATGCCCCGGTGAAGACCTTCAACGTTTCGGCCATCGATCAGAACATCCGGTACCACGAGGGGGCGCCGGGTGTGATGGAAGTCGATCTGGAGCGGAAGATGGTTTTTGGAAACGAGCAGGGCAAGATGTACGTGCTCGACGGCGACCGTGGCCGGGTGAAGGCCGGTGAGCTGAGGCCGAGCCCGCTGACCTTGCACGTGAACGTCGGCGATTGCATGAAGATCAATCTGAAAAATGAGATGGCGAAGGAACGGGCCGGATTCCACATCGATATGATGGCGTTCGATCCCAAGGATTCGTTCGGCGCCAATGTGGGGAACAATCCGGGCGATCAAACCATCGGACCTGGCGAGAGCAAGACCTACACGTTCTACGCCCACCCGGAGTACGGAGAATTGGCCGCCCTCATACAGGATTGGGGCAACGTGGTCGAGAATCCACGGAACGGCCTGTTCGGCTCGGTCATTGTCGGACCGAAGGGCTCGCGTTATCGTGATCCGGTGACCGGCGAAGATATCACGATGAAGAGCAGTTGGCGCGCCGACGTGCTGGTGGATCGTCTGATCCCCGGCAACGAGAACCGGAAGAACTACCGAGACTTCTCGTTGATGTTCCAGGACGAGGACAACATCGTGGGGGTCAGCTTCATGCCCTACATCCAGCAGGTGGCCGGCATCACGGCGGTGAATTACAGCTCAGAACCGACTGCCTGGCGGATGGAGAAAGGGTGCGAGGTGTCGGAGATCTTCAGCTGCGTGAAAGCCGGGGAGACTCTCTCGACCCCGCTGTTGCAGGCACATGTGGGTGATCCGGTGGCGATTCACGTGCTAGGCGCCTTCAGTGAGCAGGTCCAGCTGTTCACCGTCGATGGACACGAGTGGCCGCACGAGCCGTACATGCAGGGCGCCGACCAGGTCAGCACCATGGAGTTCGGCGGATCCGAAATCATCAACGCCTATCTGACCGGAGGTGCCGGAGGTCCGAATAAGATCGTCGGCGATTACTTGTGGAAGAACCAGCGACCGGCGTTTGCCAATGCCGGGCAGTGGGGGCTCTTCAAGGTCCTGCCGATTGAAGATCAGCGGATTCTCCCGCTGACACCCCAGATTCCGCCAGCCAAAACGGCGGAACAGGAGCCGGGCAAAGGAGTCGTGTCACCGACCTCCATGAATGGGCGGTGAAAAACTGCGCGGCGTCCTCACCACCGGCGAGGACGCCGTCAAGTTCTGTGCACGGCCGGTCTGAAATACCCAAACCAGGTGGGGAGCAGAGGCTCCCCACGTCCTTCAGAACGATGGTGGCTATGACATTCCTTCGAACCCGAGCAACCTCATGTGTTGGTCTCTCCCTCATGCTCAGCGTCTCTTTCGGTACCACGGCTGCGTGGGCGTACGAGGAGACGGTCGTGTCGAATGGCGGCACGGTGACGGGAGTGATCCAATTTGTCGGCGAGCCTCCCGCGCCGATGCCGTTCGAGTTACGCCGCTATCCCGATCGGATCTATTGCGGGGCACTCTCCGACGGATCAGGCTACCGCCATCTGCGGGAAGTGGCGGTGGGCGAACGGCAGGGGCTCAAGGATGTCATTGTCACGATCGAGAATGTTCAACAAGGGAAGCCGTTCGAGCTTCAGGAAACAAAATTAGAAGCGAACATCTGTCAATTCGTCCCGTTCGTTTCTGTCATGAGAGATCACCATCCGCTGACCGTGACCAATCTGGATTCCGTTGCGCATGACTTGCAGATCTACGAACGGGAGCGCGAACACATCTTCATGATGTTTCACCGGCCTGCGCTCACCAAATCAGGCACGAGCGATGTCATCCGATTCACAGGGAATCGACGGGGCGTGATCATGCAATGCGGCATGCACCCGTATATGCAGGGCCACGGGCTCGCCGTGGACAATCCGTACTACGCAGTGACCGGACTTGACGGCAGGTTTGAGATCAAGGATCTTCCTGCAGGCAGCTATCGCATCAGGGCGTGGCATCCGATTCTAGGAGAGAAAACACAAGACGTAACCGTTGCTGCGAACGGGACGACTTCGTTGACGTTTGCATTTGTGGAAAAATAATGATGGTCGGATCTCGCTATCGTTGTGCCGTTGTCGTGGCGGGTCTGTGGGCTATGACAGCGCTTCCTGCAAACTCTGCGGACGATGGATCGATTCCCATGGTCAGCCGCATCGAAGTGGTTCTTGCCAGTCACTACAAGAGCCAGGTGGCGGTGCTCAAGGAGGAGTTTGCCCAAGCCGGCATGGCGAACGTGCACGTTCAATTTGTGAAGCAGGGTCAACCTCCGCAAAACATCGGGTTGGGGCGAGAGGTGCCGGCCGACAAGGCGCGGGAGGCGATCCGCCTGGCGCTGAAATACAATCTGGGCGTGAGCATTCTCCTGCCCGAGCGGTTGTTTCCACCACGGTTCGTCACCATTGCCTCGTCGAACTATGACGACACGGTGGAGTACCCTATCGATCGGGCCGCGCTCGCCAGCCTGCAAAATCCGGAACTGACCACGGACGAGTTTCATCGGTTGTACCACCAATTGACCTCTTCGCCGAAAACCCCGTCAGGTCGATATTAAAAAAGGAAAGGAATTGTGCGAATGCCTGTGCAACTGCCTGGTCTCGTGCGGGCTGTCTTCAGCGTCAGCATCGAGCTGATCGTGAGTCAGGGCGTCGTGTCTGCGGAGGAGCGCTTCGAGTCGTCCCTGCAGGCGCAAGGAGACGCGCTCATGAAGAATGTCGAGGACATGCTAGCGCACGGCGGAATGGGCGATGCCAAGGCCATCGTCCATCACTGCGAGGAGGCGACGCACTATGCGGAAACACTCAAGCGGCTGTCCGAGCCGGATCCAATGCTGCAGGCCCCGTTGAATGAAGTCATTCGACAATGCCGGCGGGTGTCACAAATCAGCATCCATGCGGATCCCGGGCTTCTGTTGAATCCAGCGATCAAGGCGCGTGCGGCGGCGAGGGAGTCGTTGAAAGCCCTCGGCCTTACTCGAACGAACAAGAACTAGCCGGTACTGAACTATTCCCTCACCATTCGTGCGGTTCCGGAAAGTGATGGCATCGTCGTTCGCTACCCAGGGGCTGGAGAAACGCTCTTCCGCAAGCAGTGCGCTTCCCGCCGTTAGTTTGGGCGCCTCTGCAAGGCTTCTGTGAGCGTGATGGTAATCACATTGGTGCCGGCGACCGTATCCAGGCGGCTGCAGATATCTTGGATTTTCACGGCAAGCGCTCGTTCAAGATCATTCCGCAGCAATGACGCACCTGCTTTGAATAACTCTGCATGCACCTGATGAAGGAGGGCGCGGCCTTCTGCAGATTCGCCCAGCTGTTCTTCCGCCGGGATCGTCGCGCTTCTGGTCAGCAGTACTTCGATGATCCGATCGGAGACGTGAACATGCGCCTGGTTGTAGCGCGACTTCATAAACTCAGTCTGAAAGTTTAAGACCGCCAACATGACCGCATATTCGATCTCGGCCTTATTTCTGCCGACCCCGATCATCGTAGTCATTCCTCGAAGCTACATCGCGACTCTGCGGCCGGTGAGCGGATCTTCGAGTGTGGTCCTGAATCGCTCCAGGATAAAGGCCTCCAGTTGAGGAGACATCGCATGGTCAGGTTGACCTGCGGGGGAAGGTGAATCCGTTGCGTGTCTCTCGTCGTCGCATTCAGCCTCCGAGCCGACAGGGGCTTCACCGACAGGTTTCCCCATGAACTTCATCGCAACCTTCCTTTGCGACGAGGCGACGCTTACGCGGCCGGCGGTGGCGCGCTCTATGAGCACCACCGCCGGCGTCCTCTGATGAAATCTAGTACGCCTTACTGAATCCCGCTTCGCCGTCGTAATTCCACAACTTCTGAGCGGCGGACCACCACCAGCCCTTTTGGGTCAAGGCGTCCAAGAATGTGTTGACGTCCGTGTCTTGCACGTCCCTGGTCGCCATGAAGCGACAGCGGTACCAATTGACCATCAGTAGATCGGGACTCACGAAGCCGGGCCAGACCTTGGTGCCGCGGTTCGAGATGAACTCGCACTTGAACGGCCCGATGTCGTCAAACTTCGGGATCCCCTTTTCCGTGATGATGTACATGTCCACGCCGACCAATTTGATATCCCGCTTCTTCTTCGTCGCTTTCGCAATTTCCGTGAGTGTGGGCATTGCCTTTCTCCTTCTCCTATTCAGCGAGTTGTCTTGTCCTCAGGCTCTTGCGTGCATCTTGTCGATGATCGCCTGCGCATATTCGTCGGTCTTGGCGGTGCCGCCCACGTCGTACGTCACGTGTTTTCGCTCGTCGAGCACGGCGAACATGGCCTTTTCGATGCGGTCGGCCGCGGCTCCCTCGTGGAGCCATCGCAGCATCATGATGCCGGAGACCAGCACGGCCGAGGGGTTCACCTTCTTCATGCCGGCGTATTTCGGCGCGGAGCCGTGCACGGCTTCGAAGATGGCGCAGTTGTCGCCGACGTTGGCGCCCGGCGCGAAGCCGAGGCCGCCCACCAATCCGGCGCAGAGATCCGTCAGGATATCGCCGTAGAGATTGGGCAGCACCAAGCAATCGAATTGCGCCGGATTTCGCACGAGCTGCATGCAGCAATTATCGACAATAATGTCGCCGGATTCGATGTCGGGATATTTCTTGGCCACCTCTCTGAATGCATCCAGAAAGAGTCCGTCGGTCATCTTCATGATGTTGGCTTTGTGGACGCAATAGATCTTCTTGCGTCCATTGGCTTTGGCCCACTTGAAGGCGAAGTCGGCAATGCGGTAGGAGCCGGGCCAGGTGATGACTTTGAGGCATTGCGCCACCTCATCGGACACCATGTGTTCGATGGCGGCATAGCTGTCTTCGGTGTTCTCGCGGAAGTTCAGAATGTCGATCTTGTCCCATGGCCGTTTAAGTACCGGAATCAGCTTGGCCGGCCGGACGTTTGCGTAGAGATCGAATACCTTGCGTAGCGTCACGTTCGCGCTCTTGTGACCGGTCCCGATGGGCGTCGTCGTCGGTCCCTTGAGTGCCACTCTGTTCTTCGCAATGTTCTGGATGGTTTTGTCCGGCAAGAGGGTGCCGTGCTTTTCGAGACAGTCGAGGCCGATGTCTTCGTATTCCCACTTGATGTCGACGCCGCTCGCGTCGATGACCATCCGCACCGCTTCGCAGATCTCCGGACCGGTGCCTTCCCCGGGGATCATCGTGACGACGTGCTGGGTACCCATGAACAACCTCCCTTAAGCAGCAAGGGTGATCGGACCATCCGCTCCCTTGTCGGGCTGTATGTGCAAATCAGGGTCCAGACTGTTTGAAGATTACGCGACGAACGGACAATTGGAATTTCACGGCAAATTCGCGGAAAGTTGCGACTCGGAGGTCCCGGCAAAGAAGCGTGTGTCTCGACGTGGCGAACTTCTCGTGCATCAACACACGGGCTGCACCGTGCCCCGTGCGTCTATGCTCGGCTGCCATATCCACTAATACTTGGTCCGACAAAAGAGTTGTTCGTGATGGGGGAGTGGAGGAAGGCGCTGTTTTGTTGATTGTGATGTTGTCGCCAACCGGAAGAATAATCCCGTAAAACAGAGCCGATGGCCAAATGAGTCCGCTCACCCTCGATTTCGGCCATCACGCATGCACGACAACGGCTAACCGTCAGTGTAACGTCACGATTCCGGCGCAGCAGGAAAGCACCACGGAAACAGCGCCAGCGCGAGATCCTTCCGGCCCATCGGTTTGGCCAGACAGCTTTGCGCGCCGATATGACAGAGATGCCGCCTGAGGTCGGGCGTCATCATCGCGCTCATCATGATGACGGGGGGAGCCGGCACCCGCTGCCTGATCTCCCGCAGTGTTTCTGCTCCGTCCATTCCCGGCATCACCAGATCACACAACACCGCATCCACGTGCCGATGATCAAGGATGTCGAGAGCCTCCTGGCCCGAGGCCGCCCCGAGTGCCACACAATGCCACGAGCAAATCACCTCATATACGAACTTCCGACTATTCGCATCGCCGTCGACGATCAGAATGCACGGCAGACATTTCGACGATCGGCTCGCCATGGCATGCTCCTTCTCCGCTCGAACCAGCGGCCTGACGCGGGTTGCATCACGCGAACCTGTCGTTTAGTAATCTGCCCGGCCCGAAAGCGTGGGAACCGACAACAGCGCGACAGACAGCGCCGCTCGCCGCACCGGCTTCTCCATCCAGTCCTGCGCCCCCTCAGCCAGCAACTGCCGGCCGAGTCGAGGCGTGATGAGGGCGCTCATCATGATCACCGGCAGATCGCGGTAGTGGCGTTTGATCTCATGCAGCGTGTCCAAGCCATCCATCGTGGGCATCACCAGATCCAACAGGACCACATCGACCCGGCTACGCTGGAGCACCTCTAACGCCTCCCATCCGGAAGCGGCCTGTATCGGTTCGTACCGCCAGTGCGCCAGCATATCGCAGAGAAACAGCCGGGTATCGAGATCGTCATCGACAACCAGAACCCGGCGCCGGGGCCTCCACTGTTTGCTCGCCATGACGACACCCTCCTTTCCCATTCGAAGGGGTTTCGCCTTCGCATTGAATCGGCGCCGCACAACGGCGGAGCCGGTCCATGATCGCCAATCCCAGGCCTTGTTCGTCGCAGGGCTCGGCGTACAGGTGATCCAGCCCCAGCCCGTCCAGCTTGCGCAACGCGGCAAAGAGGCACCGTGCGACCTCACGGAGGTCACCCGACGGAGACAACACTTCGACAACGGCGTACCCGTCAAGGTCCACCGGACTGGACATCGCCAGCAGCCCGGCTCGCTCGCCGGACCCGAACAGGCGCGCCCCTCGCGCAGGCAAGACGGTGAGCGGTGTGCACGTGGCGTAATGCCGGGCGAGCCGGCCCGGCGCCGGCGGCCGCTGATCGCTCCCGCCCCGGCGCGCGACGGGACCGACGACAGCCTCAATGTCCGCGAGCGGCAGACTGCCGGGGCGAAGCAGCTCCGGCTGAGCGCCGGCCATGGAAATAATGGTGGACTCCACGCCGATCGGGCACGGTCCCCCGTCGAGAATCAGATCAATGCGGTCGCCCAGCATCTCGCGCACATGTTCGCCGGTGGTCGGGCTCACGTAGCCGAAGGGATTGGCGCTCGGCGCGGCGATCGGGACACCTGCTTCCCGGATCAGCGCTTGCGCCGTGGGATGGGCCGGCATTCGGATCGCGATCGTGGGAAGACCTGCCGTCACCAGATCGGGAACCTGTGCTCGCTTCGACAGAACGAGTGTCAGTGGACCGGGCCAATACGCGTCCATCAACCGGTGATCGGCGAGGCTGATTGTCTGAACCAAGCCATCGAGAGACGCCCTTGTTGCGATGTGCACGATCAGGGGATCAAACGACGGTCGTTGCTTGGCCTCAAAGACGCGCGCTACCGCTTCGGGATTCAGCGCATCACAGCCGAGCCCATACACCGTTTCGGTCGGGAAGGCGACGAGGCCGCCGTTCCGGATCACGTCGGCGGCCAGCCGAATCGACCTCTCCTGTGCTGCTGGAACGACCTGCGCCATTGGACCCATCACGCTCCGTGAAGTGGGATTATCCGCTGCTACCGGCTACTGGTTGGTCCCTGCATCGGGCCTGTTGCTGTCCCAATAGCCCCTGTCAGGAAGACCCTTGGCCTCAATGGTGAATTGTCCTGCCTCCAACGTCAGCCACTGCTTCGGCGAGCAGCAGGTGCCGTCAGGAAGCACATCCCAGGACCCACGTCGAACCACGAGCGGTCCCGTTGCCAGGTTATCGAAGAACTCGCCCCGCTTTCCAATCCCGTACAGATTGCGATGGGGCACCTTGACCACGATCTCCGAATCCGTCCAGGACTGAACCAGGGCGGCCGCCCCGTTGAACAGCACTTCCGTTCTCGACACATTCGACACGACGGTCGAACTCGTCTCAGGTTCATTGATTGCCACATCGAGCCGTCGTTTATACGCTTTCTGGCTCAACCCCAGTTCCGTGTGTTCGGCCGTCTTCAGAAACGTGCCGAAGCCCTTGCCCTTAATCGTCACCGTCGCGTCCAACCCGGCCGATTTCGGGTCGTACGATTCGATGATCGGCTTCACCAAGGTAAAGTCTCCGGCATCAGTTGCCACCGCTCCCCGTTCGGCGCAGCAGGAGCCATCAGGATTCGGCTTGCTCGCGCCGCGATAGATCATCACTTTGCCGCTCTTTGTGCTGAAGGGCACCCACACATCGATTCGATCGTCGTTCCACCGATAAATCACCGCTTGCACGCCGCCGATCTCGACCCGGTTCTCGCCCTTATTGAAATCCATGAAGCTATAGGGCGTTGAGCCGCTTTCGGAGTAGAAACCGAAGTGCTCCCCGTTAATGCGGAGCAGCGTGCCAATGGGCGCGCTCGTCGGACTGATCGTGGTGGCCTTGGGAACATGGACGGTGAATGGAGCCACGGTCCGCTCGCGCCCTTGACTCTTCAGTACCAGGGGGCCCGACTGTGCGCCGAGCGGCACATGGACCACGATGACGTCGTCTTTCCATTGTGCCACCGTGGTCGGCTGCCCGCCGATGAGGACGGCGTCATCGGCCCCTTTGCTCGTCCCGAATCCCTGCCCGAACAGCACCACCTTCGTCCCGACCGGCCCGCTGATTGGATCGACGCGAACCGAAGGAATTAACGAAAGCGGAACCGCATTGCTGGCAAGATGTTCCACCGGCGCACAACACGATCCATCCGGCAACGGATCGGAAGAGGCCAGCCGGACAACGACATTCCCACTGGCCGCATTGGCCGGAATCTCGACCTCGATCTTGTCGTCCCTCCACCGCCTCGGACGCACCACAACGCCGCCGACCATGATATCATTCACGCCAAACATGGTATTCGGATCACGTGCTCCTGCCGTCATGCCAAAATTGCGCCCCGTGATCTGCAGCAGCGTGCCACGTTCGGCCTCGGTCGGCGTGATGCTCTCAATCTGAGGCTGCACGATCGTCAATGTTCCTGCCGATATCTTCTTCTTCCCCACGATCACTTCAACGGAACCGCTGGTGGCCTTAAAGGGCACCTTGACCTCGATAAGATCCGATTCCCAGCGCTGCACCAGAGCCGGGACACCGTTGAATGTCACCTGGTTAACTTGAACGGACTTAAAAGTGCCGAACCCTTTTCCGCTGAGCGACAGGGTTGCGCCAGGAGTCGCGTGGTCCGGCTGGAGCGTGACGTGTCGAGCGGATGCGCCGACATCCTGGGGGGCTCCGGCAAACCCCAGCATTGTGACAACCAGCGCCAGGCTCCACACCTTCTGAATCTTCTGGATCTTGCGGGACGGCCGAATCGATCGACTCATGGGCGCCCCCACATGGTCTTGCATGCAGTCATCCATCACATCCTCCTTGTTTCGAATACCACACTGTTTGTCTCTCCTGCCCTCAGCTATCCGCAAACCCTGACGGTGGCACACACGCAACGAGCAGCGCCGACAGCGTCCAAGGCTCAACCGGCTTGGTCAGACATTCCAGAGCCCCCCGACTGCGCCATGCACGCTGTAACGTGCGCCCATGATGACGACCGGCAGGTCTCGGATCCGCTGCCGGACGGCATCGACGATCTCGGCGCAATCCACGCCCTGCGGAGCGACATCCAAGAGCACCACGTCGATCGCGTGACGAGCCAGGATGTCCAGCGCCTCCCGGCCTGACGAGGCTTCCAGGACGTCCCACTGCCGGTCTGTGAACAAGGCTTTGAGGCTCCCCCGATCGTTCGAATCATCATCGACGAGGAGAACCCGCCTTGTTCGTCTCCACGTGTGGCCTGAGGCAACCTGCCGCTGTGTCGTCATACAAAATTCCTCAGCGTCGTCCCGTTGCGGTCCATCATTTCGTGTCGCGCACGGGCCAGTGGCCGGAGCGCGCCCGCCAAGTGAATCGAGCCGGTGACGACGACCACGCCCTCTCCCCCCGCCACGTCCACCGCTCGCGCAAAGGCCTGCTCCGGTTCTTCGATCACCTCCGCCGGTGCCGCGCTCCACCGGCGCCAAAACGTCGCCAATTCATCCGGCGGTGTCGCGCGCGTGCCTGGATAGCGCGTAAAGATTGCGTGTCGCGCACTCGCCTCGGAAAAGTGGCCGACCAGTTTCCCCACCTCTTTGTCCCGCGGCACCCCCACCACCAGCACCCGGTCGCGGCCCTCGAACACGGTGCGTACGATGGTCGCCAGACTGGCCGCCGCCATGGCATTGTGCGATCCGTCAATGACGACGGTCGGCCGACCGGGGAACACCTCGCAACAGGCGGGCAGGCGGACCGCCTCCAGCGTTCGGCGGACTTGGGCTTCCGTCAGTCCGGGGATCAACGTCCGTCGGCACAACGTCTGGAAGGCGGCCATCGCATGCGCGGCGTTCGTCGCCATGAAGGCGGCCGGGCAGTTCAGCGTGACGTTGCGCCAGACGCTCCGGTCCGCGCGAAGTGAGCAGATCCCTCGGTACCCGTTCCGCACAAAGTCGCGCGCCTCGTACTCATGTCCCAGCAGGAAGACGGGCGCATGGAGTTCAGCGGCCCGCGAGACGATCGCCGCCAGTGGTCCATCTCCCATCGCGCCGACCACCACCGGGACCTTCGGCTTGATGATGCCGGCTTTTTCTCCTGCAATCTGTTCCAAGGTCTCTCCGAGCAAATCCATATGATCGTAGTCGATGTTCGTAATGATACAGACCTCCGGCAGAATCACGTTGGTCGCATCGAGGCGTCCTCCGATCCCGACTTCGATCACGGCCCAGTCGACCTGTTCGGTCCCAAACGCGCAGAAGGCGGCGGCGGTAAGCAACTCGAAGTGGGTGAGTTCTTTTCCTTCTCCCTCAAGGAGGGGCCGAAGCTCGTTGAAGGCCGCCAGGAATGTCCGCTCACTGACCGGCGCTCCGTCCACATCGATCCGTTCGCATAGCTGTTCGATATGCGGGCTCGTGTAAAGGCCGACGCGGGCACCGGTCGCACGGAGCAGCGCCGCCAGCATCCGGCTCACACTGCCTTTGCCCTTGGTCCCCGTCACATGGATCGTGCGAAACGCCCGGTCGGGCCGTCCCAGGGCCTCGACGCAACGGACCATCCGGTCGAGCGTGAAGATCCGTTCGGCCGGGACCTGCCGGTCGGCCTCATAGTTGATCCGGCTGTCCAACAGGGCCTGCACGTCGGCCAGCGACCGAAACGGCGCGGACGGAGACAGCTGTTCACTCGCCGGCTTCATGCACCTTCCTCATGACGATCTCTTCGGCCTGCAGCCAATCATCGAGATCCTGCCCGTCCTGCCGGCCCCGTTGCTCATAGAGTTCGTAGGCTTTCTCCGCGATCCGTTCCCTCGCCTCGTCGGAATATTTCTGCATGAAGGCAGGATCGGGCGGGACTGTCCGATTCACGACAAGGGTGGATGCCGTTGTCCGGATCTTCATAATGTTCCCTCCCTGTTCGAACGACTGCCGATACCTGACGCGTTTATACGACCACTTCCGATGCATTCGCGTGGGCGAGGGGACGGCAATAGCCTCCGAACTCTACGCACCCCGTCACGACGACGAGTCCCTGTGACCCTGCTCCTTGAACGGCCCGGTGAAACGCGGCATCCGGGTCGGTCACAATCTCCGCCGCGGCCGGCGTACAGGATCGCCAGATGTCGGCAAGATCCTGAGGGACGACCGCGCGATCGTCTGGATACCGGGTGAAGATGACCCGGTCGGCTCCCGCGCCGGCCAGGTGCCGGATGATCTTGTCGAACTCTTTCTCTCGCGGAAGCGAGACGAGCAAGACCGTTCGGCGGCCTTCACACACGCTTCGGATGGTCGACGAGAGACTGGCGGCAGCCGGTGCGTTGTGGGCCCCATCGATGACGATCGTCGGATGTCCGGCGAACACTTCGCAGCAGGCCGGCACGTGCACCTGCTCGAACGTGTGGCGGAGGACCGGTCCATCCAATGCGGCGACCAGCCCGCGGCGCCGGAGGACGTCGTAGGCCGCGAGCGCATGCGCGGCGTTGGTCGCCATGAACGAAGCAGGGGAGTCCACGGTAATCCCGTCCCAGGTCGTGTCCCCGACCCGAAGCGAGCAGGTTCCTCGGTAGCCGGTGCGCACGAAATCCTTCGCCTCGTAGTCGCGCCCGATCAACAAGACCGGAGCCCTCAACTGCTCCGCGCGGGACAGGATCAGTGCGCGAGGGGCATCCGCCATCGGACCGCACACAACGGGGGTGAGCGGCTTGATGATTCCGGATTTCTCCGCCGCGATCTCCTCGAGCGTGTCGCCCAGGATATCCATATGATCGTAGTCCACGTTCGTGATCACCGACACCTCCGGCGCGATCACGTTGGTGGCGTCTTGCCTCCCGCCGATCCCGACTTCGACCACGGCGTAATCCACTTTGGCCGCGCGGAACGCGAAGAAGGCGGCGGCGGTCAGAAATTCGAACGGACTCATGTCGATGCCGGCCCAGTCCATCAGCGACTTCAGGTGGTTACAGGCCTCGACTAACTCCTGTTCGCTGATCGGCTGACCGTTGACGCAGATCCGCTCACGGAAATGACCGAGATGAGGACTGGTGTAGAGGCCGACCTTCATGCCACTGGCCTGGATGAGCGCCGCCGTCATGCGACTGACGCTGGTTTTTCCGTTGGTGCCGGTCACGTGCGCGGACCGATACGCGCGGTCGGGACGTCCGAGTTCTTGCAGGCAGCGTGCGACGGCTCCGAAGCTGACGGTGCCGTCCGATGGCCGGCCGCGCATGATGCAGGCGGTTTCGAGTTCGCGCAGAAAGTCCGTGACTTCCTTGTAGGAGGAGAAGGGGACGGCCCAGTATGGCGGATACTTGTTGGACTCCATGTCCGGCATACACCCCTCCGTCATGCGCACCGCAGTCTGTTAGACCTTCTCGATACCGAGGCCCGCCATGTTGGCGGCAGTCTCCGTCATGACAGCCGCCCAGCCTCCTGCGCCGTCGTAGCGGTAATATCGCCGTTCGATCGGGTCGTAGGCGATCAGATTGAGCCACCGATTCTTGAACAATCGCTCCAAGAGCGGCTGGCGATTGATGATGGCTGAAATCAGGTTTCGCGGAGCTTCGATAATGGCAGTCAGACGCATCGGTTCGTGGTACAGACGCGCGCCGTTCATCACCGTCTGGACGGGCAGGCCCATCCGGAGGTCGCTCTGCGCCCCCGTCATCACGCCAATGCGGCCTGTCACATTGTGATAGATCTTGCTCCCGCTGCCATAAACATCGGGATCCACCGTCGAGAAGTAGTACTCCATGTTGATCCACTGGGCCACGATCAGCGGCGCCGTCATGATGATCTCGAGCAGCTTCCCGTCTGTATCGGGGCGATGATCGTAGGAGTGCAGGAAGGAACGTCCCGCAAGATCGATCCCACGCGTCGGACGGCGGCTCCCGATCATGAACAGGCTGTTTCTCGCCAGCCCCCACTCAGGACGCACTTGCGCCCAATCCATGCTGCGGAGTTGAACCTCCTGCAGCGCGTGTCGATGGTTGTGCCGAGTGGACGTGGGTTGCAGCGCGCTCCCGCGTTCAGCGGCGGCCATGGCCCCGGTTGCGTTCACGTCTTCCAGCACCCGAGTCAACTCTTTGCGATGCGTCGAGGGCACGTCTTCCAGATCCGCGATGCGGACCTGATCCGTCGTCGTGTCGTGAAGGGCCGCGAAAAAATGGGTGTCCGGCGGAATAGCCAGCCCGCGCTTCGCCAGCAACTCGCGGACGTGCGGGCGGTTGGCGATCATGGCAAAGGCGCGCGCGTTCGGAAGCCCGTGGCTCCCTCCACAGGCGCCGCAGTCCAGCGCCGATTCATACGGGTTGTTTTGCGAGCTGCTGCCATGGCCGCAGAGGATGACGAGGCGCGACCATGAATCGGTCATGCCCATGAGCCGAAGAGAGGTCTCCACGTAATACGCCTGTTCATTGAGGGTGAAGCCCGTCTGCGTGATCCGGTCGAGACGCGATGCCGTGCCCCGCGGCGTGATGCGGCAGTCTCGGCGGAGGGTCTCGATCGAGGCTTTTTCATCGGCCATCGAAAGACCGAGGAGATGACCGAGATCGCCCGGCGCGGTCCTCCCCTCATGGTTCAATCCCAGCGCCTGACACCGGATGCCTTCAAGCCGGTCAGCCGTCAGCTGGTGGCCCGGGACTTGGAATCTGGTGCGCAGCCACCGCGCAATCTGTATCCGTTGCTCGGCCGCGACCATCTCTTCCGCTTCCTTGGTCGGAAGTTTATCCACGGTCAAGGTCGTGGCCACCGCCGGCATGAAGGCCCGCTGCAGCCAAGCCGCCACGCCGTGGTACCAGCAAGGGAACAAGGTCTTTCCCACCAGCGGCAACCCGAAGAACCATCCGATGGCTTCCACCATGACATAGGGCGTAATGACATTGTGTTTGAGATCCTGCAGCAACTCATGCGCGGTCTTGGCCATCTGTATGCTCGACTTGCGCCGCAGAGCGGCCTCGCCCTGATATGTCCTCGGGACCTCTCGAATGATGTGCTTCGGCTTGAGGAGCACCGGGCACAGCTCCGTCGTGCAGTCCGCGCCCAATGCGCGATAGGCCACGGGCAAGCCGAAGAACCCGGCAAAGCCGAAGGTCTCATAGCCTCCGCGCTGCTCGAGATGCCGGCGAAAGACCTCGGACCGAACGTCGATACAAAAGGCGAACTGGGCTAGCGGGCGCACAGGGCTCCGCTGGTCTCCCCACAGGCCGGCGTCGTCGTGAGTGCGCGATTCGAGTTGATGCAGGATTGTGTGCTGGTGCGCGAGTTCGTAGGCGCCGAGCCACTTAGGGCCGTGCTGCCGTTCTGGAAATGCACGGAGCCAGCCGAGCAGCGTCTGAAGATCGCTCGGCACCGTCGAGGCGATGAGGTCTGGGCGGACATCGAGGACCTCAGCCAGCCGCAACAAGACGCGTGCATGGCCGGTGGTTGCCTCCCGTTGGCACACAAGCCGGTGCTCGCCGTACCATCGTTGACCGAGATCCTCCCACGCCTGGGCATCCGACGATCGCCACCACCTCTGGAGACGCGCGGCTTCCGACGCCGCTTTCTTCGGAAGATGCTCTTGTACAAACCTACGGCGGAACCACACCGCGTGAGGAAACCGTCGGGCATGATCTTGAATCGCCTCGATACTCCCTGGGCAGTTCAAGACGCGCCGACATGCGGTCTCAACCAATTCCCGTTCGTAGAACAGGCGAATCGCGAGATACTTTACTAGGTCGATGCGATAGGCTTCCTGCCAGGGATAGGCTGTTTGCTCCGCGCGCCATTTAATGAATCCGGCCCATCCTGGCAATGCCGCCACATGGCGAGAGAGATACTCCTGCCACGCCAGCTTAGGAATCTTAAGTTGCTCAAGCGATTCTAGGAGGACGTCTTCAGGCCGGTCTGATAGAGCCCTGATTTTCTGCGAGGCCCGTTCGATCCCGAGCAAGGAGAGCCCCAGGTCATGTTGCGCCGCCCCTTTCCACGCACGGAAGAAGGTGCCATCCCGACCGGGCATCGACCAGGGGGCTTCCCCTTCCTCACAAAAGGCTGCGCACCACTTGATCAGTTGCCGGTTGATTCGGTCTCCGAGGTCGGTTCCGAGTGTTCGATCGCACCAGGTAGCCATCGTTTCCCGATAGGGCCACTCGTCCGGCTCACACAGGCGCAGGCGCTCACTCTCGTCCCAGGCATCGGAATCCAAGATCGGTGTGAGCCACTGCGTCAGTCGCGTGAGCGATTCAGCGTCCTCACTCGGAAGACCAACTCCGGCTGACGCGGAGCGGCCTGAGGACGACGGCTGCTGCTGCACTCCATGCAGCAGCGCGGCACGGAGCACGTCCAGGTGGGAGAGCCGGCGATCGCCGAACATGATGTGCTGCTCTGAGACCAGCGGCCGTAAGACTTCATCCACATGCCGTTGTTGGATTCGCCCGCTTTGAAAGGCTTCGCGGTAGGCAGCACAAGATAAATACCCTCGCCCGCCGAAGAGTTGTTCCCCCCGCCTCACGGCCTCCTCGAAGCGGACCTGTTCAAGGCCCTGCAGTGGATTTCTCGATATGAAGGTCCGCATCGGCCAGAGACGCGCGACGACCTCGCCGGCGAGGTTGACGTAGGATCGCAGCTCCATGCGTTGCGCGTCGGTGTAGTGTGGGGCCATTGCTTGTCCTCTCGTAAGGGGGTTGGCGGGATAGTGAGTGAGCAAGAAAAAGGCCCGACCGGCGGTGTTGGATGCGCGATCGCGAAATCACATGTTTCCGTCGGGTCGAATGAGGAGCCGTGACGCGATCTTCCGCCAGTCAGTGCAGCGATACACGCGTTGTGCGGAGGTGCACGAATGAGTGGCCGGGACTGGCGGGGGAATGAGGAGGCTGAGACCGCTTACATGTGGCCGAGCTTGCGCAGCGTTTCCATGCCGCGGCCTTCGTCTTGGGCGCGACCGGATCGTTCAGCGATGGTTGTGGTGCGGAGCTCCGTGATGATCTGTGGGATCGTTGCGGCGCAGGAATTCACCGTGCCGGTACAGGGGACGCAGCCAAGGCTGCGGTAGCGGGTGCCGTTGCCCTGGTCGAAATAGAGGCTCGGCAGCGGAATCTGTTCCAGCTCCAGATATTCCCAGATGTTGAGCTCCGTCCAGTCGAGCAGGGGGTGGACCCGAACGTGGGAACCAGCCGGAAACGTCGTATTAAACTGGTCCCAGAGCTCCGGCGGCTGGTCGCGGAAATCCCATTCCCCGTGCTTGTCGCGTAGCGAGAAGTAGCGCTCCTTGGCCCGCGTTCCTTCCTCATCGGCGCGGATGCCGAGAATCACGGCGGTCCACTTGTGCTTGGCGATGGTTTGCTTGAGCGCCTCGATTTTCATCGCCGTGCAGCACGTGACACGGCCCTGGTCGGGGCCCATGCCGGCGGCCAGCGCGCCGGTATTCTGGCCGACCACCAGATCGAGCCTCCACTCACGGCAGAGCCGGTCGCGATAGTCGATCAATTCGGGCATCTCGTAGCCCGTATCGATATGGACGAGCGGGAAGGGCACGTGGCCGAAGAACGCTTTCCGCGCGAGCCAGAGCAGCACGGTCGAGTCCTTGCCCATCGACCAGAGCATGGCGAGCTCGTCGAAATGCTTGTAGGCTTCACGCAGGATGTAGACGCTTTGGTCTTCGAGGGCGCGAAGATGCTGCATGGAAATCCTCCGGCTGTTCAGTAGGCTGCGGGACCGGACAGCGTCCGATTCGACACGAGGTCGAGCAGGTGGAGCCCGTCGAACTGTGCCGCAGTCCGGCCAAAGGTAATCAGCCCGATCGATCCCTCCTTGGTGATCCACTCGTCCGCCACCGCGGCGACTTGGGCGCCGTCGACGAACACACTGAGACGGCCCCGGTCCAGGTGAAGGAAGTTGATCCGTTGAACCCGCAGGCTGTGCCAGGGGCGCTGGGCGAGTTTGACCGCGATTTCTCCCAGCACGGTCGTGCGGCCGTCGGCCACGCGCCGCGTGGTCAGTTTGCCCGAGGAGGGATTGAGCGTGACGGCATAGAAGTTCCGGTTGTCGAGCACGGCCAGCGCGAGTCCCGCGTCGCCACCGCCATCCGCCGACAGATCTTGCACCTGTACGGTGGCATCCGGATAGGTGGTGCGGATGCGATCGGCCAGCAGCAGATGGGCGCACTCGCCTGTTTCACAGGGGCGGTCCTGGACAACCAGGTTGCCAGGCGTGGAGGCCAGGCCGTCCGGGAGCACGCGCCAGCCGGAGGGCTCCGCTCCGGGCGTGCTCAGGGCGACGAATCCTGCGGGCACTGTGTTGGGCGCATCCTGATCGAAGTTCCACTGCCACACGATATCTTGCCGCGGCGGCTTGGCATGGACTTCGACATTGAGCACGTCGGGCGCGCGGACCGGCGTCGGCAAGGTCACGCGCTGGCCGTCCAGCACCAAGGCTTTGACGACATCGTTTCCGATGAGGTAGGGCCACAAGCCGGTCACCCCGGCCAGATGCTCGTGGCTGTCCTTCACCGCATGGAGGCGCGCCTGCAGGCCCTCGGAGGTGCGCGTGAACGCCAAGGCCTCGCCGAGCAGCAGTGCTTGTGCCGCCATCAAGCGTTCGATCGGGGTGCGGGCCAAGCCCATCGCCTGGCGCGCTTCGTCTTGTGCCTGTTGCAGCCAGGGGTGATCGTAGCGCCGATCCCAGCTCACCCATTGAATGCGGTCCCAGGCCAGGTCCGAAAGCAGGCCGCTGCGCGCCGACAGGTTTTCCGCCTCTGTGGCGCGCAAGAGCGACTCGTGGAGCGCGAGGGCTTCCTGGACATTGTTATTCCACCGATGGAGCACGCCCAGTTGCCGCTGTAACTCCGGTGGCGCGGTTCCGGCTCCCACCGCCGCATCGAGTGTTCTCAATGCGGCATAGAAGGCTTCCGCCGCGGGAGAATGTCCGACGGCGACGTCGGTCAGTTCTTGACGCCAGGTCTGCGCCTGCAGATTCCAGTAGAGCTCGGCTACCTGCCGCTTCATGGCGTCGTCCCGCGCGCCGATTCCCGCTTTGGTCAGTCCTTCGCGGAGGAAGGCCTCGAATTCGAGCGCGCCCAGCTGGCCATTCACCTCAGGATCGGTCGGATCGATGAGCAGCAGGGAGGCGAGCAGCGCCCGTTTCTCTAGTCCGTCTGTCGTCAGCTCCGCTTGCTTAAGCCGGTCGGTATAGCGCTCGCCCGCCAGAGCGCGGGTCCACCATCGAGCGGAGCCCAGGACAAAGTGCCCCCTGACGGCCGGCTGAAGGGATTCGTCGGCCGCGTTCATGCCGTAGGAGGTGGCCGGAATGCGCGGCGCATCCGGGAGGGCCTCGTTGAGTACGGCGTGATCCTCCGCATAGCCGAGGCGGCGAAGACCGCCGGCCACCACCAGCCGGATCACGACACTGTGCACCGGCTGGTAGCGGCGGGATGAGCCGCTGGCCCACCAGACTTCATTCGGCGCCAGGGCGAGCGGTGCGGTGAAGGGGTCCGGATACGTGATGGCCAATTCGACCAGGGTGCCGCTGACCGTCAGTGGCGCAGCGGTTCCTTGTCCGAGTGCAATCGGGCGCGCCGGGGAGACTGTGCGGATCTCAACGGCCGGCGGTGTCTTGAGGCTCGATCGGACGATGGCGGGGGAGAGAAACACGGCTGGGGGATAGGTCTTCCAGAGGCCGGCATAGCGATGCGTGTCGGCAAGCAGGCCGAACCCTTGCCCGCGCGCATTGGGGCCGAGAATGCCAGGTTCGGACTTGTCCTCGATCAAGGCGCGATGGGCGTTCAGGGTGTCTTCGTAGCAGGCGCGCGCAGTCCGTGACCGAGCCTCCGGCGAACCGGCTGCCGTGGCGCGCACGCGGCTGAGACAGCCCAAGTCGAGGCGGGCCCAGTCGTCGATGCGGCCCGCCGCCAAGGTTTCCGCATACCGTAACGCCAGGCGGGCCGCATCGGTTGCGCGGGCACCCGCCGGTGTCGTTCCGGCGGCAGCCACTCCATCATGTGCCAGCGCCGACCCCACTGCGGCCAGTATCACAAACACCCACGTCGTCGCACCATGTTGCATTCTCATCGCGCCTCTTTGCTTCTGCTTGTTTGTACGGAGCGATCAATACTCCGGTTGTCCCCCATGCGGGTAGGTCCGCTTGCATCGCACGATCAAGGTTGGTGTGCCCCGTCCTTCCACGCACTGATTGAGTGCCGGTGCATATTCCACCGTTCCCTCCGGCGTGACGTCAAAGGGGAAATCGAATGTAAAGCTGATAAATTTGTGCCGACCTGGTTTTAACTGCAGCACCCGAGGCTCCGTCGTCCGATAAGCATCGGACGTTTCCGGATCGGAGGTCCAAATCGAAGGCGTCACGCCCGGCACGTGCCACCAACTCTGCGACACGATCGCCGTGGCATCGATCGTGATGGCATGTTCCTGTTCGACGGGCCCAGGCGGTTCCGCCAGCGCTGTAAGTTCCATTCCGGCGGAGACAAGCAGGCAGGCGACGCCGATGGTCATCAGCGTGACGTTCCCGTTGAGGTGCGGCCTGCTCGTGAACTGAGTCATAGGGCCTACCGTCCTTTCGTCGGAATCGTGGAGAGGGTGCCGGTGTCGCTAAAGATCTCCTCGACCACACGGCTATCCCACTCGGTATGAGTCTCAAGTTGCAATGCCCGCAGCACCGTGGCTCCGGTATCGACAATGGAGATGGGCTGGTGAATCACCTGTCCGGTCTTGATCCCGACACCGGAGGCAATCCATGGGACGAGCGATGACGTCGTTGTGTATTGTCCCTCTGCTGTGCCGGTTCCACTCAAGGACGTGACGAACACCGTGGTGCGCGTGAGCAGTCCGTGTTCTTTGAAAATCTCCAGCACCGCTCCCATCGCCCGATCGACCGACCGGAGTGCTGTGCGATAGTTCTTCGAGAACCAGCCGTGCTCGACACCCGCGCGCCCTCCATCCGGCAGATGCACCACGAGAAGGTGCGGCAGCGCGAGAATCGCATGCCCATATCCTTGCCCGCTCGCCGCCTTCCTCACATACTGCTTAATGTAGGACACAAGCCGCTCCGGGCTGCATTCCGGCTTGAGGGGTCCGCACATCTGATAGTCCGTATAGGGTTCCGGTTTCGCCAGCTGGTACAGCGACTCGTCCATAAAGAAGATGGCGCTATCCCGTCCGCCGCTGAGGTCAAGATAATCGAAGACCGTCGGAGGCCGGGGATATCCTCGGCTGAATTCAAACGCATCCCATGTAATGCCGTGCTTTTCAACCGGCAGGCCGGTGAGGAGAGAGGCCATTGCTGGCAGCCGGAGAGGGGGCGTGACGGTCTTGGCCGACCACGTCGCCGATCCCTCGTTCACAAGCCGACCCAACACTGGCATCGGCCCAGCCTTGAGTGCCGGTTGATCGATTCCTTCCAACACAAACAGGATCACATGATCAGAAATCGTCTGTTCCGACGAAGGTGAACGTGTCGCGGGAGCGGCGTGAGCCATCGCTGCCCAGGTAGATGCACCGGTCAGAAGCAATGCGATGACGAAGGACACAGTCTTCATGAGTCGCTCTCTCCCTGGTTATTTCCTAAAGCTACGGCAAAGAGAGTGCCGCAGTCTGCTATCGAGTTGTCAGTGTGCGGAGGATGCAGTAACTCCGCACCGCGACTCACGAATCTATCAGTGGGCTTCTCTCCCGCTGACAGGAACCGGATGAGCCATCTCTTGTGTCATCAGTGATGCTGTGCGTGGAGGCACGTTACGCCCGGCGATCGTGTGTGGCCGCGCACAGAGCGGCAGAACGGATGCCGGAGATGCGGCGAGGAGTACAGCGTGGGACTCCGGACAAGAGAGCGGAGGGGGCGCATACGAAGAATTTACGGCTTGCGTCGTCGATCCAACATCCAGCGCGTGATGCCGAGATGCTTGGCCGCCAGGGTCTTATTCCCGTTCGACCGCTGCAGCACCTCGGCAATGATCCGATCTTCGAGGTCGTTCAGCGATTGCTCTCCGACTCGGAAGGAGATCTGGACGGCGGTGGGATCGGCCGCATCCGGCGCAGGAATCGGATGTCCTGGTGCGGCTGTGGCCGATGGCTGGCTCGCGCCATGGACATCGGAGGGGAAGTTGGCGGCTTCGAGAGTCGGGCCTTGGCTGAACAGCACGGCCCGTTCGATGAGATTGCTCAACTCACGGATGTTGCCGGGGAAGCGGTACCGGCGCAAGAGGGCCTGGGCGCTCGCCCCCAACGTGCGCACCGGTTTCTTGAGCGCCGCCGCGGAACGGATGAGAAATTGTTCGGCGAGGGGAATAATCTCGTCGCCGCGTTCGCGGAGCGGCGGGACGGTGAGGGTCACCACATTGAGCCGGTAGTAGAGATCTTCGCGAAACTCGCCTTTTGCAACCGCTTCCTTGAGGTCGCGATTGGTCGCGGCCATGAACCGGACATCCACCGGGATAGTGGCCGACCCTCCGACGCGGCGCAACGTCCGCTCCTCGATCACCCGCAACAGCTTCGCCTGCAGCGGGAGCGGCAAGTCGCCGATCTCATCGAAGAGGACCGTCCCGCCTTCGGCCAGTTCGATCAATCCGCATTTCCGTCCTGCTGCCCCGGTAAACGACCCTTTCTCATGGCCGAACAATTCGCTCTCGAACAATTCGCGCGGGATGGAGGGACAATCCACTTCGATGCAGGGCTTGTTCGCCCGGGGGCTGCTGAAATGGATGACGCGCCCCATGTACTGCTTGCCCGTTCCGGTCTCGCCTTGGAGCAGGACGGTGACACGATCGCTCTTCGCCAGCTCTCGAACCTGCTGCATGAACGTCTGCATGGCGGGACTGTTTGCGATCATGCGATCGATCGCATAGCGCTTCGCATCCTGCCCGTTGTGCAGCTGGACCTGCCGGAGCAACGTGAGCAGATCCGTCGCGCGGTGCAGGGCGTGGTGGAGGTCGTCCATATCGATGGACTTGGCCACGAAGTCGAAGGCCCCGAGCCGCATCGCTTCGACCGCATCCTTCACCGTTCCTCTGGCGGTCAGGACGATGACGAGAAGCTCCGGCATGGTTTGTTTCACCCGGGCGAGGACATCCAGGCCCGAGAGGTTGGGCATGACGAGATCCAACACCATGATATCCGGCTCGAAGGAACGCAGGAGGGCAAAGGTGTCTTCTCCCGACCCCGCCGTTTGGACGAGGTAGCCTTGGCTCGTGAGGCGCAGGGCGAAGGCCTCCCGAACGGACGCTTCATCCTCGACCAGTAGTAGTTGCCATGCCATGCTAGCCCTCGCGTTTCAGTGGAAGCCAGACGTCCACCACAGCCCCGCTTCCAGGCGGACTGTGAATCAGCAACTGCCCGCCGTGCCGCTCGATCATGTCGCGGGTAATGGTCAGCCCAAGACCGACCCCCTTGGCCTTTCCATTCGTAAAGAACGGTTCGTAGATGCGTTGCAGGTTTTCGGGGGAGATGCCCTTCCCGGAATCGGCAAAGGTCATGAGCAGCCCCGGCACTCGCCTGGTTTCCGGCCCGATGGTGATCGTCAATTCGCCGCCGTTCGGCATCGCGTCGATCGCATTCATGGCGACGTTCAGGCAGACCTGGAGCACATGGGCTCGCGAGGCCTCCACCAATGGTAGATTCGCGGCCACGTGCTTCTTTACAGACACGCGATGCTTCAATATGTTCGGGTGGAGCAAGGTCAGCGTATCGTCGAGCAACGCGGAAAGGTCGCAGGGGGCGATCTCGAACGGGCGTGGCCGCAACTGTCCCAGGTGTGACTCCAGGAGGTCGTCGATCCGCGCCGCTTCACGCGCGATCAAGCGGCACCGGTCGCGCGCGGCCTGCGGAAGGGTGTTCTGGTCGGCCAAATGGGTGGCCAGGCTCCCGAGTCCGATGAGCGGATTGCGGACTTCGTGGAGGATGCCGCCGGCGAGTTGGCCGACGAGCTTGACCTGTTCCGTATGCCGTAGGGCTTCCAGCATCTGCTCTCGCTCGCTGAGGTCGGTCAGGATGGCAAGAAAATAGCGGATGGCCCCGTCCGGGTCTTTGACCGGACTCACGCTTTCCCACGCCAGAAACTCAGAGCCGTCCTTGCGGCGGTTCACCACACGGTCGATGAAGGCCGATCCGGACCGGATCGTTTGCCACATGCGTTCGAAGAATTCCGGCGGATGTTTCCCGGACTTCAGCAGGGCGGGGGTGCGGCCGATGACCTCCGGCCGCGTCCAGCCTGTCAGGCGTTCCATGGCGGGATTCCATTCCAGGAGTGCTCCGTGCGTATCGGTCAGCATGACGCCGTCCTGCACCAGCTCGAACATCCTGTGATAGAGCTGAAGCTGCGTTTCCTCTCGCCGCCATCGTTCAAGCACGGTGGCGATGGTATTGGCCACCGAACGGAGAAACTCCAGCTCTTTAGGCGAAAAATGACGCACGGTCTTACAATGCGCGCCCATGACCCCGTACACCCGGTCTTGCACCATCATGGGCACGCTCATGCCGGCGATGCCGCCATGTTCCGACAGCAGCCTTGAGGGCACGAAGCGCGTTTCTGCGTGCAAATCCGCCACGATCACCGGCTGCCGTTCGCGGATCGCATAGCCCGCCTGAGAATGTGTGCCGCCCTCCACGGTCAAGGTGCCGATGAGCCCCTCGCGCCAGCCGACGCCGGCGACGAGATACAGATGTTCGTCCGATTCGCGAGGAATGAGGATTTTGCAGAGTTCCACGGTCAAGGCCTCGGCCGTCAGGCGCACGGCCTCGTTCATGATCTCTTGGACCGGCGTTCCGCTGACGGCCAGCGAACCGATCCGCGCGAGGACCGACTGAAATCGGGCCACCTGGGAGGCTTCCTGTGACAGCAGGGCCCGTTCCGTGACGTTTTCCAGCACCATGAGCACGCCTCTGTCGCCGCGATAGGGCACCACGTTGAATCGGCATTCGTAAATGAGGGGATCGCCCTGCCGATCCGTCAGGCGATATTCTTTGGTGCCACAGGCTCCAAGCGGTTCCTGATTCCAGTTGACCGCCTCATCGAGCACACGTATCCGCAGCGGGCAGCCGGGCCCCGGATCAGGCGCTTCGACGAGCTCTCTAAATTGCGCGTTTTCGAAGATCACGATGCCGTGGGACACAACACAGAGGCCGCCCTGGATGCAGTCATTAAGCCAGGCCAAGACTTCCCCCTCGGCGACTTCCGATTGCGCCTGGGTGGAAGGCTTGGGACGTGATCGACGGGAGGAAGACAAAGTGTCACCCAGTGATCTAGCGCACAGGAGCGAACCAGTATACTCAGTCCTGGTGCGGACCGTCGAGAGAGAGGAGTCGGCCAGACCGAACAAGGCAATCCATCGGCTTCATTTGGCGACAAAGTGTTCGCGCCGGCTGACGGCGACGTCTGTGACGAACATCGCACCGGAATGCTTGTTGAACAACGGACCCAGGCCCGCCAGAACCGGCTCGACCCGCTCTTCCGGTACGACGGTGAAGACGATCACCTGGCTGCTGGTGTCGTTAAAGAGCAAATGGCCCTCATGGAAGCCATGGTGGCCTTTGCCCGACACGTTGTTGATGATGGTGTAGCCGGTGGCGCCGACCCGATCCAGCAGGTCCGTGACAAACTTCACGTGCTCGCCCTGGATCACGATCTTAATTTCTTTCATGGGATGCAGCGTTAAGCTGATCATGCGATCCTCCTTGTAACCATGTCCATCCGTTCAAGCCGTCGTACTGATAGAACGCGCCGTCCTGAGGTTCCAATGCTACGAGCGTCACCCATCCCCCATCGAATAACTGTTCGAGCAGCGGTTGCCGATCGATGATGCCCTGAATCCGTTCCCGCGGCGCCTCGATCAAGGCCAGGAGCCGCATCGGCTCATGATAGGGCACCGATCCATTCCACACCGTTTGGGCCGGCAAGCCGAGGCGCAGATCGCTCCAGACGCCGGTCATGACTCCGATGCGGCCGACCACGTTGTGGTACACCTTGCTGCCGCTGCCGTAGACCTCGTTATCGACGGTCGAGAAATAATGCTCCATGTTGATCCATTGCGCGACCACCAGCGGCGCCGTCATGATCGTTTCCAATAATTTTCCCGACCCGTCCTGTCGATAGTCGTAGGAGTGGAGGAAAGACCGGCCTTGCAGATTCATCCGCTGCGTCAGGGCGCGCCGCGCGATGACGATCACGCTGTTCTTCGACAGCCCCCATTCGGGACGCACCTCGGCCCAATCCCCGCTTCGGCGGGCGGCGAGCCTACGGGCGGTCCGCGGTTCCGCTGCCGTCGCCTGCGGCAAGGCGGCCACTCGTTCACACGCCGCCTGTTGTCCGGCCTCGTCCAGATCCGAGATCAAACGTTGCAGATCCTTGCGGTGGGTGGCGGGCGTGTCCTCCAAGTCAAGGATGCGGACCGTGTCCGTGGTGGTGTCGTGTTGCGCCGCGAGAAACTGCGTGTCGTTGGGAATCTTGATGCCGCGGGCCTGCAACAGGTCCCGCACGGTCGGTTTATTGGCCATCGCCGCGATGGTCCTGGCGTTGGGCAGGCCGTGATTGCCTCCGCAGGCGCCGCAATCCAAGGCGGACTCATAGGGGTTGTTTTGCGACGTGCTGCCGTGCGCGCAAAACAGCACCAGACGGGAAAAGTTCGCGGTGAGGCCCATGAGGCGCAGGGCGGCTTCCACGAAATAGGCCTGTTCGGCGACGGAAAATCCCGTGTGAGTCAGGCGGTCGAGCCGCGACGAAATCCCGCGGGGGCTGATCCGATAGCGCTCCCGCAGGTCCTCATAGAACGCCTGTTCCTGCTCCGGCGTCAGGCCCAGCGCCTTGCCCACGTCGCCGTTGGGGCCGTCCGTCTGACCGAGTACCTGTTTGCGGATCTTGTCCAATAGGGCGGAGGACAGCGCCGCGCCGGTCAGCCCGAACCGTTCCCGGACGACGGCCCGAATCAGCGCGTGCTGTTCGGCCGCCACCATTTCTTCCGCCTCCTCCCGCGAGATCTTCTCCACCGTCAAGGTCGTCGAGAGGGACGGCATGAACACGCTGCTCAGCCGGCGCCGCGCCCGGTCGTACCAGCGCGGCAGCAACGTTTTGCCGAGGAGGGGCAGACTGAAGAACCAGCCGAGCGCTTCCACCATCACATAGGGGGTCACGACGTTTTCCTTCAGGTCGTGCAGCAGCTCGCGGGCGGCCACGGCGACCTGCGCCGCCGTCTTGTGGCGTTCCGCGAGCGCGCCGTGATAACTGCGCGGCACCTCGCGGACTGTATTTTTCGGCTTCAGGAGCACCGGGCAATGGGCCACCGCATAGTGGGCGTTGAAGGGCTGATAATCCAAGGGGACGCCGAAGAATCCGGCGAGCCCCAGTGTCTCGTAGCCGCCGAGATGTTCGAGATGGCGTCGAAACACTTCCGACCGGACGTCGATGCAGAAGACGATCTGCGCCAGCGGTCTTGAGGAGGATTCCTGATCCGCGCGGGCCGTCTCCGTGGCGACGGCGGCGGCTGTAAGGTCGTCCAGCAGCATCCTTCGATGGCTCGCCTCGAACGCCTGCAGCCAGACAGGTCCCTGTTGCGAGGCAGGAAAATCTTCGAGCCAGGCCAGCAGCAGCCGAATGTCGGCGGGAGCCGTGGTGTGAATGGCGGACGGATCGATCGAGAATGAGCGGGCGAGGCGCACCAGTGTCCGTGCGGCATGGTGCACGCGATGCCGGTCGTCCTGTTCAAGTCGATGCGTCTCGTATCGGCGTCCCAGCTCCTCCCACGCCTGATGATCCTGCTTGCTCTTGGAGCGAGCCAGTCTCCGTATCTCCCTGTCGAGCGGGTGAGGCGTCAGGCCGGCGATCCATGCGCGCCGCAGTCGATAGGCGTGCGGATAGCGATCCATATACTCATGGACCGCCTCTGCCTGTCCGGCGATCGCCAGATGGGTTCGGCAGGCGGTTCGGACCAGTTCCCGTTCGTAGAAGAGACGCACGGCCAAATATTTCACGGGGTCGATGGGAAACGCCTGTTGCCAGGGATGGTCGCTTTCCTGCGCTCGCCATTTGATATAGCCCGTCCATCCGGGCAGCGCGGCCAGGTGCAGGGACAGATAGGATTCCCAGGAGGCCTTGGAAACCCTCAGATCCGCCAGGCTCTCCAGCAGCGCGTCTTCCGGGCGGTCAGGCAGCGAACGGATGCCGGCCGCCGCGTTGCTGATCCCGAGCAAGCGGATGGCGAGGTCATGTTGGGCCAGGGCTTTCCAGGCTCGGTAAAACGTCTCTTCCCGCTTCGGCATGGTCCAGCCGGCTTCGCCCTCATCCAGGAACGCGCTGCACCACTTGACCATTTCACGGTCGATCGTTTCGACGAGCTCTGTGCCGATGGTGCGGTCGCACCAAGCGCTGAGCATTTCGCTTCCTGGATGCCCAGGAAGCGGGGAGGGCGGCGGCAGGGCGGCGGCCGCCTGCAGCCAGGACCGAACCATCTCGACGTCCGGCTCATCGCGTTCATCGGTTTCCGTGCGCTCCGAATCGTCATCGGTTATTCCATTGCGCATCACCGACGCGAGGACATCCAGATGGCTGAGGTGGCGACCGGTGAACAGGATCCGCTTATCGAGCGCCAGCGGCTCAAGGGCGGTCAGCAGATCATGCTCAGTGATGCGCCCGCTTACAAGATGCCGCCGGTAGTCCTGGTTGCCCAGATAGCCTCGTCCGCCGAAGAGGTTCTGCCCCTGCTGCACCGCCTGTTCAAACGGCAACGATTCCAAGCCGTGCAGCGGGTTGTGATGGATGAAGGTCCGCATGGGCCAGTAGGGCGAGACGGCCTCTCCGGCCAACTGCACGTAGGACCGCAGCTCCATGCGTTGCGTGTCGGTGAATCGGTCGGGGGCGGGGTGCGTCGTCATGGTCGAGATCCGATCATAGGGCCCGCTTGCGCCAACCCATATGGGGCGTGCCTGGCTTGAGGGCTCGCAGCGCGTCCTCAACGTAGAGGGCATTCAAAAACGCGACGTAGAGACGAGTGTGCAGGGGCTCCAGCCAGGCAGGAAGCAACAGCCGGTATCCATGGGCCTTGCCGTATAAGACGGCCCAGACGGCGACGACGACGAGGGCGGCCAAGACCACAAAGGCTTCAAACAACCCCTCGTTCCAGGCCGCCGCTTGAAAATAGCCGGCGACCTCTCCCGGCGCTGGGTAGAGAAAATGGGTGAATGATTCGCCGGCCCACAGATAGGTGAATCCGATGACGCCGAGCGTCGCGACCATGGTGCCGGACACCTTCCATGACCCGGCGGCGTTGAGCCGATACAGACTGAAGATCGCCTGCGCCGACGTGACCCAGGCGAAGAACAGAAAAATCATCGTGCCCTGCGCCTGGAAGAGGGAAATGTTCACGAGTCCGTGGGCCATCAAAAGAATCAACAACGGCAGGATCAGGGTAATGGCGAGGCCGGTGGCCCAGGGCATCAGCGCGAAGCCCGCCGGTTCCCTGACGATGTGTTGGCCGGGGAGCTTGAATTCGGTTCTCGCCTTGTGGATGTTCGCGCCGGAATTCAGAAACAGCGTGGCCTTGAACAGGCCGTGGGCGCAGAGGTGGAAGATGGCCAGCGCGAAGGCGCCCAAGCCACACTCCATCACCATGTAGCCCATCTGTCCCATGGTGGAATAGACCAGCGTTCGCTTGATGCTCGGTTGCGTCTACATGGTCGATGCGCCGATCAGGGCCGTCAGCGCTCCGACAAAGAATAGGACATAGAGCGTCGTGGGCGCGGCGCCGAAGAGCGGCGCCAGCCGATTCACAAGAAACCCGCCGGCGTTCACGATGCCGGCGTGCAGCATGGCGGACACGGGCGTCGGGGCTTCGATGGTGCCCGGCAACCAAGTATGAAACGGAAACTGCGCCGACTTCGCCATGACCGACAGCACGAGCAACAACGTGACGGCGCTGATCACGTCGATCTCCCACCAGGTTCCGGCGCCGAGCGTCGGCAAGGCCGGCGCGTCCTTCACCCTCTGAAACAGCGCCGCGAGATCAAACGTGCGGAACGTCAGATAGAGGATCCCAATGCCGATGAACAGCGCCGCATCGCCGAGCCCTTGCACGACGAGCGTCGTCCGTCCCGCCCGCCGCGCCGCGGGGCTTGCCTCGTTGAAGCGGAGCAACGTTCTCAGCAGCCAGCTCACCGCGTGCCAGGAGACGAACAGCCACAGCAGATGTCCGCTGGTGACCAGGCTCAGCAGGACGAAGGTCAGGAAGCTTAAGAGGCCGAAGAACTTCACGTATCCTTGGTCGCCCTGCATGTAGCGCCTGGAATAGACGTGAATCACGAGGCTGACGACGGTGATGAGCACCATCATGACGCCGGCGAGTCGGTCCACAAGAAGCGTCGGCGCGATCCAGTCAGGAAGTCTCGGCGCTGTCAGCAGAATCGGCTCGAACTGAACGGTTTGATACAGGGCTACGAGAGCGGCGCCGGCCGAGATCGCGAGCGCCCCAATGCCGATGCGCGCCACCCGTTCTCCCAGAGTGGGTCCCATGAGGGCGATGAGTCCGCTGGCAAGCAACGGCGACAGAATGGAAATGACGGCAGGCAGTGACTGCATGAGACCTCTCGTGAAGCAACGTTGCCGGAGATCTCAGCAAGAAAAGTACCGGGAGGCTTAACTCACCGGTGCTGACGAATTTCTGGAAAGAGAGGCGCTTCTAGCGGCAGCTTTCAGTACAAGGGTTAGAGTGGATTACGCGAGAGAAAGTTGTACGGCGTGCGCATGCGCACGGCACGTGCGTTCGCGCACCTTGTTTCGACCGCCTGCTCATTCTTTCACCGTCACGGTCGTCGTGATCCGGGGGTGTCCGCTTGATCCCCGGTCGCGGCCACGATCCTGCCGCTGAGTGTAGACAGCATCTTAACTATTCATTCACGGTCACGGCACTCGAAAGAGCTTGTCGGTCGTCGGTTGCCCCGCCATCGACCGCCCACTCGTCCCGGTGAGATGCTGTTGGAGGAGTTTGTTAGACCCCTCGGGATTACTCAGTCGGAGCTGGCGTCTCGTCTAGGCATTTCGTTTCCACGGCTTAACGAGATCATTCGAGGCAAGCGGGCGATCACTTCGGACACAGCACTTCGATTGGCACGAGTTCTAGGGATGTCGGCAGATTTCTGGCTCGGATTGCAGTTGGACTGGGATCTGTGGCATGCCATGCGCAGTTCAAAGGCGATCGAGATCGATCGCCTTGAACCACTACGTACCTCGGCGTAATCGTCCGTCCTTCGCGGTCCATGCGCTGCCATTGGCTTCCAAGAGTAGACAGCAGTTTTCTGCCGGACGCTACTGATGCCGCATAACGCGCGCAACTGAGCGACCACGTGCAGCGCCAAGACGACCTCGCATTCAGAACAAGCGTTCCTTGCTGCCCGTGGCTCGCTCCAGTGATCCTGTTAGGCGGCAGGTGTGTCATCTGAAGATTCATCTGCCAGGTGAAACTCGAATGCCGTCTGAATGTCGTCGCGGTGGGCAAAGCCTCGCAATCGCTTGGCCTCCGCTACGACGGCGCTACTGCTGTCGCGCCAACCTCGCTTTACCATGAAGTCGTTCCAAATTTCGATGTCCTCCTCACTCGGTCGGCGCCCATGCTCAAAGCACCATGCCAAAATCTCTTCGTCCGTACCCCCAGAAAGCACACGCTCAACAAGTGCCTCGTAATTGACAGCTAGGAAGCGTGTGCGTCGAGCATCGAACCAAGTCCACACCTTCGTGCCTAGGTTGTAACCGTCCGGGAGCCGGCCGGCAGCGTGCAGGCGAATCTTGTCGAGCATCCGCCCGAAATAGACGATGCCACCCACCTTTTCGTATGAGCTTCGTAAACCAGGAACCTTCATAACGTGATGCTACAGGTGACGCCTAAACGGCATGCGGCTCACCTGCGGCGGCCGCCTCTCCGATTGCAGAGTTAACACTGCGCTCCATCGGTCCCCGTCAAGTGGCGCCGCTCGTTAGGCAGACTCACGATGCCGGAGGCGGTTGGCTTGTCGTCCAGATATCACGATGCAGCTTCCACTTGCCGTTGTCGTTCTTCCACACGACGATGTACTTGCCCTGGTCAGCAACGGCGTCGCTGGCAGCGAGAAGTCGGTATCGGCCAACTTCGATCGCCGTATCGCCGTGGGCCTCCAGCTCAATCGTTTCCAAGCTTGCGCCCTTGAGGCCCATGTCGATCACGCTCTGCCAAAACTCGGCTTCCACGAGAATATGCCGCAGATAGTCACGCGGCTCGAAGGACATCCGT
>CAYNLM010000014.1:0-40612 GCA_964398045.1 uncultured Nitrospira sp. | reverse complement strand
GAGTTGGTACCGTATAGTTTCATCGGAGCCGGCGTCAGCGGGTTGCTCAAAGGCGGGCTCCGCGGGGCAGCTTCGGTGTTGATCGTTGACTACGGCACGGGCATCCGCGTCTCCGCCCCGACAACGGTGTTGGCCTCTATGACGAAGGCGATCCAACATGGAATCCTTATTAAGGGAGGACGGTATTTGGAACAACTAGCCCAGGTCGATGCGGTCGTCTTCGACAAGACCGGAACATTGACGATGGGCAGGCCGGAAGTCAGTCGAATGATGGTCTACGATGGGTATGGCGAAGATGAGGTCTTAGCGCTGGCTGCAGCGGCTGAACTGCGATTGACGCACCCGGTTGCCAAAGCCATCGTCGAAGCCGCTCTTTCTAAAGGTCTCTCGATTCTCGATCGTACCACCTCCGAGTACACAGTCGGGCTTGGTGTCGAGGCGGCTGTGAACGGGTATGTCGTCAATGTGGGCTGTTCCCGCTATCTGCTTCAAAAGGGATTCGAACTCCCGCCAGAGGTCTTGAACCACTTGAAGGACCTCGGTGAGCAAGCTATTTCGCCGGTGTGTGTGGCAGCGGATGGGAAATTGATCGGAGTGATCGGGTACGCAGACCCCATTCGTCCTGAAGCGGCGGAAGTCATTGAAACCTTACGTGCGCTGGGCGTGAGGGAAACCGTGATGCTGACCGGCGATCATCACGGCGCGGCTCGCCGCATCGCTGAGCAGCTTGGCATCTCTCTTTTTCATGCCGAGGTTTTGCCTGGTCAGAAAGTATCTATCGTGAAAGAACTGCAGGAGAAGGGCTATCGGGTGGCCATGGTCGGCGACGGCATCAACGATTCACCGGCGCTGGCGAACGCGGACGTGGGGATTGCCGTGGCAGGTGGCGCCGATGTGGCGCAAGAAACTGCTCATGTCATGATGCTAAGCGGCGGGCTATGGAAAGTACCACTGGCCATCAAAATCAGCCGCGAAGCGATGGAATTGATCCGCCAGAATTGGACGATCATCTCGGTCCCGAACACGATCGCGCTGGGGCTTTCATTCCTTGGTTTACTTGGACCGGGGGCGGCGACCTTGTTGAGCAACGGGTCGGCAGTTCTTGCAACGGTGAATGCCCTGCGTCCCCTGTTCAACGGATCGCAGGAAGGCGGGGAGAAAGAAGCTCAGAGCAGCGCGAGGACGGCTCGTTCCAGAAGCAATTCTACAACCGACCGAGCCAGCCTATCTCCGATGGATGTACCCGTATGAGGCATGGGCGCAGAAGCTGAAGAGACTACGAGGTATCCGGCGATTTTTAAACCCTCAACAATGGCGCCATGTGTAATCAGATGGGATTCGAACAGAACCAGCACGTTTCCCGTTACTGAGTTGGCCTTGACATGCGTTACACCCTCCAGGGCCGAAATTGTTTCTTCTACGTGGAGTGCCGCTCGGGGTGAACGCTTCACCTCAGGAACTCTGATACGCAGCCGTCCATCCAGCATGTGCAGGTAATGCGCGTCTACCATAGATGAGCCTCCTTGCTGGTTCAGTGCCAGCGCCACACTATATTGTGTAGCCTTTTCACCAATCTACAAGTCAGAGGATACCCAACTTCTGTTAAAGAACGACTTCAAAACAGTTAAATATTTGTAAAATCTGGCTTAGTTGCTCGAATGAGCGGCAAGAGAACAGAGCCTGACACCGTTTCACCGCTCTAACGGTTCAGTTAGGAACCGCTCCTTCAATTTCCACCCCCGCGGTATCTTTCTTAATGGGATGTGCAAAGCGTACGCTCCATTGTGCATCGCTACAGAGACCTGCGTCTCAACACGCGCTTCATGACAGAGAACATCTTTCGTCACAGGTTACTTGTGGCGGGCTGGTGGAATTATCATGCGTTTCGCGAAATTTCTTTACGGCGGTCTGGACGGCGAGTATTAGGAACTCTTGTTCACTCTTTGCGTCGGGCACGTGGAGTTCGATGAACGAAATCTTTGGCGAGAGATTTATGAAGACCTCCTGTTGCAGTCAACGAGAGTAGAAGGTACACGGGGCGGGAAGAGAGCTCAATGAGGCGCGGGTCAAGTTTCTGTTAAATCGCAGGAAGACCAAATCCGGCCCCAGTCGGAAGGGACGTCTTTCGTGATGAAATGTTACCGGTTCATGACGAAGACGCAATGATCCGGTGATCCGAATAGAGGTAGAACTCTCCCATCATGTTCGGCACGCTGATCGGTATCTTCATCACCTCCGCCGGAATCGTGATCGGCGCGGATTCGATTCTCTGGGGATCGCATACCCCCGGCCCGACGCGAGGGGAGAAGACTTGCCAGCCGAGCCCGCGGAGCGTTGCCGCTCTCGAAGGGTGGGACGAAGAAAAGACGAAGAAAAGAGACGAAGAAAAGGGGTCGAAGAGACGAAGAAAAGGGGTCGGGAGTCATTGTTTGGGTCGCACGAAGAAAAGGGGTCGGGAGTCATTGTTTGTAACGCCTCGTTCACGCGGGCGGCTCACGCACCCTGTTGAGCGGAGACCATTTCACTCTGGCTTGAGTGTCAGGTCCTGCAATCACACATCGCGAAGCGAGGCTAGGTTTACTCAGGTTCATTCCTTATTCAATGACTTCTCGGATCGAGGGACTGGAGTAAGTCCAGATACTCCGCGGCCGGGATCATCGGTTGACCATCACCCAGCAACGCCGATCGAATCTTCCGGACCCGCTCCCGCATCCAGGCGTACTCACGAATTATTTCGTCGTTCGGCCGCTCGTCGAACGACGGGTCCGAGACCTTATATTCGCCGTGACCGAACCCCTGCGGCCGGCTGAACGGGTCGGCGAACAGATACGCCCGGGCGGCCAAATCTTGCCCATACTCCAGTAACAACCGCTGCACGTATGCGGGCGCCATGACGAAGATGGCGCCGGCTTCGTCGCAGAGTGCCCGCCGCAATGGATGAGGCCGATGCCCGCTTGCATCGATCCCCCAGTGTGCCAGCATCGCAACCGCTCGCTCGCTGACGCGCTCCCCCGGCTCGAAGCCCGCTGACAGGATGGGCGCATCGCCATTGAGATGCCGATAGAGGTAGGACGCCAAGACCGACCGGCAGCAGTTGGCATGGCACAGAAACAATGGCCTCACGATCCGGCTCATCTTGGCTGATGTCCTTTCGGCCTCAGGTCCTTGTTGGTGTCGCTCATGTCATCAAAATCAGCAGGGAGGGTCAAGGTTGCAGCCCCCACACCTTGGCTGCCCGCCTGTCTTGTGACCGAATCGGGTTGAATAAGATTCTGAACCGAGACCACAATGGCCAAGAGATGAGAGGAGACACCGCACATGACCGACTGTAGGCGAATGATTTCAGGGATCGTCCGGGTCGCCGGGTTGGTTGTCTGTCTGTGCTTCGGCCTTTTCTCTTCCGGCTGCCTGGCCCTTGCGGTCGGTGCAGCGGGTGGGGCAGTCGGCGCAGTCTATGTCATGGGTAAGTTGAAAGACGAGCTCAATCACCCGGTGCCTGTTGTTCATGATGCCACGGTGGCCGCAATGAATGATTTGGGATTGAAGCTCTCGGAAGATAGAGTCGATAAGATGTCCGCCCACATGGAATCAGAGTTCTCGGATGGCCCGCATGTCTGGATAGATCTCGAATCGGTCTCGGATTCCAGGTGCCGGCTTACGATTCGCGTCGGTCTTACAGGTGACGAGGTCCGGTCGAGAAAGATCTATGACACGATCAAGCAGCATCTCCCTCCCACTCAGAGCAGGGGTAGTGAATGAGACAGTCGTTGATGAACGAAAGGGAAAAGTGCCACGCTGAGAAATGTCGGCGGGAGTCTTTGTTTGAAGGCCTCGACTGCGCGGCGATTCAGATTGTACTGGAAAAAAGTTAGCCCGGCTCGTTTCGAGGCGATCCATGCGGGCTTTGAGTGTGGAAATATCCGATTCAAGCGTTCGAATTCGCTGGTCGAGTTGCGAAAACGACAATCTCATCAGCGCCCGCATTTCCTTAAATTCGTCCCTGAACTCACCGCGCAGATCTTGTAGCTCATGCCGGATCGTGGCGTGACCCTCGGCGATCTGTCGGATATCGCTTCGAAGTGATTCGGCGACCACGCCAAAGTGGCGCTTGATCTCTTCCATCTGCTCGGCGTTCATGGGCCGCCTGTATAGACTGATCTACTCAAAAATGCAACGGCGTTTTCCGCCGGCGAGATGAGAATGGTCGCTTTACGAGACGCTCGTCCGCGCACGACCTTGCGGGTGTCTTTCGGGAGGTCTTTTTTCCAGGATGACAATCCCGGCGGACCTGGAGCCGCCCGCGAGTGTCGTCCGCATTTATTTTTTAGGGCACGCTCGGAAAAACCTAGGTCTTCCGATTTGAGACCCTAGAGAGAAATTGATGAAGAATGAGTCACAAAACGTGAGACCGGTTATGTAGAACAGTATGAGGTTCTCAAGCACTTCTACCCCTGCGCCCTAAACAAGCTGCGAATCCAACCCAGACCAGCCACACCCCCGTAATTCTCCTCAACCTAATTGGCTTATGTGGGATCATTCAAGAGAACCACGTTTTACCAGCTGGGGACCTTCCAGATAGTCGCACCCAGGGAAAAAACAATACAACCTACCAGTACCGACTACTGGTTGCTCGTGCCATGCAGTTCGAAATCGAAACAAGGGCAGACGTGCCGCAAGAAACAGGAGGAGCAGGATGCACAAAGAGGATGGTCATCGGAAAGAGGTGCAGGCGTTTATCCTAGCGTCCGAACAGCTTTATAAATTGCTTGCAGGGGGAGGCACTCTCAATGTGTGGGAAGCTGAAACTATCCGGTGCTGTCTGGATGAGCTGCTAGTCAGGACGACGGAGGACATGGTCAGTCCAGGCGCTCCTAGTCCTGGCATGTGGTTCCCTCGGGTCGTGCGTGGTGAGACCAATGCCGATAAAACGTGTCCAGCTGTGGTGACAGACAGCCAGGGCGTTGAAATTGAACTGAGAAACGTCTCGTTCTAGTACCATTGTCCGTGTGCGGCGGTGGGTTAGGTCGGTTTGTCTTGAATCGGAGGGATCCACGGGTAGAGGCGGGGAATTGAAATTGTCAGAGCCGTGGCGATGAGAAGGGCGCACGCCGTGCCGACGATAAATTGTGTCCAAGTGCCGGGGCGGATGGCGCCGAGCGATACAATGACCAGTAGTATGGGAATATCCAAGAAGTGCGTGAAGGTGGGCACATGTTCCTGCCGGGCGCGGCTGAGTTCGGGCGTCACAGCTCCTTGCTCGAGCGCTGCGTTTGTGAGGCGGCGTAGGCGCATGAAGTAGAGCCGGGTAATGGTGTTGCCCTCGACGAACTCAATCGCGAACAGCAGAATCATGCCCGCCAGCCAGGGATGTTGCGAGAAGCCCCATCCGCCCCAGACGTCCACGGTCATCCAGGCACCTGAAAAAAAGAGAATCACGGCGCCGGGCACGACGACTCCGTCGTAGAACACGGCGACGTTCCGAACGGCTTCTGCAAAGCGCACGAGGTCGTGCACTTTCCGCGAGCGCAGATCCGAGAGCCAGACGCCGATCAGGCCCGCTCCCATGAGCATCAAACCAACCAGATGAGCAAAGCGCAGTAGGGAATAGGTCATGGTCGCCAAACGCACGCTCGTTGAACGACGCAGTATGAACTTGTTCAGGGGAAAGAAAAAGAGTAGGAGAAGGACGTGCTTCTATTCTGGTTCTGGCTGAAGCGAGGCGAATAATGCTATGCGGAGACTTCCACGTACTCCACTTGGCTGCTGGGAGGGGGAATGGGTATGCTGTCGGCTCGAAGGCCTTCCAGGTGGAATTCGATGGCTTCGCGGATCAAGGTTTCGGTTTCCTGAATCGTGGCGCCAGTGACCACACATCCTGGCAAGTCCGGCACATATGCGGCATAGTTTGATGCGGACTTTTCAATGACGATCGCGTAACGCATAGTCTGTGCCTACTTCTTCCAACCGGCCTGCTTGAAGATACTATTCAAGGTTCCTGGAGGCAAATCGTCGCTCGCTTTACCTGCGACGGTGACGCGACCGGGTTTCGTCGGATGTTTAAACTGTCGATGACTTCCCTTCGTGGCGACCAGGTACCAGCTGTCTTCTCGTAACCGTTCCAGTACCTCGCCAACTTTCACGTCGCCAGCATACCCTAATGTGTATCAGAATCCAAGGCAGGTGAGAGATTCATTGTAAGAGACGGGGAATAGAGAGATGCTACTTTTCTTATTCAGCCGCACGGCGGAAACCTTACAGTGAGCGGTGAAAATAACGGAGTTCTATGCCCTTGGTGCATGGAAGCACGTGGCTTTTGAGTGAGGCAGGATGAACCCGGCGCAGGTGCTCATAGCCGTGATCGGTCTTGGCGCGGCCATCGTGACTTTCTGCCTCATGCGGTTTCCGCGGTCCGGCCGTGGACATCATCGATCTGAGCGACGAAACGAACGCCGAGAAAAATCTCGATGCCATACGGGCCATGCAAAGAGATCTGCCGAGGGGATATGGCGGCCGTCTGCCGGAATGTCTTACTCTGGATGAGCAAAGAGGCTGCCCGCAATGTGGAAAAGAGAACGTAGGCGCCGAATGTGAAATGTGAGTAGAGAGGCCTGCGATGACTGCCCGGCTCATATGAGCATTGAAGGCAAAGGGATGCGTCCTCACTGGAGCGTTGACGGATCGCGCTGATTTCTTGGCGGAAGCACGAGGAATAGAACCCTACAGGTGATCTCCCCAGTTGACGGTGCTAGGGGACCGCGTTTCCGCTGAATCGAGAGCCGGTGTGAGCGGCATAGCCATCCCTGCCACGCCGCGCGCGGCGGCCTTCTGTTCCATTTATTGCGATGTGGCGTCAAAATCTGTAGCCGACTTCGACGATGTACATGTCAACGCCGAGCGTGTTTGGCCCGTACACGCCTGCGTCGGAGAAGTGTTGGAGGCGAAACCCCGCGTAGGCGTGAGCAATCGGATTGACTTGTATTCCGGCGGTGGCCACGATTTGAACCGGCCCGCCGAAGTCCTGCCCTCCGAATTTGTCGCGGCTGAAAAAGCCCGCGCCCGCCCCGGCGTCAATGGACACGAATCTGTCCCAGCCGCTCAAGGCGAGGACCGGAACGACGGTCGCCATCAGTCCGTTGTCGCCTGCCGCTGTGAGGAGCCCGGCGCTTGTGAGCAATCTCGTCTCCAAGGTCCAAGGGCTCTCACCGACCGGCCATGACCACGGGAATTTGAAGACGGCGGCCACGTCGGTGAGATAAAAATCGTATTTCTGTTCTCGACCCAGAAAGGGAGTCTTGCCGGTGAAACCGATGCGGGGGCCGATGCTCAAGAGAGCGGTGTCCTCGGCAAAGCCGTGCCCATGGATCAGGATGGAGAGCTCGAGAATGGCAACCAGCATAGGGATGCGTGAATGGTCAATGCGGCGCATGCGTGGTCCTTGGTGATGACTCCAATCGTGCCATGATCCCAACGGTGGTTCCACTCATTCACGTCTTTTAGGATGAGTCCGCGGTCGCTGATCAGCCCCGGGCGATCAGGTGGGACGAACTGCCGATGGTCATTTGTTTATTGAACCCGCGGCGGAGTGGGCGGAGGGGGCGGGACGGTTCGTACCGAGATCCCATCCAGGGTGATTCCATATCGGCCGGGGGTGAGAGAGGTGAAGCGCAATGTGGTCCGTGCGCTATCGGCGGTGAAGATGCCGCTGTACCGGCGGTACGAATCGAACGGCACACTCTCATGGCTGAACCGGGCTTCCAGCAACGTGGTGGAGGCGCTCAGCACCTCGACGCGCGCACGGTTGGCGTTGGTGCCCAGCAGATTATTATGGGCGTAGTGGAATGTCAGGGTGTACTGCTTTTTCTGGATCGTGGCGAAACTGATCGCCAGCCCCCCCGCTCCCGTTGCGCCGGTCAGCTGGACCGCCTGATTTCCGTCGAAGGCAGTGGTTTCGGGACGATCCTTCGCGTTGAAGATCTCGATGCCGCCTGCCGTGACTTCCCACGTGTTGGTTGCAGTTTGGAAGGACTGACCGGCGTTGTAGGCGACAGCATTCTGAATGACCGGGGCTTCGAAGTCTTCGATCAGGACGGGAGTCATGAGGGCGGCATCGAAGAAATCGGCGGTCTTCACGCATCCGGTCAGCATCCATCCGCCGGCCGCGGCGATCAACGCAAGGCTCGTTCGTTGTGCGAGCGTGTTCAATGTCCAACCCATCGGGTGGAGATCGACCTTGCGTGTTTTTTCCGAAGGGCGCCTCATCCCGGGTTGTTCCTATCATAGTCTTTCGCCTTCTTCCATAGAGTCGTCGGCTCGCGTCATCCCGCTGATTGTGCCTCTCGCTCTATCCATTGTCGGGATAAATTCCCAAGGCGAGCATGATCGTTTCGTGAATGGAGAGGACTTGATTCTTGCACACGAACGCCACGGCTCCCGCTGTCCTCATGGCCGTGTACACGGACGGCGCATAATTGCCTGAGATCCCGATGATGACCGTCCGAGGGCAGGCTTTCCTAATACGGTGGGTCGCTTCAACCCCATCGAGATGGGGCATGGCAATGTCCATCAGGATAACGTCTGGCTGATGGGTGGTTGCCATCAACACGGCTTCTTTGCCATCGCGGGCCTGCCCGACGACTTTGATATCCGTGTAGCTCTCTAAGATGTCCCGCCACAGTTGACGAGTCCATTCATCGTCGTCCGCGAGGAGGATGCGCCACGGTGCCGTAGGGGATGGGTGGGTGGAGTGGGATTGTTCAGATCGTTCCGTTGGGATGAATCCGCTTTCCGTTCCTTGATTGCCAACCGCACAGACGAACATAACCACCTCTCTTTAGTCCGGCTAACAGCTGTCCTCAGTCTTTTTCCGTTACCTCCATTTTATAAGGTCTGTGCATAGAGGCATCGCCTAGGGAGAACCCCAACTCGTTGGTCTCTCATTATTCCAATGGTTTAGTGGAGGAGGCGGTGCATCGCCGGTCTGAAAGGGAGCACTGTTGAGGTCCGGAAATCGCGGAGCACCGCAGCGTCAAGGCCGCTAGCAAGAGCCCTTGAGTTCTCGACCACGACAATGAGGGAGCCAGCGTCCTGCCCTTTTGTCCCCCTTGACAAGGTAGTTTCGCAGGATGAGACTTTCACTGTGTGCCTTCGGATGAGGAGATCAGAGCGGATCAACCAACCTCAGGCTTGAGTCGACAGGAGATGGCGCATGTCGTCGACGGGGCGCCAGCAGATTCTGGTGGCTGCCATGACGGCTTGGTTTGTGCTCCTCCTGATGCCCACCCCGGCTGAAAGTGTCAAGGAGAATTGGGCTGAACAGATCGCTCGCCACTTGCGGGAAGAAAAAAAACTGGCAAACCATGACGCTTTCGGCGCGGCATACGACCGCTATCTCACCCAACTTCAAATGGTGCATCAGGCGCTCGTGCAGGGAAACGTGCCGGCTGTTCAAAAGGGGATGAATCGTCTTGTTCGAATGGTCGCAGTAAGGGAGGCCGGTATTTCGGAGTCTTCAGCGCAATCGCTCCTTTTTTATATCAGCGAAGTCACGCCGGTCGCGTATCTCGACGAAATCACGAAAAGTCATCTCCGCCTCATTCGAGAGATGGTCGCATTCAGAGCCGAAGCATTCGAGGAGCCTCCTGTCGATACAGGTTACAGCTCGACGGTTACTCCAGGGACTGCTCCATGGGGCTTGGGGCAATTCGGCTGGATGGGCAAGGGTATCTTCCATCCTATCTTCATTCTCGGCTCGGGGGTCCTGATACTTGTCGCAGTGGGTGTCTTGGTGTTGCTGCTCATGGGGTTGGCACGTGCATCCACAGAGAGCGGGACCAGCGTTCAAACCAAAGAACCTGCTGAGGTGATCAAAGAAACGCATGAAGGTGGACAGGTGCCGGTCGGCCTTCATGTCAATCCAGGGAAGGACCGTCCAGCGGCCTAGGGTATTGGGCAGTTCATCACCGGCCCGGAAGCAGTCACAGTTGACGTCTGGAAAGTCACCAGAGGGTCTGACCCACAGCGGAGGACACCATGGCAACACAGGTCATGGCCAATGATCCGGTTCAAGTCAAGCGGTATTTCGAGGCGAAGATGGCCTTTACGACGGGCCCGGTTGAGTTGGAACGGATGATGAAACACAATAATGAGGTGAACATCGTCGATGTCCGGGCGGCTGAAGATTATGCCGAAGGACATATTCCCGGGGCGATCAATCTGCCCAAGGATCAGTGGCAGACGTTGAACGGCCTGCGCAAGGACAAGACGAACGTCCTGTACTGCTATTCGATCGTGTGTCATCTCGCGGCGACGGCGGCGGTCGAATTTGCCGGCAAAGGCTATCCGGTCATGGAACTGGACGGCGGCCGGCAATGGTGGAAGGACGAGGGGTTCGAAATCGAAAAGTGAGTACTGCAGGCGGCAACAGCCGCAAACCCGCGCCGGCTGCGTGGCTGAACCCGGTTGCATTCCTCACGTCCGGCGCCTAGCCTATAATTCCATCCATCATTGCGAGACACCTGCCGGAGGTCAGTCCCCGTGATGATGATCTCACACCGACCAGCTTGCATCGCCAGACATGTCCTGCCGGACGTGACCCGCTATCCGGGCGGGTAGAGGAGGGTATGATGGCCGATTTGATTCGAAGGACCCAATACTTCAAGGTATCGATTGCGGACAAATCCGGGGAATTGGCTCGCATGCTCGTTCCCCTGCACGACGCCGGAGTGAATCTGGTGGCGCTGCATGCCTTTCCCCGGAACCGCCGCACGCAAGTGGACGTGGTGCCGGAAGATCCCGCCGCCTTCAAGAGCGTGGCGAAGGCGCAGAAGTGGAAAGCGCAGGGGCCGAAAATGTGCTTCCTGGTGGACGGCGATGATCGTCCCGGAGCGATGGTCGATCTGACCAAACAACTGGGTTCGGCCAAGATCAACATGACCGCGCTGACGGCTCGGAGTGCCGGCCAGGGACGCTTCGGCGCCATCCTGTGGGTCAAGCCGCGGGATGTGAACAAGGCCGTCAGGCTGCTCGGCGTTGAATAAGGCGGCTGCGCACCGTTGCCGTTCAGACAGGCGTGACGCGCATGCGTCATGCGGGCGCTATCTTCTTGCGCACCGCTCGACGGTCTTCACGAACTGGTCTGTTGCTGCAAGGATCCCTCGAGGATCCTGCTGGATTCGGCTCCGAGCACGAACACGACGTCGCGGCCATAGAGCGGTTCCAACTCAGCCACGTGTTCGACGCCGATCCGGCCTGCGGCTGTTGGAGCAGTCGGGCGGATAGGATGCCAGGCCGAGCGACAGGCTGCGGCGACCGCCGAGCAGTGTCCTCTCGTCATGGCGTAGCCTGTGCCGTAGCTCGGATAGATCGAAATGTCTGCGCCGGCGAGGCGGGGCAGTCGGCCATAGAGGGCGGCGGGGCGATGCCGCTGGTCGGGTGCGCGGCGTAACTGCCGAGCAACGACGGATGGCTTGCGATCGGCAACGCCAGGGCGTCATCCTCGGCCAAGGCTCGCAGCGAATCGAAGCCGGTCAGGCCGGGAGCCACGAGCAGGCCTCCCGCGCCGGCCCGTTTGGCCCGGTGCGCCCACCGCCGCATCCTGTCGAGCGACCCGCTCACATGCGGCATATACAGGCAGGGGCGTCCTCGCTGCATCGCTCCCTTGGTCACGGCCTCGGCGCAGCGGCTCACCCGTTCATTGAACGGACAGAAGGGCTGATCCATCAGACCTTGATCGTCTTTGCTCACGTCCGCCCCCCCCAGCGCAAATTGGAAGGCGAGGTCGGCGAGTTCGCGCGGCGTCCGGGGGACACCGACCGAAAGTGTTCGATACGGCCGACGATCCGCGCGTGAAGGTCCGAGGTCAACACGTCTGGAACAAGGCGGACGGCAGCGCCAGGTTGGCGGAAATGAAGTCCCTCTGCATCGAATTTCGTCGCCTCGGTTGGCGACGCTTGGACAGGCATCCCCCGCTTGCGGAGGGGATGCTGTTGTCATTCATAACCGAGGTATACAATAAAGCCGGAAAGGGCTGCATGTTCAACGCACAAAGTCCTGTCAGGCGGCACACCGCCTTTCCCTTGGAGGTGCGTCCATGTTCTCTGCATGGGATCCCAACAGTTGGATTGCCAGCCTCGTGATCGTCTTGTTTATGGGCGGTCTCATCACGGGCTTCAGCGCACTCTTGGGTGCGCTGATCTGTCGGATCTGGGGAGCGGAGCATGACGTTGCTGAAACGCCTCCCATGACCAGACCGGTGAAGGAGGCTCCGATCCGCGAAGCAGCGTGATCGGGCTTCACGACGACGTGCATTGCCGTAGGTCTTCTCGCGGGGAGGTCTGTCCTGTTTCTCCCATGTATCTTGCAGAAAGGAGGCGGCGATGGCCTGGAATATTGCCTCACAAATCGTGCGCAAGGTCGTGACGATCGATGCAAGTCACCCCGTGCTCGATGCCGCGACGCTGATGGCCGAGGAAGGCGTGGGATCCGTGGTCATCACCAGTTCATCCAAAATCACGGGCATTTTCACGGAACGGGACCTCATGATGCGCGTGGTCGGCAAGAAACGAGATCCTGAGAGCGTCAGGATCAAGGACGTGATGACCACAGACATGGCCATCGTGAGTCCGAAGGATACCGCGAACCATTGTTTGAATCTGATGAAGGAACGCCGCTGCCGCCATCTGTTGGTCTTCGACGGCGATGAATTTGTCGGGATTGTCTCGCTCCGGGATATGGTTGCGCTGATGATGGAGGAGAAAGAGGACCTGATCGCTTACCTCCATCAATACATCAGCTCATGAACGGGAGGACATTGCTTCGAAGCCGGAGGGGGTTTCAGTCCGGCCTTCGGTCACAGACTCGCCGGCCGGCGTTGTGCATTGTGACGATACAGACTGGTCGACTTACGTGGCCAACCGCACCCGGTCTTCCCCCGTGTACACGACGAATCGTCTGCCACGGAGGAAGCCGACGAGCGTGAGGTTGAATTCCCAGGCGAGCCGGACGGCCAGGCTGGAGGGTGCGGAGACGCAGGCCACGACGGGAACGCCTGCGACCAAGGCCTTCTGGACGATTTCAAAACTCCCGCGGCCGCTGACGAGCAAGACGGATTCCTTGAGCGGAAGGCGTTTCTCCAGCAGAGCCCAGCCGATCAGCTTATCCACGGCATTGTGACGTCCGACATCCTCTCTCAACACAATCAACTTGCCGGTTTCGTCAAACAACCCCGCGGCGTGGAGCCCGCCGGTTCGGCCGAAGAGAGCCTGGGACGAACGCAGCGCTTCAGGAAGAACGCACAGAACCTCCGAAGAGACGCGCAGTTCCTGATTGGGCCGGGCAATGCCGCGCACCCGCAGGGCATCGATGGAGGCTTTTCCGCAAAGCCCGCAGCTGGATGACACGACAAAATTCCGTTGCAGCAGGGCCGGCTTGATCGCGACGCCGCGGGTGAGATCCACGCGGACGACGTTGTGCTTATGCCCGCGCGTGGTGACTCGGCGGAGGCCGGCAATCTGTTCGCTTCCGCTGATCACACCCTCTGTCAGCAGGAACCCCGTGGCCAGTTCGAAATCATGTCCGGGTGTGCGCATCGTCACGCTGATCGGCCGGGCACCGATGCGAATTTCGAGCGGTTCCTCTCCGACCAGGTAGTCTTCGAGCCGGGAGACCTTGCCATCCTGCCACTCGGTCACTCCCGTAACCACGACCGGGCATGGGGGCATGGCCGCAGGTTTGGTGGTGACCTGACGACTGTTGGCGCGAGTTGTTTTCTGCATGCGATAGTCCGTCATCGGCACTTTTGTCAGTCGTATGCCCGAATGATCTCCACCGTGGCGTTGTAATCCGGGATCCCGCAGGGATCCAGGCGCCCGGCGGGAATGACGGCGTTGGCTTCAGGCCAATACACTTGCACGGACCCCGGTTTCACCCGTTCAATGACCACCCGTCCGCGATATTCGCCGAGTTCGTTCCGTAAGATGACGATCTCGCCGGAACCGAGCTGCAGGCGGGCGGCATCTTCCGCCGCCATCAGCACTGCATCGCGGGCGGCGCCGATGAGCGGGTCCGTCTCGGCTCCGACCATGCTGTTGAATTGCTTGCCCCGTCGGGTGCTGAGGAAGAAGCGGCCGGGTGGAATCGTCTCTTCCGGCAGGTCAATCGGCGTGAATCGCCCTTTGCCGTCCGGCGTCCCGAATCGGCCGGCGAGCAGGCGAGGGCCGCCGTATTGGATCTGATCTCCCTTCTTGAACAGGCCGGCGACTCCTTTGTAGGTCGGGCACACTCGTTCGATCTCCCGTCTGATGTCGTGCGTATCGCGCCACGGGAATATCCTTGCCGCTCGCTCCGGGTCCAGTTGGCGTGCGAGCAGGACAGGAATTTCCCATTCGTCTCTGGCTTCGCCTGGGCGAGGCCCCGGGATCTCGGGGCTATAAATGATCCGCCGTTCCGTGCTCGTTTCAGTCCCGCCGCCGCGCTGTTCGTACCTGGTGCGCGAGGGCAGCAGGATGACGAGATCCGCCGGATCCTCCAGCATGGTGGAGCTGACGACGATGTCCTGGTGGATGCGGAGGCCGATGTTGCCGAAGGCCCGGCGCACGCGGTCCGGTTCGGGCAACGTCTCCAGGAAATTGCCGCCGCTTTGCCAGAGCACGTCGATCTCGCCCCGTTCCGCCGCCAAAATCATGTGGGTGGCCCCCAGGCCCTTCCATGACGGTGGGCGAAAGCCCCAGAATTTCGGCATGGCGAAGAGGGTCGCGTTCGTGTCGTTGACCGGGTAGTCAATGGAATAGGCGCCCGGCATGGCGCCCATCTCGGCGCCGCCCTGCACTCCGCTGTGTCCCCGGATCGGCATGAGGCCCGTGTGCGGCCGTCCTACGTTGCCGCGGGCGAGTTGGAGGTTCACGATCGCCTTCACGTTGTCGGTCCCGTAGCGATGTTGGGTCACGCCCATGCTCCACACGATGATCGCGTGGCGGGCCTTCCCGAACGTCCTGGCGAACCGGTACATGTCATCGCGGGTCAGGCCCGCGCCTCGTTCGAGGCCCTCCCAGGGCAGAACGCGCACTTTCGATTCCAAGTCCTCCCAGCCGACTGTCCGGGCGGCGATGAAGTCGCGATCGAGCCAGCGTTGCTCGACGAGATGCTTGAGCACGCCGTAGAAGAAAGGAATGTCGCCGCCGACATGGATGTGAAAGAATTCGTCCGCCAGCTGTGTGCCGAACAAGGCGCTTTCGGCCACCGAGGGAATCCAGTAGCGTTCCATGCCGGGCTCGACAAACGGATTCACCACCACGATCTTGGTGCCGGCTTTTTTCGCATAGTAGAGATATTTCAACGTCACCGGCTGGTTGTTGGCGGGATTCGCCCCCACAAAGACCAAGAGATCGGCGCCGATCCAGTCCGTATAGGAACACGTGGTTGCCGAGCAGCCGACCGTTTCCTTCAGCGCCGCCGTACTCGGCGCGTGGCAGATGCGCGCGCTGGTATCCACGTGATTGGTGCCGATGAAGCGGGCGACTTTTTGATGGGCGTAGTAGGCTTCATTGGTCACGCCGCGGGCGGTGAGAAACCAGCCGAGGCGATGGGGATCGACGGCACGCAGCCGCTCGGCAATCAGTCGGATGGTTTCTTCCCAAGAGACGCGCCGAAAGCCGCTCTCCCCGCGGCGCCGGATCATGGGGACAGCCAAGCGCCCCAGCTTCCGTAACGCCTTGCCTTTCATAGAGCGCAATGGGGCCACATCTTCGAGCCGATGCCAGTTCATAGCCGGCATCGTGTTGAGCCGTAAGAGTTGCAGTCGTACCCAGCACAGGTGCAGGTCCTTCATGGTCCAGTCATGCATTCCCGTCGTGCCGAGCGAGCAGCCGTCGCAACAGCCGTCGCGCAGGACACGGTACGCGTAGCCGAGGTTGTCGCGGTTTTCCCAGACCGCGTCGAGGATGTCTTTGTAATTGTTCGGATGCTGCTGATGGAGCCCGAAGGGGATCAAGCTGACCCAGTGTCTTCGGCTGGAGCGCGTTCCTGATGCATGTTCGTCCGACATGGCGATCAGGTTCCTTATCTGCGGAACAGTATTGTATCACTCTCTGGGAAGTTCTTCCCTTCACTTGATGCTCTCCTCTATGATCCGAATGCAAGGTGGTGATCTCATCGCTGCACGAACCAGGTCCTTCACGGAAATGGAGCGCCCATGGCCAAAGTCCTGCGCATCAGCACGAGCCATCTGAAAGAGGTGGTGGACCCAGTTTCGCCACGCTCACGATCCCTCGCACGCCTGGTCCCACATGGCCTCATCGATCCTGGGCCCGTCGCTCACCATTCCCGTGTCGGGCGGCAAATTGGTCCTGGGGACCTGGCAGTCGGTGATGTTGGTGGAGCTGGACGGGCCACGCGACCGCAACGTCTATGTGACGTTGCTGCCGGCCTGAGGACAGTCCTTCTGTTGCAAGGCAGATAAGATGCGAAATGAGAAACCCTTGAAGATAGGCCACCGCGGCGCTGCCGGACATGCGCCGGAAAATACGCTCGCCGCGTTGCAAAAAGGGATCGAGTTGGGCGTCGATTTCGTCGAGTTCGATGTCCGGCGCAGCGCCGACGGTACACTGTTCCTCTTTCACGATCGCACTCTCGGGCGACTGGTGCCGGGTCGCACACGTGTCAGTGACATGAATTGGAGCGTCTTAAAGGAACTCAAGGTCGGACCAGGACAAAGGATTCCGACTCTGCAGGAGGCCTTGACCTGCATCAACGGCTTCGCCGGCGCCATGATCGAACTGAAAGAGGAGGGAATCTCCGATGAAGTGTGCCGTATTGTGGAGGACAGCGGCTTTGGCGGCCCGGTGATCTATGCGTCATTTTGGCACAGGGACCTGCTTGCAATCCGCCGCAACAGACCCTCGGCCGACACGCTCGCGCTCATTGAAGGCATGCCGGTCAATCCCACCGCCTTTGCCGAGGCGGCGCGTGCAACGCATGTGGGATTGGCGCTCGACTGCGTCACGGAACCATACGTCCACACGCTCCAGGCCAAGCGCTTCGCGGTGTTTGTCTACACGGTTGACGAACCGACGGATATCCGATGGCTCCACTCAATCGGTGTAGACGGCATCATCTCCAACTTTCCTGATCGTCTGTGAGCCTCCCTCTTGGTATAGACCTGCCTCGTCCCGCTCTTCGTGACGGCCCGGCGATCTGAGCGGGCCTGATTCGGCTCTTCGCCAACATTTTGCGTGCCGTACCTTTCGTCTTTGCTGAATTTTTACAACGTCTGCCGGACCTCTTCACAACTTCGTTCCAGGTCAGCGCTATGGTGGCTCACCTCGAGGCGCCCCACGTCGGCGCTCACACAATCACCGATCCATATTGCACAACCGGAATGAGGTTGCCCTATGGCGTTTTATCAACGACGGTTCATCACTGCCCTTTTGGCCCTGTGGGCAGCCGTTCTTCTTGTCTCATGCGGGTCCGGCGGCGATTCAGGAGGTGCTGGAACGGCAGCGGCGTTTTCCGCTCCCGGCGGATTTGTCGAAAAGGCGGGCAGCGCGATCCGGCCCCGGTGGACGACCGGCCAATTGCAGAGCTTTGTGCCCAGTGGGCGCGGCGCCTTTACGTTTCCCGCGCCCTATCACACGCAGGCGGTGCGCGTGACGGCCGGCGGCGATTGCGGCGGGGGGGACTGCGTCTGGCCCGTTGCCTACTCCTACTGGCGGAACATGAATAATCATGTCGGAAGCGATCAGATGCTGGTCTTCCTCGGTTTGGACCGCGCCCGCGGCGGACAGGGCCCGACGCTGTTCGGCTATGACAAGACGACGGATCAGGTCGCGAACCTCGGTCCGCTCTTCGACAGCAACAATGCCCTGAGTTGGGCCACCGCCTCCGGCTGGTATTTCAGCGCGACGCGCCCAACGACGCTCTATCTCAATGAGGGGCCTCGCATGGTGCGCTACGACGTGATGACGAAGGAATCGGAAGTCGTCTATGACGTCACATCTCAGTTCGGTTCCGACCGGCTGGTAGTGCAGATGTATTCCAGCAACGACGACCAAGTTCATTCCGCCACGCTTCGAGTGGCCAGTACAGGGAAGGATTTGGGGTGCCTGATTTATCTGGAAGCCACCAGGCAGTTTCGCTTTTACGCCAAGATCGGCGAGTTCGACGAGTGCCAGGTCGATAAGAGCGGACGCTACCTGATGATCTTCGAGCAGATCGACGGGCAATATGGGATCGACAACCGCTACATTGCGGAGCCACAGGTTGACCACAAAGAGGATGACGAGGGAGAGATTGATGACCATATGCCACCGGCCGATCCACTGTACATCGGATGCCGTCAAGGAGCGATAGTCCAGATATCCGGGAACGGCGGCAACAAGAGCCCCGATCACACCCCCGGCCATCGAATAGAAGGCCATGTCCTTCCAAAACGCATCTCCCCAGCGTAGTCCGTAGACCATGTCGCAGATAAAAGAGAAAATCCACAGGCCGATGGGAAAGGGAATCAACATGGGATGAATGGGATGCTTTTGAATGCTAGCCGGTGTGGCCATTGTCTTTTCCTCCTGCAAATCTGCGTGCGGCTATCAATGATTTCAGGTACTCAATGAGGTCGGCTTTTCAGACTCCGTGAGATTCAACTTCATGAGCGCATTGTAGTGATTCACCACCTCATCCAAGGCGGCAAAGCGATTGAACCTCGGCGAGGTCATGGATCATCGTTATCATGGGCTCTTGAGATGAGGGCAGGACACTAGCTAAAACCCTGGCTTTATCCCATCGCTCTTTGAGTCGTTTGTGTCGATCTCGTCCGTAGCCGTCCGAGCTGGTCGCGATGAAACAGACAAGTGGGTCGCATCGGAAGGCATGGTACCGAGTCGCACGGTCACAATGAACGCCGACTGCGCGGATCCTCCGGCGATCGGCTGATCTTCAGGTCGAACGGCAGCATGACGTGCCAAGCGCCGGTTCTGGCCTGGACGAACGGAGCGCAGGCTCCCGGAAATTCCTTGTGCACGGCAGGATTGTCCGGTTCAAACGCGCGGGTCCGGCTGGAGAAGTGCTGGGCGATCTTGGCTTCCTTGGAGAGACGATACTTCCGTTGGTAATAGTCGGCGGCGCGTTGTTGCGCGATGGAGAAAAAGTAATCCGGCATGTCAGTCTCGATGATGATTCGTTGCCGCCCCGCTGCGCTGCTCTCGCCCGCCCGCCGGTCCGGTTTCAACGCGGCGTTGTAGAAGTCGAGTTCGGCGGTGAGGCGCCGGATGTCCTGCTGGATCTGCCGGGCTATGGCCGGATCGTAAAAGCGGGTCTTCGGAAACAACTCGAGGGCCTTGTGGAGACAATCGAGCTTGTGGCCGTAGCGCTTCGGCTCGTCGGCGAAGGCGTCGGTGATCGCCATGAAGAGATTGAACTGCTCTTCCGGCGTGAGGCCCGCCGTGAGGAAACTGTGGTCCTTGATAAAGGCGAAGGCCAGCGGGCCGAAGGACTCGGCCTTGCGGATACAGAGGGTGAGCAGAAAATTGTAATGGGCCCGCGCTTCTTCCGGGGTCATGGACCCCCTCCGCTTCCTGCGATTGTAGTCGGAGCCCTTTCAACCGGGCAAGAGGGAGATGTGGCGGGAAGGGTGTCGGGAGATCGCGCGGCTATGGTACGGCGACCTGGTTGTTGGAGGGAGGGAAGAGGAGGGAAGCCGGTTGACATCCGCGCTCCTCGAATCGTAGCCTCTCGCATTTCCACCTTCAGTTCCTTCACACATCAAGAAAGGCGCTCACGATTATCCATGAAGCAGGACACAACTCATCCGCCCGCTACTCACACCGCCACGGGATTCTCGCCGGGGTTTGCCGCGCTGGGTCTGGAAGCCTCGTTGCTGGCCACGCTGGAAACCTTGGGCTATGAAGAGCCGACGCCCATTCAACGGGAAGCGATCCCGCCGCTATTGGCCGGGCGGGATTTGCTCGGCCAGGCCGCGACCGGGACTGGAAAGACCGCCGCCTTTACCTTGCCGTTGCTGCAGCGCATTGCGCATGGCGCGAAGCAGCGTCCGGCCGCGCTCATTCTCGTGCCCACCCGCGAATTGGCGATTCAAGTCGGCGAAGCCGTGCAGCGCTACGGCAAGGAATTACGGACCACCGTGCTGGCCGTCTACGGCGGACAAGCCATCGGCCCGCAGTTCCATGCGCTCAAGCGCGGGGTCGATGTCATTGTGGCGACACCCGGCCGGGCGCTCGATCACATCCGCCGCCAGACCTTGAAGCTCAATCATGTGCAGATCGTCGTGCTGGATGAAGCCGACGAGATGCTGGATATGGGATTCGCCGAAGATCTCGACGCGATTCTGGAACAGACGCCGGAGATCAAGCAGACGGCGCTGTTTTCCGCCACCATGCCGCCGCGCATCAAGTCGATCGCGCATCGGCATCTCAACAATCCGGTCGAGATCACGATCGCCAAGGAGCCGGTCAAGGCGGGAGCCGCGCCGAGGGTGCAGCAGACGGCGTACATCGTCACCAGGCCGCATCGCGGAGCGACCCTCGCCCGCGTGATCGACATGGCCGGTCCGAAGTCGGCGCTGGTGTTTTGCCGGACCAGGCTGGAAGTGGATGAAGTGACGGCGATGCTGAACGGCCGCGGGCATCGGGCCGAGGCGATTCACGGCGGCATGAGTCAGGTCCAGCGCGATCGGGTCATGAACGCGTTCAAGAGCGGGCAAGCCGAATTGCTCGTCGCGACCGATGTGGCGGCGCGCGGCCTGGATATCCCGCACGTGTCGCACGTCATCAATTACGATCTGCCGTCGTCCGCCGAGGTCTATGTGCATCGCATCGGCCGAACGGGCCGCGCCGGACGGGAAGGGGCGGCGATCACGATTCTCGATCCGCGCGAGCAGCGGCTGTTGCGCAGCATCGAGCAGCACACCAAAGCGAAGGTCGTCGTCGCATCCGTGCCGACGGTCGCCGATCTGCGCGCCAAACGGCTGGAGCGGACCAAAGCCGCCGTCCGGGACGTACTGGACGCAGGCGATCTCGACCGCTTCAAGGAGATCGTCGACGCGCTCTCCGCATCCCATGAGCCGGCCGCCGTGGCGGCCGCCGCGATGAAACTTATCTTTCGCGCGCAGGGCGGCGAGCGAGCCGAGCAAGAGATTCCGACGACGACGATGCGACAACCGGAACCGTACCGGCCCATGCAACGCCCGGGAGCGTCTCCCGATGACCGGCATCGCGGGGCATCCGCCAGGACGGGTGAACGGAGGCCGCCGGCGAGACCCGGTCATGGCGGGCGGGAAGCGGGCATGGTGCGCGTCTACATCGGGGCCGGCCGAGACGCCGGGATCAGGCCGGCCGATCTGGTCGGGGCCATCGCCAACGAAGCCAAGCTGAACGCCAAGGTCATCGGCGCCATCGAGATCGAGGATCGCTTCTCCATCGTGAATGTGCCGGACGCCATGGCGCGCGGCATTATTGAGGCGCTGAGCCGCTCCCGGATCAAAGGGCGCAAGGTGCCGGTGCGGGTGTTCCGGGATTAAGCGGAAGAAACGCGACTGGAAGCGACAGGCATTTGGAATTCATAGACGGGACGACGTGATCCGGTGTGTTGACGGCGCCCGTGCGCGGGACGTAGCCTCAATACTGGAGCAAAAGGATCTTGCCTATGAAGGAACAGGCCGTTGAGCCGCATCTGTTCGTCATCCTTGGAGCGACCGGCGATCTCACCCGCCGGAAACTCCTGCCCGCGCTCTATTACCTGCGCGATCATGGCGAGCTGGAAAAACAGAACACGCTGATCGTCGGCGCCTCGTTGCCTGAGATGAGCGAGGAAGCGTTTCGCCTCTGGGCCTATGAAGGCGTCAGAAACGCCGGGGCGCGCAATCTCGGCGAGGTGCGCACGTGGTGCGAGGAATCGCTGCATTATCAAACGGTGCGTGAAGGCGGACCTGAAGACTATGAAGCCTTGGCCCGTTTCATCCGGCGCTTGGAAATCTCCAGGAACCTGCCTGAAAATCGGGTCTTCTATCTGGCGTTGCCGCCCTCGACCGTGCCGACGGCGGTGGAACAGTTGGATCGGGCGGGATTGCTGAAGAGCCATGGCTGGGTCCGCGTGGTGTTTGAAAAGCCGTTCGGCCACGATTTTTACTCGGCCCGAGCGCTGAACAGTCTGCTGCACCGCTATCTCGATGAATCACAGATCTATCGCATCGACCATTATCTCGGCAAAGAGACCGTTCAGAATCTGCTCGCCTTCCGCTTCGCCAATCCGATTTTTGAATCGCTGTGGAATCGCGATACCGTGGAAAATGTGCAGATCACGGTGGCGGAGGATCTCGGCGTCGAGCATCGCGGCGCCTACTATCAGCAGGCCGGCGCGCTGCGCGACATGGTGCAAAACCATTTGACGCAGTTGATGACGGTGGTGGCGATGGAAGTGCCGGTCTCCTTCGATGCCGCGGCGGTGCAGGCCGAGAAACTGAAGGTGCTGCATTCGGTGGCGCCCATCGATCCGAAGGACGTGACGTTCGGCCAATATACCGCGTGGCAGATCGGCGACCAGATCATTCCCGGCTATCGGGAGGAGCCCGGGGTGCCGAAGGATTCCACGGCGGACACGTTCGTGGCGCTGAAGGCTGAGATCCATAACTGGCGGTGGCGGGGCGTGCCGTTTTATCTGCGGACGGGGAAGCGGCTGCCGAGAAAGATCACCCAGGTGGCCGTCACGTTTCGAGAGGCCCCCACGCAAGTGTTCCGCTCATTGGAGCCGGGCCATATCGGACCCAACAAATTGCTGATCACGCTGCAACCCAGCGAAGGGTTCTCGCTCTGTTTCTCCGTGAAATCCCCGGGACGCCCGTTCCGCTTCGCCGATCGGGCGCTCAGCTTCGACTATGCCACGGCGTTCGGCGGTGAATTGCCGGAAGCCTATGAGACGCTGCTGCGGGACATCATGATCGGCGATCAGACGCTGTTCGTGACGGCCGACTTCACGGAAACCGCTTGGCGGCTCTACGACCCGCTCTTTGCGGGTGAGCGGCCGGTGCATTTCTACACAGCCGGCTCGTGGGGGCCGCGCGAAGCGGATGCGATCGTCGAGCGGAACGGGCATCACTGGCAGCTCGGCTGGTAGGACCGCGCCGGTCTGAGCCTCTTCGCCGGCGTGGTACGATAAGCTATGCCGGTCGAGCCGAGCGCTTCCGTCACCACCAACATTCCACAGCGTCTTGATCGCTTGCCCTGGTCCCGCTGGCACTGGCTGGTCGTGACCGCGCTCGGGATCACCTGGGTGCTCGATGGACTCGAAGTCTCGATCGTGGCGGCGATCGGCCCCGTGCTTACCCATCCCGGCACCCTGCACCTGACAGAATCCCAAGTCGGTCTCAGCGCCTCCGCCTATTTGACCGGATCGGTGCTGGGCGCCCTTGTGTTTTCCTATCTCACCGATCGCCAGGGACGCAAAAAATGGTTCATGATCACGCTCGCGCTCTATCTGGCCGCCACAGTGCTGACCGCTTTTGCCTGGAATCTCTGGAGCCTCATGGTGTTCCGTTTTCTCACCGGCGCCGGCATCGGGGGGGAATATGCCGCCATCAATTCCGCAATCGATGAACTGATCCCGGCCCGCCGGCGGGGCCATACCGACTTGGCCATCAACGGCAGTTGGTGGTTGGGTTCGGCCACCGGCGCGCTTCTGTCGCTGCTCCTCCTCAATCCGCTGCTCATTCCCGAGCCGCTCGGCTGGCGATTGTGTTTTTTACTCGGTGCGGTGCTCGGCGTGGCGATCGCGCTGGTGCGGCGGTTCATTCCCGAAAGCCCCCGGTGGCTCATGACGCATGACCGGGTGCAGGAAGCGGAAGCCGTGGTGTCGCGCATCGAAGCAGAGGTCTCCGTGGATCAAGGCGTCCAGCACCTGCCGGTTCCGGAGGGCTGGATCACCGTGCATGCCGTGCCCGGCGTGACGATCGCCACGGTGGCGCGTGAATTGTTCAGGTCCTATCCTCGGCGCACCGTGCTCGGCATCGCGCTCATGGTGACGCAATCCTTCATGTACAACGCCGTGTCGTTTACCTTCCCGTTCGTGCTGACCAAGTACTACGACGTGCCGTCGAGCACCATCGGCCTGTATATCCTGCCGTTTGCGCTCGGCAATTTCCTGGGGCCGTTGCTGCTCGGCCGATGGTTTGACACCATCGGCCGCAAACCCATGATCAGCCTGACATACGGAGTGGCTGGTCTGTTATTGGCTCTCACCGGTTATGCGTTCGTGCAGGAGTGGTTCAGCCTCACGACGCATATGCTGGCGTGGTCGTCCATTTTCTTTTTCGCCTCGGCGGGAGCCAGCGCCGCCTATCTCACGGTGAGCGAGGTCTTTCCCATGGAAATCCGAGCCATGGCCATCGCTTTTTTCTTCATTGTGGCGCAAGGGGCGGGCATCATCGCGCCCTGGCTCTATGGCCGCTTGATCGAAACGTCCATCACGAGCGTGGTGTACGGCTATCTGTTGGGCGCCGGCCTCATGCTGCTCGGGGCCCTCGCGGAACTGATCTTGGGCGTCAAGGCGGAGCGGCGATCGCTGGAGCACATTGCCACCCCGCTGTCCGCGCGCACGATGTCGGACGATGGGCATCCCGCCGCCTGAGAATCGCATGGCTTTGAGATGCGGTCCATGTTGCCGCCTGTAGTCAACCTCGGCGTGCCGGGGGCGCGGATCGATCTCATCAAGGAGCAAGTGCGCGTGGCGCAACAGCTCGGCACGAAGGCCCATCTCGTCAGCGCCGGTCCAACTCGCGTTTGATCAGATACACGGAGCCGTCCGTCAACGGCACGGCTCCCGCTCCCGTCGCGTCGGCCTGGGCCTCGATTTTATCGTGATGGCCCTGGCGCCTACCACCGCCTGGCTCATCGTCGGCCGGGTGATCTCCGGCATGGCCGCTTCGAGCGTCAGCACCGCCGGCGCCTATATCGCCGACGTCACGCCGCCGGAAGCACGCGCCGCCGGCTTCGGCCTGATGGGCGTCTCCTTCGGGTTGGGCTTTGTGCTCGGTCCGGCCGTCGGCGGTCTGTTGGGCGCGGGGGATCCACGCCGGCCGTTTTGGGGCGCGGCGCAGGCGGATCGGCATCTTCCCGGCGCGCCGTATTTCCTCTCCACGCTGCTGTTGCTGATCGCGGCAATCCTCGCATGGAGCGCCACCGAGTCCGAGCGGGCCTGATCCGTCAGCCCTCACCGCGGCCCCTTTGATTCCCGCCTCCCCCTCCACGCGGACCGCTGCTTCATTGGAACCCATACCAAAGAGGGCTCTTGACGGAGAGTCGGCGCAATGCTATTGATTAGGAGTCCTGAATGAAATGGGCGGGCAAGGAAAGGAGCGCGGGATGGATACGGTGAAGGTGTTCGATACGTGGGTGGAAGTGCCGGGCAAGACATTGCACTTCGACGTGATGACCGGCGATCAGGCGACGGCGCTCAGGCTGGCGACCGAACATGTCGCGGCGTTGGGGCATGCGGCGGTGACCGTCACCGCAGAGGAATGTCAGTTCTGCCATCAGGAGCCGTTGGTCATGTTCAGCGAACAGCAACAGCGGGAGTTTCGGCGGCAGGGCGGGTTCATCGTGCCGTTGTCCTCGTGAGCAAAGCAGACGGCTTTTTCATCGCCCCCCAAGAGGAGGTGCCGCATGGGAAAACCATTGCCGATGCACGGTGAGAAGTCGGTGGTCGATCACATCACGGCCGGCCTGACTAAAGTCGCGGCGGCGTTGCGAAGCCAGGCCTGGGAAGGCGGCACCGCGCGGAAACTCACGCCGACGCAAGGACAGATTCTCGTCTTGTTGTCGGAGCGGGCCGGCAAGGCGATGCGCTTGAACGACGTGGCGGGCGAGTTGTGCATGACGGCGGCGACGGCGAGCGATGCCGTGACGGCGCTGGTCGACAAACAGCTGGTCAGGAAAGAACGATCGGCGGAAGACCAGCGGGCGCTGACGATCACATTGACCGCGGCCGGCCGGCGGGAAGCCCGGCGCACGACCGGATGGGCCGATGTCGTGCGGGCCGGGGTGAAGAGCATGACGCCGAACGAGCAGGCGGTGTTCTTGCGCGGGCTCACAAAAGTCATCCGCTCGTTGCAGGAGCAGGGCGTCATTTCGGTCGCGCGCATGTGCGCGAGCTGCACCTATTTCCAGCCCTACGTTCATGCCGATGCGGCGCAGCCGCATCATTGCGGATTCGTCAATAAGCCGATGGGCGAGGCCCATTTGCGGCTGGATTGCCCGGATTTTATTCCGGCGTCCGACTCCGATCAGGCGAATGGCTGGCAACGATTTCTCAGTGGCAGCGAGGGGCGTTAGGTCCCCATTTTCAATAACACAATACAAGGAGGGCACCATGATGCAGCGACGTGTGGTGAGTCTGGTGGCGATGAGTCTGGTATTGATGGTCGGGGCCGCGCAGGCGGCCGATGGAGCCAAGGGCAAGTCGTTGTACGACCGCTTGGGCGGCAAGGGGGCGATTACCGCGGTGGTCGAGACGTTCGTGGGCAACGTCGGCGGCGATAAGCGCATTAATGGATTTTTCGCCGGCACGGATCTCGGAAAGTTGAAGATGCATCTGGTCAACCAGATCTGCGAAGCGAGCGGCGGGCCTTGCAAGTATACGGGCCGAACCATGAAGCAGACGCATGCCGGCATGGGCGTGGACGACGCGGCCTTTAATGCCTTGGTGGAAGATCTCGTCGCGGCTTTGGATCACCACAAGGTGGGCAAGACCGAGAGGGACGAACTGCTCGGCATCCTCGGGCCGATGAAGAGCGATATCGTCGAGAAAAAATAGAGCGATTCACAGCAGCGGGGGGCGGCAGATGTCCCCCGCACGAATTCCCTCCGGATCCGACTGTCGGTCCCGGCTTCTACCCCATCAGCAGCGGGGTCACGCGGGGCAGCCAGGGCAGCAGCGCCATGCCGAGGCAGATCGACAACGCGACAACGGACGCGACCAGGTCTTCATCGAGGCAGGCTTCCGTGGCGAAGATCACGGCGGTCACGGCCGACGGCATGGCGGCGACGAGGAGTACGATGGCCCGCTCCAGGCCGGTCAGATCCAGCAACCATACCGCAGTGCATCCAAAGAGCAGTCCTCCGCCCATCCGCACGGCAACGCCGAACACCGCCAGCTTCGCCGTGCGACGCAAGGCGGCGAAGCTGATGGAGAGGCCGAGCACCAGGCTTGCCAACGGCGTCGTGGTGAAATGAAGAGGCAGAAGCCCCTCCCGCAGCCAGGAGGGAAGATGGAGATGGAAGAGTTTCAAGGTGAGAATCGCGCACAACGCCCAGAGGGGTGGAGACGAGAGGAATCGTGTGATCGCTTGTCCCGGCGAACCGGCGCGCGTGCCGTGCCACAGGGCCACACCGTACAGAACGGTGAGCGTCAGCGTGGTTTGCCCGAGGTCGAACAGAACGGCTTGGGCCAGACCTTCCTCGCCGAACGTCGCCAACGTGACGGGATAGGCGAAGTAGACGGAATTGATGCAGCCGGCGGCGAGCACAAAACCGCCTTGCGTCGGACGGGCCAGCTTCAACCAGCGAGCGAATTGTAAGGCGCACAGGACGAGCGGCACGGTCACCAGCCAGGCGGCCAGCGGCAGCTTCCACGCCGTCACGGAGAATGACAGGCGATCCAGCGACACGAGGATCGTCGCCGGCAGGCTGATGGAAAAGACGAACGAGGCCAATTTCTCCGCATGGGCCTTCGTGAGGATGACCGAACGGAGCAGCGCGCCGATCGTAAAGATGACGATGAAGGCGAGCAGGGCAGCGGGCATCGACTGCAGCGTAGCAGAACACGAGCCGACGGCCTATAGCCTTTCGGCGAGCGTTGAGGCAACGATCTTCACCGGTCACCTCCATACCTGCTGTGTAATTTGATCGGTGCCGCTCGTCGGGCGCGGACCCGCAGGTTCAGCATCTCGACGGAGACGGAGAAGGCCATGGCGAAATAAATGTAGCCCTTCGGCACGTGCACATCGAATCCTTCCACCATCAAGGTGACGCCGACGAGAATGAGAAACGACAGGGCGAGAATCTTGATCGTCGGATGAAGGGTTAAACCCAGCCGTCGGGCCAATGTCCGCTGCCGCTCCGGCAACCGTCCGACCAGCACGGAGATGAAGATAATGTTGTCGATGCCCAACACGATCTCCAGCGCGGTGAGTGTCCCCAACGCGATCCACATTTCAGGGTCGGCCAGCCAGTCGAACATCACGGTCCCCCTAGATGACGGAGCAATGGATGAATTGAAAAGTCTGCGGGAGAGGCAGCGGCGCTGTTGTGCAGCCAAGTGTAACGTTCGGGGAGTGCATGCGCAATCGGTGACCAAAGGGAGCCGGATGATTCCGCCATTCTCTCTGTGCTATATCACAATCCATGCCGGACAATGCTGCCGTCATGACCATCATTCGTGACGCCGCCAACGGGCCGAAAGGGTGTTGCCGCAACGAAAGGACTTCATGATATGGCCGCACGTCAACCGACCCATGCGAAGATCATGCAACTCGGCGTCTGGCCGGACCGGACGGGATGGTGATCGGATTCAAGTGAGGCACTCAACAGTCTCTGAAAGGAGATCCGATGAGCGAGGGGAGGCGCGCGCAGCCCGAGGTCAAGGGAGAACCCGCCTCGACGCCCGACTTATCAACGTTCAACCGGCGCGAGTTCCTGGCCGGCGGCGCGGCGCTGCTGGCAATGGGGACATCGGCGGTGCTGTTCGGAACCGCGCAGGCCGGAGAGTCCGACCAAGCCGTCGATCCGATGCGCGTGCCCGGTGCCTCGACTCGTCCCTATGGTGAACGGTCGCCGTTTGAAGCCGCGCTGCGAACGAACGGCGGCGCCTACTCGCTCACTCCACTCCAAGACCTGCACGGGATCATCACCCCGTCCTCCCTCCACTTCGAGCGCCACCATAACGGGGTGCCGGCCATCGATCCGTCCCGCCATCGATTGCTGATTCATGGCCTGGTCGAGCGGCCCTTGGTCTTCACCGTCGAGGAATTACAACGGCTGCCGGCCGTCTCACGCTTTGCGTTCATTGAATGCGCGGGCAATAGCCGCGATGGTTGGGGCGAGGTTCGGGATGTGACCGTGCAGGACCTGCACGGCTTGACGAGCACCAGTGAGTGGACCGGTGTGGCGCTCGTGACGCTGTTGGAGGCGGCGGGGGCGCGACGTGAGGCGACGTGGATGTTGGCCGAAGGCGGCGACGCGGCCGGTTTGGCCCGCAGCGTCCCTCTCACCGATGAGGTGCTGAACGAGGCGCTCCTGTGCTACGGCCAAAACGGAGAAGCGTTACGACCTGAGCAAGGCTATCCGCTGCGGCTGCTGTTGCCCGGCTTCGAAGGGAACATCAATGTGAAGTGGTTGCGGCGGCTGAAGCTCGGATCATCCCCGTTCATGACGCGCTGGGAAACCTCCAAATACACCGACCTCATGCCGGACGGCACAGCCTATCAATTCAGTCTCGTCATGGAGGCGAAATCGGTGGTCACCAGCCCATCGGGGCGGCAACGGATCCATCCGGGTTTTCATGAGATTCGGGGCTTGGCCTGGAGCGGCAGAGGTCGCATTACGACAGTCGAGGTCAGCGTGGATGGGGGGCGCACATGGCAAGCGGCCCGTCTTCAGGAACCGGTGCTGCCCAAATGTCATACGCGATTTTGCTTTCCCTGGAAGTGGAACGGGCAAGAGACGATATTGCAAAGCCGCTGTACAGATCAGACCGGTTATATTCAGCCCGCGCGCGCGGCGCTCATCAAGGTGCGCGGCAGTCATTCGAGCTACCACTACAACGGCATTCAGAGCTGGAAGATCGAGCGGGACGGGATGGTGCGCAATGTTCATGTCTAAACGCGTCTTCCTCGGCATCGGCCTGTCGTCTCTCGTCGTGGCCTCTGGGTTGCCGAGCCGGTCGGTCGGCGACGACACAGTGGGATATGGGATCGGTCGTCCGGCGACGGACTCAGAAATCCGCGCCTGGAATATCGATGTGGCTCCAAACGGCGAGGGATTGCCTCCGGGGCAGGGAACGGTGAAGCAGGGAGGGCAGGTCTATGCCGCCAAGTGCGCAAAGTGCCATGGCGCGAGCGGCACGGAAGGGCCGCTGGACCGGCTGGTCGGAGGACAAGATACGCTGCGAACGTCCACACCGATCAAGACCATCGGCAGTTACTGGCCTTACGCGACGACCTTGTACGATTACATCAATCGCGCGATGCCGTTCGATGCGCCGCAGTCTCTGACACCGGACGAAATCTACGCCGTGATCGCCTGGCTGCTGCACGAGAACGGGATCATTGCCGAAGATATTGCGATGAATGCCCGCACGCTGCCATTGGTCCAGATGCCGAACCGCCACGGGTTTGTCCCAGACCCGCGGCCGGATGTGACTACTCCATAATAGAGGCACCTGCTCGGCCTCACCGATTAAACAGGAGGAATTATGAAACGCAAAGGCTCGGCAATCTGGCAGGGCGATCTGAAAACCGGCAAAGGCACCGTCTCGACTGACAGCGGCGTCTTGTCGCAGACGCAATACTCCTTTTCAACGCGGTTTGAAAACGGCACCGGCACCAATCCCGAAGAATTGATTGCCGCCGCCCATGCCGGCTGCTTTACCATGGCCCTCTCCGGACAACTGGGCAATGCCGGCTTCATTCCGGAGAAACTGGAGACGACGGCCACGGTCACGTTCGACAAGCTCGAAGCCGGATGGACCGTGACCAATATTCTGCTGGACGTGAGAGGTAAAGTGCCCAAGGCGGATCAGGCGGCATGGGACAAGGCGACGCAGGCAGCCAAGACCGGCTGTCCGATTTCACGCTTGCTCAACACGACGATTACTCTGAACGCGAAGCTGGAACCATAGGATCGCTTGTCCCCATGCGCGATCCGGAACCCATGGCGTTTCTGTTCGACTTGGACGGCACGCTAGTGGACAGCGTCTACCAGCATGTCCTGGCGTGGCGGGAGGCGACGCAAGCGTCCGGCATTGAGCTGCCGGTCTGGCGCATTCATCGCCAAATCGGCATGAGCGGCGGCCTGATGCTCAACGCGTTGTTGCGCGAAACGGGACGGCCGGTCTCGAAAGAGGAAGCGGAGCAGATCCAGCGGGTGCATCGCGAGGCTTATGCCAAGCAAGCCGCTTCCCTTCGGGTGCTGCCGGGAACACTTGAACTTCTCGACACCCTGGCGGCGCATCGCGTGCCGCATGCCGTTGCGACCAGCGGACGATTGGAAAGCGCGCGGCATGCCCTGAAGCTTCTGGGACTCCAGGAGGACGTGCCGGTGATCACTCGGGACGACGTGCGGTTTGCGAAGCCCGATCCCGATTTGTTTCTCGCGGCCGGAGAACGGTTGAAGATACCGATGAGCCGCTGCGTCATCGTGGGAGACAGTGTTTGGGACATGCTGGCCGCTCGGCGGGCGTTTGCCTTGTCGGTGGGCCTGTTGTCCGGTGGATACGGACAGGAAGAGTTGGAGCGGGCCGGCGCCTATCGGGTGTATCAGGATCCGGCGGATCTGTTGCAGCATCTTGACGAGGTCGGTGTCCGGCTCGATCTCAAGAGGGGGTGAGGTCACGTCATGCAGCGGTTAGCCAAAAAAGTGGCGATCGTCACCGGCGGCGGCAGCGGCATCGGCAAGGCGATTGCGCTGCGGTTCGGCGCGGAGGGAGCGAAGGTCGTCGTGGCGGCCAGGCGGATCGCTCTCTGTGAACGGACCGTCGACCGGATTACGACGCACGGCGGCGAAGCCTGGGCCGTGCAGACGGATGTGGCCGATGAGCGTCAGGTGGATGGATTGATTGACCAGACGGTGAAGCGCTATGGGCGGCTCGATATTCTCGTGAACAATGCGGGCATCGGGGGCGGCGGCCGTCTCGCCGAGACCACGACGAAGACCTTCGACGAGGTGATGAACGTGAACCTGCGCGGCACGTTCTTGTGCTGCCGGGCCGGCTTCAAGCAGATGATAAAACAAGGCGGCGGAACGATCATCAATATGTCGAGCGTTGCCGGCGTGCAGGCCTGGGCCGGAACCGGCACGTACAGCGCATCGAAACACGGCATCATGGCGTTGACGAAGGCGCTGGCCGACGAAGGCCGCCCCTACCATATTAAGGTGAGCGCCATCTGTCCCGGCGCCGTCGCGGACGAGCTGGTCGATGCGTCACCCGAGGACATTCTCCGCAGCGAGAAAATTGATCCATTCGATGTGGCCGAGACCGCTGTCTATCTGGCGACATTGGGCAAGTATACGGTCGTGCACCAGATCGTTTTGGACCGGTTGGGGGCGGATTGGTAGACAAAGCGCAGGCCCGCCCGTCACCATGCAATCCCCGCCGCTTCTGATCGGGCAGCGGGCCACATGCGGAGGTTCAAAATCAGGGGTGCTTTCTGAGGCTCATACGGGTATTTCCTGGTCCCGGCCGGAGAAGGGATGTTGTACCGTGAAGTTACAAAAGGGATCGCGATGGACACATTGCGAAGACACAACGGAAACGTTGTGAAAGTGCAGTAAGAACATCGCGAGAACTGGAGTAGAAGGCTCGACTCCGAAAGGCGCCGAGCCTTTTTATTGCCTACAGTGTGCCGGGACATGGCCTATTGTTCCTCTTGTATCCAAGTTCGTCTCCTGCATTCCACACCGCGGTTGCGATCATGGCGCAAATTTTGTGTGATGCGTTTTGCCGGTTGAGAGCTTCAAGAGTTTTTTAAAAAACGTTACACACTTTTTACCCCGCTCTTACCTCCGACGATTGATCCCGTTTTGCCTCCCCCTTACTATCCTCGCAGCACCATTCTGCGCTTGACTCGCAACAACTAAGTCAGTCTGGAACTCGCGAACCATGCCTATTCTCCTGATGTTCTTAGTCATCTTGGTTGCGAGCCCAAGTTGGGCAAGCGGGGACCATCCGGGTCAGATCTCTCCGCGGTGGTCGTCCTGGTTCTCCGGCCAAGACTTGCAGGTCACCCCAAAGCCGGCGGCGACGCCTGTGTACCAGGCGACCTTCACTCCGACCTTCTATATTCCCCCGATTGCTCCGGCGAACGTGCGCGACCTGGCTCTTGAGACTGAGCGGCCACGCACCCAGGGAATCCTCGCCTCGACCACCTGGCTCAAACAAAAAAAACAATAAAACGGTCGAGGCTGCACTAGGGTATAGCGGCGAAGCCTGGAATGCCAGATTGGCCTCAAGTTACGGCCTCGAAGCCGATCTCCTGCGCAATGGAGACAACCGCGTCAAGACGCAAACAGTGACGGCCTCGTTTCGTCCGCTCGATGTCCTGACCATTGCCCCCACGCTCGGCTATCGTGCGGAACAGCAAGAATGGTCGGGCGTTCGGATCGATTCGCCCTCCGCCTCTCTCGCCGTGAATTACAAGCAAAGCCGGCGGCTCCTCATCAGCGCGCTGGGGAACTACTCCGAAACGCGATCGAGCGATCGGCTCATCGAGCTGGAGAATGTGGGCGGGAAAGGCATCCTCGCGTGGGATGTTCAACAATCAGGACACTGGACGACGAAGCTGTCTCTCGAAGGGGGCTATAACCGGCAAATCAATCAGGTGACGCCCTCCGCTCAAACGGAAGACCTCTCCGGGCTTCTGCGCTTGGTGTTGGCTCCTCTTTAGCTTCATCCGGAAAGAACGCGTTATGACGCTCTTTATCGTCCTCATGTTCAGTGCGGCCTTTCTGGGAATGTTTCAGAAAACCCGGGATGGAATTATATGGGGAGTGGCTCTGGTGCTGCTTCTCTTCGCGCTCTCAGCGCTCTTGCCTGGTTCGGTCCTCGCGGCTGCCTTGCAAGCCCTCTTTCCCTTCGCCCTTCATCCGTAAATTCTCATTCTGTTTTGGAATGGCTTATGGATATCCGTTTCTCTTCGACTGGTTTGCGCGCCTACTTCGTGGTGCCGGGACCATGAACCCAATCAAGGCCCTCGGCTCCTGTCTCTCGACATTGAGCGTCACGGCTACCAGAACGAACGTCGTGCGCGGAGCGACGGTTTGTCAGGCGGGTAATGACGGTACGCTTTCGAAATGGGTGTGCGCCATGAACTGCTCGTACTGCCGGCTGCAGTCGGGGCAATCAGTATGCGATCCCCAAATTTCTTCAGGCAACAATCCATACTTCGCTCGGTAGTCTTTCATCGGCACCCATCGTCCTTGTTCCCCCGCACCGCCGCCATCCTGCACTTTCTCGCAAAAGCAGCATATTGGAACGACGACATACATGACGCCCTCCATCCGTACATAGCCACTGCTTCAGGCGTGATTTGCCCTCGTTTTTTGTTTTCCGGAGGGGGTATTGTACTGAAGTCGGTCTCTACCGCACCTAGGAGTTCCCCTAGTACTGTTGGTGCCGGCCCCGCCTGAAGCGAATGACCGTTCATGGGCCGCTCCCTCGCACCTCTCATTGACAGGTCCGCACTAAGGGATTAGCCTCTCTCCCGTCCCACAGGAATTTCCACCAGCCATCCCACCGTGCGCCGAGAGGAGGAGCCCATGCCGTCGTTCATGCGTCCCTATGCCGCTCACGCCTACGCGCTGATGCGCATCGTCACCGGATTTTTGTTCCTCTGGCATGGCACCCAGAAGTTACTGAGCGTGCCGGTGCCTCCGCCGCCGCAGCTTCCCGCATTTGTCGTCGCCGTTGCGGGTCCCGTCGAACTCCTCGGCGGCACGCTGGTGATGATCGGTCTGTTCGCCGGATGGGCGGCATTTGTGTGCAGCGGGCTGATGGCTGTCGCCTATTGGATGGTCCACGGTACGCAGGCGCTGTTGCCCATCCAGAACATGGGCGAACTCGCGGTGCTGTATTGCTTTGTGTTTTTGTATGTCTCGTCCCACGGCTCGGGCATGTGGAGTGTGGACGCGGCGCGTCAGTCAACGTCACACTGAGCGATGGCTAAGAAGCTGAGCGCCGGCCTTCTATTCTATCGCATGCGTGGCGGGAAGGTGGAAGTCTTCCTGGTCCATCCGGGTGGGCCGTTTTGGGCGAAGAAGAACGAGGGGGCCTGGTCGATTCCGAAAGGGGAGCATGACGAGGGTGAGGATCCGCTGGCGGCGGCCATGCGCGAGTTTCAGGAAGAGACGGGTTTCGCTGTAAGCGGGGATTGCCGCGCGCTGGCTCCGCTGAAGCAGCCGAGCGGAAAAGTGATCTCGGCCTGGGCCGTGGAGGGGGAGGTGGATGCGGCTTCAATCAAGAGCAATACCTTCTCGCTCGAATGGCCGCCCAAATCAGGCAAGATGAAGGACTTCCCCGAAGTCGATCGCGCCGGTTGGTTCGATCTTCCCACGGCACGGCTGAAGATACTTCCCGGCCAGCAGCCATTTCTTGATCAGCTCGAACAGTTGGTCTATGGGCCTTCGCGGGATCAGTGACGCGGTGCCCGACGCACTGAGAGGGGGAAGGACCGGTTCAGGCTCCCCTTAATCCATGGATGGTATGGGCGAGATCGTCGAGCTTGGCGAGAACATGGCTGCGCTGGTTCGGCGTCGCCAGGCGATCGAGCGCGAGGATTAACCGGGCGATGTGCTGCTTGAGCTGCCTGGTGGCTTCCAGAAATTTTAGATCGGCATTCCTGTCCTGATCGACCAGCCACTCGTGCAGGCGCGCCGTGGTGTCCCCGTCGGTTCTTGATTCCAAGACGGCGATCAGGTGCTCGTTCCGTTGCCGCTCATGGGCGTAGAGCGCCGGCAGCGTATCGGGAAATGCCATGGCTAAGTGGGTGACTTCTTGTTCTTGCTGCCGCGTCATCGGTCCCAGCCATTCTTTTACCAGGGTGATGATCCGCTCCGTCCGCTGCGCCAGGCGAGTCTCTACGCTGTCGCGCAACAACTGTTCCTGTTTCGTCAGCCGCTTCTCCAGCGCTTTCCGCAGCCGCGAGATCTGTGGCTCTTCCACCAGGTGGACGAAGTCGGTGCCATCCCGCACGAAACGGGTCAAGAGATCCGCCCTCAGTTCATCGTACTGCTCGAAGGCCCAGTCCAGGTCGTCGCCCGTGAGCCCTCGCTGGACGCGTGCCTGCACTTGCCCGAGCACGTCTTCATAGCGGGGCAGGGCTTCGTGCCGATGGTGGCTGAGAATGGTATCCAGCCGCGCGGAGACAAACGCTTTCTGAGAGCGCGAGAGGTCGAAATATCCGTCCAATTGCCGCGTGATCCACCAGTCGGCATGGTTATAGATCAGTGTGGTCGCCAGCGTGGTCGCGCAGCCGGTGAATGAACACGAGAGGCAGAGGCATAAGAGGACATCTCGCGCTCGCATAAGAATCTTCATAGGCGGTATTTTCCGAGCAGCCGGGGAGAGAGACGCTCACGACGAGGCTACCACAGCGCCGGTGTGTCTTCCACTCGTCAACTTCCGTAAGGCCGATTGTCGGTGGGACGCCGTCTCGATGTCGTCCGCACCGAGCGCCGGCGACTCGATGCCGACCTGCAAGTCATCCGGGTGAGATGATATGATCGGCAAAGTTTTCAGACGAACTCACTTATCCACACTCTGGGAGGCGCACAATGGGATCGCATCGGACAGGCATGATTATCAGCTTCTTTGTAGGTGTTGTGCTCTTTGCAGCGGCGGGGCTTGCGGCGGAGCCGGCTGAAGTCGAGAAGTTCGTGAAGGCCCGTATCGAGATCGGCGAGATGATGACGAACTACTTTAAGGGTGGAGAGCGATTCGGGGAGGGACAGCGGCCCTCGCCCGAGCAGATGAAGGAAATGGGCGCGGACATCAATGCCAAACTCGGCAAGGTGTTGTCGAAGCACGATCTCACGGTCGAGGAGTATCGCAAGCGCAGTCCGGAGGTCTTCGCCGACGACGCGGCGGTGCAAGGCTATCTCAACGAGCATCCGGATCTGAAGCAACGGTATGAGGCGCTCCCGCTGGATCGCATGGGCCGGGGAGGCAGCACGGGGCGAGGCTACTAGTGTCCATGCACTATGTCCATCTCGGCCGCTCCGGCGTGAAAGTCAGCCGGCTCTGTCTCGGCACGATGAACTTCGGGCCGCAGACGAGCGAGGCGGACAGCTTCGCCATCATGGATCGGGCGCTCGAACTGGGCATCAATTTTTTCGACACGGCGAACGTCTATGGCTGGAAGTTAGGCGAGGGATGGACGGAGCAGATCGTCGGCCGCTGGTTCGCGCAGGGCGGCGGCCGGCGCGAACAGGTCGTCCTGGCCACAAAAGTCTTCGGCCGCATGGGGGACTGGCCCAATCACTCGCACTTGTCCGCCTTGCACATCAAGCGGGCTTGCGAAGAGAGTTTGCAGCGGCTGCAGACGGACTGCATCGATCTCTATCAAATGCATCACGTCGATCGCGGCACGCCCTGGGAGGAAATCTGGCAGGCGATGGAGCAGCTGGTTCGGGAAGGCAAGATTCTGTACGTCGGCAGCAGCAACTTCGCCGGCTGGCAGTTGGCGCAGGGACAGGAATTGGCCCGCGGCCGCCACTTTCCCGGTCTCGTGTCCGAACAGAGTCTTTATAATTTGACCGAGCGGATGATCGAGCTGGAAGTCATTCCCGCCTGCGAAGCCTACGGGATCGGCCTGATCCCCTGGAGCCCGCTCGCGCGCGGATTGTTGGCCGGCGCGCTGGAACCGGCGAAGGTCGGCCGCCGCACAGACGAAGCCTTGAAAGCGGATATCGAACAATATCGTCCCAAACTGGAATCGTATGAAACGCTGTGCGAGAAACTCGGGGAGCGGCCGGCCGATGTGGCGTTGGCCTGGCTGCTGCATCAAAAGGCCGTCACTTCGCCGATCATCGGGCCGCGCACGATGGAACAATTGAACGGCTCCATGCGCGCGCTCGGTCTGACATTGAGCCAGGATACGTTGAAGCGGCTGGATGACATCTTCCCGGGGCCCGGCGGCGCCGCGCCTGAAGCCTATGCCTGGTAGCAGGACTTCGCAATCCGTGTACAATACCGGCGCAGAGATGCATTCCCACCCTATTGAGGAGTCCCGTCATGAAAAATGTTGAGATGACCGTCGAAGGCACGACACTGACAATCAAGGTGGACCTCTCCAAGGAGTTCGGTCCGTCGGCGTCCGGAAAAACGATCATCATCGCCTCAACCGAAGGCAATGTGGCCATTCCAAACCGCGAGGAAAAAGTCGGACTGAATGTCTATCGAAAGAAATAGGGCACATTGGTGGGACGACCAGAGTCATTTATCTTCCTGGCTTTCTTCCTTCGGCCATTGACAGGGTTTGGCCTCCATTTTTCTCGGTGAGAAAACTCCCTCTGGGCTTGTCATTTTCTTCTTTATCCTCAGAAATGCCTTTCGGCTGTGGATATTTCGGCATACGTATGGCTCGGTCGACGCGTCAGCAGCGGTGTTTTAATGATGTCAAGCCGCTTTACCTGGTAATGTGTAAAAAACTCTTTACGTGCTTTTCTAACCACAATATGTTGGGGTCCGCCCGTGTATCTACCAATGCCTAAAAAATAGGCAGTTTGTTAGATAAGCCACGCAATCCGCCTTTCCCCATGCGCATCCATGATCTTGTTCACAGACTTATCCACAGAAGGTGGGGACTGAGCATTTCCGTGCCATGGCCAAGCACACCGGCGAGCGGCGCGTTGCCATCGGCTGCCAGTTATTCGATGGGTTTGGCTGCAGGGCCGAGGCAGAACTGCCTTGACACACTCTAGTTAAAGCCCTAGCCTGGGCAGCCAATAACCGGGAACCTTTTATGATTCACTTCACTTTCGTGTTCAGCATCGTCCAACGTCGCATCCTTTGGCTCGTGTGTGCCGCTACGATCGGCTTCCCGGGAATTCCGTTGCCGGTAGCGGCGGGTGAACGCGAGTCGGACGTTTCGGAGACCGGGCGTTTGCTCGCCATTCTGTTGGATACGGGCCGCGTTGTCGTGGGCAACAACCAGGCCCTGATCAACGACCCTGAAAAAGCGCACAAAGGATTTACGGCGGAGGTGTTTGCCGCTCAGACCATCGCACTGTTCAAGGAACGGACGGGCCATGACCTGGCCGCTCTTGCGACCGCCTCCGTCCCGTCCATGGCCAAACCGCTCCTTGAACGGCTGTTGGAGGAAAGCAAAAAGACCATTGCCAGTTATCAGATAGTGATCGATATGCCCGGCATCAAATACAAGGGACTCATCCCGGCGACGTTCGGCACGGAAGCGGGGAAGCGCTTCCAAAATTGGTCCGGCGTCTATCTCAAGCAAACCGCGCCCGAACACCTGATCCGCAATCCGAAGAACAAGCCGGATGAGTTTGAGATCGCCGAGATGAAGAAGATGAACGAGCCGTCATTCGCCCGCGACGGGGAGCCCATCGTCAGCGCAACGGTCGAGGACGGCAAGGCCATCCGCGTCATGCTGCCCTTGTTTTACCGCAAAGCCTGTCTGATCTGTCACGGCACCCCGAAAGGAGAGCGGGACATTTCCGGCTATGCGCGGGAGGGTGGCATGGAAGGGGAGCTGGGCGGAGCAATCAGCGTGAAACTTCCTGTGCCCTGATGCAGATCCATCGCGCAACGTTGGCGGCGTCTCGGCGCACGGAGATTCCCTCACGCATCTCGCGTTCTCCTCGAAAATTAAAATTGCTAAAAGAAGAGGCGGCTCTCTTGACTGAACTCGGGCACGGGCATAAGGTGACGCTGTGGGGGGAGTTAACGCCCCGAGGGAATATGGTTCATCAGGGGGTCGAGCGTGAGGATGGTGTGCATGCCCAGCTTGTACTGGGAAGCCTGAAGTCCTCCCAAGACTTCCGCCGTACCTACTGATCCTCGGTAGGTGCGTGCTCCTCCCACCCTAAATTTCTGTCCCTCGTGGCGTCCGCTCCCGTCTTCTCCTCGTCGGTCTGCTTGACACCTTGCCCGTGCAGGGCCTAGCCTGACGCATCGAGTCGTCCATTATTCCAGCCGGCACAGGCCTCAGGAGTCATCCGTGAACACGAGCGCGCAATGTAACGTCATTCGCCGATATCTGCGGGAACAGTTTCCCAAGCACTTCATCGCCGACTTTCTGGAAGGCGCGAGCCGTGCACAGGTCTTCCGCGTCGATGCGCCGAGCGGGCATCCGTTGCACTACGCGGTGCTGGGCATCGACTTTCTCCAGGCCCATACGGCCGAGGGGCTGCAACAGGCGCTGGTCACGGCCTGCCTCGGCGATAAGCTCAAGGAAGCCGGCTCCGCGCCCGTGACCCTCTCGATGACCGGATGCCGCACGGAAGGTATGAAGACGCCCGTGTGATCCGTGCACCGGGCCGTCCGCTCTCACACCCTTCCGCGTTGCCTGCCGCCGAAATTTGTGGTACCAAGTGTCTCCCCTGAACATCTCTGAGAGGTTGAATGAGCAAGAAGACATCGTCCGCGCCGCAGTCCGACTCCGCTGCTTCCACGACATCCGCCCCCGCATCAGCCGCTCCCAAGAAGGCCGCCGCGAAACCGGCGCAGCAGGTCACGGCCGTGGAGATGGGCGCGCGGCAGCGGGAAATTTCCGTCTCTGAATTTTTCACCAAGAACCGGCATCTGCTGGGGTTCGACAATCCGCGCAAAGCGCTGCTGACCTGCGTGAAGGAAGCGGTGGACAACGCGCTCGACGCCTGTGAAG
>CAYNLM010000013.1:0-41482 GCA_964398045.1 uncultured Nitrospira sp. | reverse complement strand
CGGCTTCGGTACAAGCACTCGCTCAAGGACACGGCCATCGACATTCCTGAGCAAATCTGCATCACGGGCGCCAACGTGCAGGTCTCGGTGGACGGCATTCTGTATCTCAAGGTCCTGCACCCGCAACGCGCCTCCTATGGGATCAGCGACTATGGATTCGCCTTGATCCAACTGGCGCAAACCACGCTGCGCAGCGAGATCGGCAAGATCGAGTTGGATCGTACGTTTGAGGAGCGGACCAACATCAATATTCAGGTGGTGAACGAGCTGGATAAGGCGTCGGACCCCTGGGGCGTGAAAGTCTTGCGGTACGAGATCAAGAACATCACCCCGCCCAAGGACGTGCTCAACGCGATGGAAAAGCAGATGCGGGCCGAGCGGGAAAAACGCGCCGTGATTCTCACGTCCGAAGGCGAGCGCGATGCGGCGATCAACCAGGCCGAGGGCGAAAAGCAGCAAGTGATCAAGGCGTCGGAAGCGAAGAAGCAGCAGCAGATCAACGAAGCGGAAGGCGCGGCGGCAGCCATCCTCGCCATCGCCCAGGCCACGGCCGAGGGACTTCGCAAAGTGGCGGAAACCATTCAGATGCCCGGCGGCCAGGAAGCCGTGCAACTGCGCGTGGCGGAACAGTACATCACGAAATTCGGCGAGCTCGCCAAGGCGAGCAATACGCTCATCCTGCCGGCCAGCGTCTCCGATGTCGGCTCAATGATTGCCCTCGCGATGAACGCCATCAAGCAAACGGGTCCCGCCACTCACGGAAAAGCATGACCGGGACCGGCCGCCTGGTTTGACAGGCAACCGATCGTCACCTAAAATCGCGCGCAATGAAAGATTTCGTCCTCAACGCCTTTGCCGAGAGCGCGAAGGTCAAACAGCAGTTCGCGCGCGAGCACGCCGACCGCATTGTGAAGGTGGCGACGCTCATTGCGACGGCCTTCCGCGAAGGGCATAAAGTGTTGCTGTTCGGCAACGGGGGCAGCGCGACGGACGCGGCCCACATCGCGGCGGAATTCGTCGGGCGGTATAAACGCGAGCGCATCCCCCTCCCTGCGATCGCCCTGGCCACGGACATCGCCGCCATCACCTGCATCGCCAACGATTACGGGTACGACGAGCTCTTCGCCCGTCAAATCCGCGCCCATGGCCGCAAAGGCGACATCGCCATCGCCATCAGCACCAGCGGCAACTCGCCCAATGTCCTGAAAGGCGCCGCGGCGGCCCGTGAATGCGGCTTGACGACGATCGCCTGGACCGGCGGAACCGGCGGTAAACTCGCGGCGCTCGTGGATCATCCGTTCGTCGTCCCCTCGACCGTCACGGCGCGGATTCAGGAAAGCCATATCACGCTCGGCCACGTGCTGTGCGAGCTTGCAGAGGAACAGCTCCTTGGCAACGCGTCCTAAACGGACTCCCTCCGATGTTTCCGCGCGGCCATTGATTCCCCCGATCAATGTATCCGACCTCAAGACCTATCCGCTCAAGAAACGCTATAGCAAAGTGCGGCTGTCGCACTTCGCCAAGCCCTGGCGGCGAGGCGGATCGTTCAACGCGTTCTTCGCTGCTCTGCCCGACATCCTGGCCGTCAAGACGCTCCGGGCCGTCGCCCAAGCCATTGCCAATGCCCATCGGAACAAGCGGCCCGTCATCGTCGGCATCGGGGCCCACGTCATCAAGGTCGGCTTGGCGCCGATCGTGACCGATTTGATGGAGCGAGGAATCGTCACGGCGGTGGCGATGAACGGAGCCGGCATCATTCACGACTTTGAGCTCGCCTTGATGGGTCACACGTCGGAGGAAGTCGACGCAGAAATCGACGACGGCCGTTTCGGCATGGCGGAGGAAACCGGCCGCATGCTCAACGAGGCGATCAGTCGCGGCGCCAAAGATGGAGAAGGGCTGGGCGAGGCGGTCGGCCACTATATCAATCGATACAAAGGCCAGTTCCCCAATCGAGCCACGAGCATTCTGGCCGCCGGGGCTCGACTCAGCCTGCCGGTAACCGTCCACGTCGCCTTGGGAACCGACATCATTCACATGCATCCTTCAGCCGATGGCGCCGCCATCGGCGCCACGTCGCTGCTGGATTTCCGGCGCTTGGCCGCCGTCGTGGCGGGCATGGAAGGCGGGGTCTACGTGAACGTCGGTTCGGCGGTGATTCTGCCGGAGGTCTTTCTGAAAACCGTGTCTTTGGGCAGGAATCTCGGTCACCCGCTCTCGAACATCACCACCGTCAATATGGATTTTCTCTCCCATTATCGCCCGCAGACGAACGTGGTCCGTCGTCCGACACAAAAAGGCGGCAAGGGCTATTCCTTGACCGGGCATCACGAGATCATGCTGCCCCTGCTCGCCGCGGCCGTGACGGAAGCACTCGGGTGAGATAGATTCCACCCCAACCGATGACCCCGCTCTCCTCAGAGGAATTGCAGAGTCGGTGGCGCGACCTCAACGTGCGTTTCTTCGCGGGCCAATTGCCGCCGATCGTCATCGTGTGGAGCCGTCGATTGACGGCCTCGGTCGGCATGTTTGTGAGTCGTGGAGGGCCGAGGGCGCCGCAGATTGAGAGAGCGGGCAGTCGCCGGGAAATTCGCCTTTCCCTTCCCTTACTGGAGCGGCTGGCCGAACGCACGCCCTATGCGGAGCAGGAACTCCTGAACACGCTTGCCCACGAGATGATCCACCAGTGGCAATTCGACGTGCTGAAGCGGCGGCCGAATCACGGCCTGGATTTTTTGCGCAAGATGACGGAGATGAATCGCTCGGGTGAGGTGGCCGTCACCACGTACCACTCGCTCCAAGCCGAAGTGCTGGCCTTGTCACGCTTTGCGTGGCGCTGCCGCGACTGCGGTCGCGTGTACCGCCGCCAGCGCAAGACCATCGAACCGAAACGTCACCATTGCGGAGCCTGCCGCGGCGCCTTGCAAGAGTTGCCGCATGCCGGGATCAAGCCTCGCGCACGGCCGGAGCCTCATTCCCGGCCTCCATCGCCCTTGCAGGTCGGCATGGATCCCGTTCAGTTGACTCTGGCCTGGTACTAGCTCCGGTACGGCCCACTCCAACGACGACCGATTATGCCGAGCCTCGTTTCGTCTCGGTGCTCAAACAGGCCTGGACCCGTTCAAATTCCCGTTCCAGCTCGGCCAACAGCGGCTGGCGCCGCGCGGATGCATTCCCGGCGGCGGCCGTATGAATCCGTTCGCACAACTGCGCCATACCGCGCGCGCCGAGATTGCTCGCGCTGCCTTTCAGGCGGTGTGCCAGACGCGCCACTTCCTGCCAATCCCCCGCGCACAGCGCCGCTTGCATCTTCCGGAGCGATTCCGGAACGTCCTGGAGGAAATGGCCGACCAATGTGGACAGGAACTCGGGCGCCTCGTCGCCGACCAGCTCACGCAATCCGTCAAAGATGAGCGGATCGATGGCGGACTCGTCCGCGCCGATCTGTGAATCGACGGCGGCCTTCGGGATGCGCCGTTCAAGCACGGCAACCAGCACGTCCAACGTGATCGGTTTCGAGATGTAATCGTCCATGCCCGCGGCCAGACATCGTTCCCGGTCGCCTTCCATGGCATTGGCCGTCATGGCGATGATCGGCACGTGCGGCCTGCTGCGTCGCTCGCCTTCCGCGTCACGCTTCACGCGCGACGCTTCACGTTCTCTGATCAGACGCGTGGCTTCGAATCCGTCCATCTCGGGCATTTGGCAATCCATGAAAACGAGGTGGTACTGAATCCGCGCCACGGCTTTGACCGCTTCCACACCGTTCGAGACGACGTCGACTCGATAGCCCAACCGCTCGAAGAGCCGGACCGCGACTTTCTGATTGATGACATTGTCTTCCGCCAACAAAATATGAAGACCCGCCTGGGCCTTCGCCTCGGCAACCGTGTGACGCGTCACCAAGGGCGCGGGGCTCGCGGCGGACGACGGAGATGAACCGGCGGACAGGGAGGTCTCCAGCGCCGCGACCAGGCTGTCGTAGAGCTGCGATTCACGAATGGGCTTCGTCAGGTACGCGGCGAGCCCGGCTTCCCGTGCGGCCTTGGCATCGCCTCGCCGGCCGAGCGACGTGAGCAAGACCAGCCGCACAGCGGCCCACTCGGGTCTCGCGTGGATCGCCCGCGCCAGGTCAAGGCCGTCCACCGTTCCCATATCGACGTCCAACAGCGCCACCTCGAACGGCGAGGGCCCCTGCTGATGAGCCAGCATATCCAAGACCGCAGGACCTCCGTCGAGAAGGGTCGGCTGCATGCCCCATTCGGACGTCAGCTGTTCCAGGATATGTCGGTTGATGGCTTTGTCATCCACGATCAGCACGCGCAGCCCCTTCAACCGGCCTCGGGACGGTTCGGCGGTGAGCAAGACGTCCGCGCTTTTTTTGAGGCAGACCGTAAACCAGAAGCAGCTCCCTTTCCCGACGTCACTCGTCACGCCGATGGCGCCGCCCATCATCTCGACGAGGCGCTTGCAAATGGCGAGACCGAGTCCGGTGCCCCCGTATTTTCTGGTCGTGGACCCGTCGGCTTGGCTGAATGATTGAAACAATCGTTGCTGCGCGTCCTCGGAGATGCCGATGCCGGTGTCGGTGATCGCCACGCGGATCGTGGCGTCTTGATCGGATTGCGCCTCGACGCTCACATGAATCACGACTTCGCCCCGCTCGGTAAATTTGATGGCATTGGCGGCCAGATTCATCACGATTTGGCGCAGCCGACCCGGGTCGCCGAGCAGTCCGCGCGGCACGTCGGCGTGAAACAAGCAGGCCAGGTTCAGCCCCTTGGACGAGGCCCGTTCCGCCAGGAGATCCAACGACTCTTCGATCGCCACCCGGAGATCGAACTCAATCGTCTCGAGGCTGAGTTTGCCGGCCTCGATCTTGGAGAAGTCGAGGATGTCGTTGATCAGCATCAAGAGATGGTCACCGCAGTGGCGGACCGTCTGGGCGTATTCCCGCTGCTCCTGCGTCAAGTCCGTGTCCAACAGCAGGCCCGTCATGCCGATGATGCCGTTCATCGGCGTGCGGATTTCATGGCTCATCGTCGCCAGGAACGAGGATTTCGCTTCAGTCGCCGCTTTGGCCTCCGTCAGCGCCGCGTCCAGCTGATGATTGATCCGCTCGAGCTGTTGCGCGTAGGCCGTGAGCGCCTTCTCCGACTCCTTCCGGGCCGTAATATCCCGAATGAACGCGCTGAAGATCACGGTGTCTTCCACGCGGAGGGTGGAAATCGCAATCTCGATAGGAAACTCACGGCCGTCGCGTCGGAGCCCGGTGATTTCGACCAGGGTGTTCAGCACTGAAGCTTTTCCGGTGGCGAGAAACCGTGCCAGCCCCGCCCGATGCGCATGGCGGTAGACGGGCGGGATGATGGTGTCGGCGAGATCCCTGCCCACCGCTTCGTGGTGCGTCCAACCAAACATCGCCTCAGCCTGTGTATTCCACTCGGTGATGAGACCGTTCACATCCATGGCAATGACGGCATCGAGCGCCGTGTCGATGATCAGCCTGGTGCGGCTCTCATTTTCGCGCAGCGCCGCTTCGACTTCCGTCCGCTCGATAAACAACCCGATTTGGCTGCCGATGATGCCCAATGTGCGGAGCAGATCGTGGTCCGGCGGATGGATGTCGCGACTAAAAAACTCCATGACGCCGTAGACGCTGGCTCGCAGCCAGACAGGAAACGCGCAGGCGGCATGCAAGGCGTTCATCGCGGCGGCCGGCCCGCGCGAGAAACCGGACTCTTTCAAGATATCGGCCACCCAGAGCGGTTCGCCGCGGGCCCAACAGCGCCCGGGCAGGCCGAGTCCCGACGCGAATGTTTCGCGGCGACTGGCGTCCACAAAATCTTGCACCGTCGTCGCGGCCTGGGACCAGTCCTGTGTGCAACGCACGGTCCGATGATCCTCCTGCACCAGCCAGAACAGCCCCACCTGCCACTCGAGCACGGTCGTCACGGCCCGCAGCAACTCCGGCACGGCTTGCTCGACGGAGCTGGATTCGGCCAGGACCTTCGCCACCGCATGTTGCAGGGCTTGCCTCCGATCACTGCGGCGCTGCTCCGTCACGTCGCGGATGACGACGAGCACCGAGGACTCGGGCGTGCCCTCATCGGGCAGCAGCACAGAGGTCATCTCGACCCACCGGCCTTGTCCGGACAGCGCCATCAGCCGGCCCTTCGCCATGACGCTTCGTCCCCGTAACGCCGTGTGATGCACCCGTTCGAAATCAGGACCATCGTCGGGATGGATAAACTGGAGCAAATCTTTTCCGATCACCTCCTCGGGAAAGGCCGCGGCGAACAGCGTGCATCCGGCCGGATTGATTTGACGAATGTGCCGCTCGCGATCGAGCACCAACACGCCTTCCGGATCCACTTCGAGAATGGCCTGAAGACGCCGTTCGTTGCGGCGCGACCAACTGCGTTCCTCTTCCGCGTCCATCCACTCGCGGTGAACTTTCCTGGTCGCCATCACCAACATGCCGATCAGAGGTCCGACAAGCATCGCTGCGACCCCTGCCACCGTCCAGATCACGACCTTGATCGGCGCGATGACCTCCGATCGATCCACCCGCAAGAGCACGGTCCATCCCAATCCGGCACCGCCCTCTTGCGTGCGCGCATAGCCCGTGACGACCGGCACGTCGCGACGGAGATGCTGTTCCTCGACAAAACCGGGAACCCCTGACGCGGCCAGCCGGAAAGAGGGCAGGCCCATTGTTTTGAGATTCACATTCCCCTTGTGGAAGAGATCGGAATCGAGAAAGACCGAGCCGTCATCACGCATAATTTGATATTCCACGTCATGAAACCGCCCTTGAATCGTTGCGGTGATGAGTCCCTCCACGGTCTGAAATCCCACCCGCGTTGAAATGATTCCAGCCCCGCCGGGCGGCTCATTCGCTCGGCGAATCGGAGCCGCGAAGGTCATCGCCTCAACCCCCTGCGTCATGTCATCCGGCTGCACGTCGCCGACGTACGCGTCGGATGTCCGACGGACGGCCAGATACCACTCGCTACGATGGACATCGTGGCCGACGGTGATCGGATCAGTGGCGTACTGCACTCGGCCGCTCCGATCCGCAAGTCCGATCCAGAGATACGAAGGATGCGCCTGTTGAAAGGCCTGGAGCGTCGCCGGAGCCATCGGCGAGGACGCCGCAAGCGCCGCCATGGTTTGGACATCGCGGGACCGTTCGTCCAGGAGAAGGTCGATCTTGGAAGCGACGGCCGTCGCCAGCGCGGCGATGGTCTCGCCTGAAGCGGAAATGAGGCGGCGTTCAAGGAAAAGCAAGCCCATCCATCCCGCGGACAGCGTCACGGCGGTAATGAGTCCGATCAGCACCAACTGGCGGCGATGCGTCAGAGGCTCTGAGTGGCCCGCTCGATTCATGGGGACTCCGATGATATGTCCATGCCGCTGAATAGTCTCAGACAGACCTCGCCGCACGTTCCGTTACGGTCTGTATCGGTCCGTTATTTTCACGACTTGAGGCCTGCGCGCGGCCACGGCGGACATGGAGACGCCGACTCCGCTCTTTCCATCGGAATGAGCCGCCGGGTATGATGGGCTTCATGAGCGGACAAGTCCTGACACAAGAGCGGCTGATTCCGACGATTGAACGAATGCGCGCAAACGGCAAACGGATTGTCTTCACCAACGGCTGCTTCGATCTCATGCACATCGGCCACACGCGCTATTTGCAGGAAGCGAAATCGCTGGGAGATGTACTGGTGGTCGGCGTCAATTCGGACGCCTCCGTGCGCAGCCTCGAGAAAGGATCGGATCGTCCGATCGTGCCGGAGGCGCAACGAGCGGAAGTGGTCGCCGCCTTGGGTTGCGTCGATTTCGTCGTGATCTTCACGGAATCGGATCCAGGCCGCCTGATCGCCGCCGTGCAGCCGGACGTCCTCGTGAAGGGAGGCGACTGGGCCTTGGATCAGATCGTCGGCCGCGACGTGGTCGAAGCCCACGGCGGCCTCGTGCGCACCATCCCCCTCGTCCCCGGCCTGTCCACCACCACCTTGCTTCAACGCATCCGGTCAACCACGACGTGATCCGTGTCTGAGATCAGTGCCCACTCGACAGCCTGGCTCGCTTCCCTCCGCGCGGCGCTCAGTCAGGATCGCGCGCGCGCCTGTCTGATCGGATTGCACGGGTCCACACCCGCCTGCGCCCTCGCGCTGCTCGCCCAGGCTCAACCACAGACCTCAGATCGGGCTCACGGCTGGATCGTGCTCACGGCCACGGACGAATCCGCTGAGCGCCTCTCCAACGACCTGCGGTTCTTTCACGAACTCATGGGCCTCCCCCCCGACACGGTCGCGTGGTTTCCCGAATGGGAGACGCTGCCCTATGAAGCCACGGCGCCTCATGTCGGACTCATCGCGCGCAGAATGACGACGCTCCACCGCCTGCGCACGGCGCCGCCCTCGTTCCTGGTCACGTCCGTCGCCGCCGCGATGCATCGCCTGATGCCGTTGAAGACGTTCGAGCAGGCCATTCTCCGATTTGGGACGGGCGGAAACTGCGAGCGGGAGCCGCTGACCACCGGTCTGCTTCGCCTCGGATACCGGCGGGTGTCGGTCGTAGAGATTCCCGGGGAGTTCAGTATCCGCGGCGGCATCGTCGACATTTTCTCCACCGCCTATGCCGATCCGCTGCGCGTGGAATTTCTTGGCGACACGATCGAATCGATCAGGCTGTTCGACTCGTCGACGCAAACCTCGATCAAGAAATTGAACGAGGGATGGGTCTTGCCCGCGCGGGAGTACATTCGTCCCGTCGAAGCGCCTGACGCGCTGACGCCGATTCCGCCCGATGCGGAATGGCGCGCCCCGGACCTCTATCATCAGATGGATACGTTGTTCGACTATCTCGCCGCGGCGCCGCATGTCGTGCTGGATCAGCCGAAGGTCTTGCAGGACACCTGCGCCGCGGCCTGGGAGCGCATTGACGACGGGTATCTGCGCCATGCGGACCGTGACGCCGCGCAACCCTATCCCTCGCCCGAACGGTTGTTTCTCACCTGGGACGAGATTCAGAAGAGAGCGGACGCCTGGCCGATGTTGGCGTTGGAGCCGTTGACGGCGCCGGACGACTCCTGGGCGCCCACCGTCACCTTCTCCGGACAGACGCCGGCCAGCGTGGGGCTCGGCATCAGAGGTACGCCCTTCACCCAGACGCTCGGCCTGTTGGAGCGCCTCAGAGAAGAGCATCGCGTCGTCTTGGTTGCGCGGAGCCGCGGGCAGGTCGATCGTCTGCTGGCCTTGCTCCGCGAACATGACCTGCCGGCTGATGAATGGACCGCGTCGGCATGGTCGCGGCGCGGCGCCGGCAAGCTGCCCTTCTACGTGCTGCACGGCGATCTCTCGGCCGGATTTCTGTCCGGCGACGTGCGTCTCGCCCTCCTGACGGAAGAAGAGCTGTTCGCGAAAGGCGCTCGGCACAAGCCGCAGCCGAAAAGCAAAACCGCCACCTTCCTCTCGTCTCTGGAAGATCTCAACGTCGGCGATTACGTGGTGCACGTCCAACACGGGATCGCCAAGTATCGGGGACTCAAGCGGCTGTCCGTGCAGGATTTCGAGAGCGATTTTCTCATTTTGGAATTCGCGGGCGGCGATACGCTCTACGTGCCGCTCGACCGATTGCATCAGGTGCAGCGCTACAGCGGCGCGGAAGGGCATGTGCCGCGGCTCGATCGCCTGGGCGGCACCAGTTGGGCCAAGACCACCGCGCGGGTGAAGAAGGACATCGAGGAGATGGCCCAGGAGCTGATCGATCTCTACGCCAACCGCGAGCTCGTGAAACGAAACGCCTACGGCGCCCCCACCACGCTCTATCACGAATTCGAAGCCGCCTTCGAATATGAGGAAACGCCGGATCAGCTCAAAGCCATCGAGGACATCGTCCGCGACATGGAATCCACCAAACCGATGGATCGGCTGGTCTGCGGCGACGTGGGCTACGGCAAGACGGAGGTGGCGATGCGCGCGGCGTTCAAGACGGTGGAACATGGCCGGCAGGTCGCCGTGCTGGTTCCCACGACATTGTTGGCACACCAACATTACGACAATTTCGCCGAACGCTTCGCGCCCTTCCCCACCCGTGTCGCCCTGCTGTCGCGATTCCAATCGCCGAAGGAATCGAAGGCCATCGTGAAGGATGTCGCAGCCGGCCTCATCGACGTCGTGATCGGCACCCATCGTCTGCTCCAGAAAGACGTGAGCTTCCGCGATCTCGGTCTGGTCATCATCGACGAGGAACAATGGTTCGGCGTCAAACATAAGGAGCGGCTCAAGCAGCTGCGCACGCAGGTGGACGTATTGACGCTCACCGCCACGCCGATTCCACGCACCTTGCAAATGGCCATGTCGAGCGTCCGCGATCTCTCCATCATCGACACGCCGCCGGCCGGCCGCCTGGCCATCAAAACGGAAATCATCCGCTCCAGCGACAAGACCGTGCGCGACGCCATCCTGCGTGAGCTCGGCCGCGGGGGCCAGGTCTATTTCGTCCACAATCGGGTGGAGACCATGGAGCGGATCGGCGCCTGGCTCCATCAACTGGTACCGGAAGCCCGCATGGTGATGGCGCACGGTCAGATGGACGCCAAACCGCTCGAAGCCGTGATGTTGAAATTCGTGAAGCACGAGGCGGACGTTCTGATCGCGTCCGCCATCATTCAGTCGGGCCTGGACGTGCCCAACGCCAACACGATCATCGTGAATCGGGCCGACATGTTCGGCCTCGCGCAACTGTATCAACTGCGCGGGCGGGTCGGGCGCGGCGGCGAGCAGGCCTACGCCTACTTCCTCATTCCGGATGAAGGAGCGCTGACCGGCGATGCGCAAAAGCGCCTGATGGCGATTCAACAGTTCACCGAGTTGGGCTCCGGGTTCCGCATCGCGGCGGCGGATTTGGAAATCCGCGGCGCCGGCAATCTGCTGGGCAGGCAGCAATCCGGCCACATTGCGGCCATCGGGCTGGATCTCTATATGCAAATGGTCGAGCAAGCCGTGCAGCGCCTGAAGGGCCATCTCGTCGAGGAGGAACCGGACCCTACGCTGCAACTGCCGGTGTCGGCCTTCATCCCCGAGCAGTTCGTGGTCGATCCCCATCAGCGTCTGTCGCTCTACAAACGGCTCACCGCCTGCGGACAAGTGGGAGAGCTGGCGCTGTTGCATGGAGAGATTCAAGATCGTTACGGGCTTCCCCCGGAGCCGGTCGAGCGATTATTCGAGGTCATGCACCTGCGCATTCATGCCAAACGGCTGAAGCTGGCCTCGATCGAAGTCCATCAACAGTCGGTCACCGTCACATGGCGTCCCAACGCCGCCGTGCCGGAGGTCGCCGTTCAGCGCATGATGGATCGGCTCAAAAAGCGGCTGCGGTTCCTGAGTCCGCTCTCGTTCAGGATCCAGATGCCGCATGACGACTGGGTTTCCATCTTCTCGGAACTCAACACAACCTTGCAAAGCCTCGCCCTCTGTGATACCAACACAAGCGGAAAGGATGCGCAGCACTCCTGATCGAGCCCCGCATGCATGACCGCCCATGACTTCATTCCGCTCCCGCGTTGATGATCGCGCTACCATCTCGTCTCTCGTCGTGGCCGCGCTGGTTGGTTTCTGGCTGACGGCTTCGAGCTGCGCGCCGCAGCAGGAAGAACCGGTCCTGGCCCTCGTCAACGGCCGCGCAATCACCCAGCTCGAGTTCGATGTCCGCTGGAACGAACTGTCCGATGCCACCCGCGCCCGCTATGAAAAGGAAGGGGGGAAACGGCGGTTTCTCGATGAACTCATCACGCGCGAACTCCTGATGCAGGAAGCTAAGCGGCAGGGGTTGGATCAGAGCGAGGCGATTCGAGACAAAGCACAGCGCTACAAGGAACAGCTCATCCTCGACGAACTCTTGAAGGACAAGCTCAAGACCAAGGTGGAACTGACGCAAGCGGAACTCGACGCCTACTATGACAAGCATGCGCATGAACTCCTGGCTCCGCTCAAAGTCCAGGTGTTCCAGATACTGCTGCCCAACTTCCCGGCCGCGAAGGATCTGGAAACGCAGGTCAACAAGGGAGGAGACTTCGCCAAGTTCGCCCAGCGCTATTCCATCGACAATAAGAGCAAGGCGAAAGGGGGCGATCTCGGCCCCTATCGGAAAGACCTGGTCATCCCGGAAGTCGATGCGGTCATCCATACGCTCAAGCCCGGCATGGTCAGTGCGCCGATCAAGACGGACGCCGGCTACTATCTGGTCATGATCACGCCGCTCGACAAGGAAACGATTCAAGCCGACTTGGCTACCCGCGAACGGCTGCGCCAGGAACTGCTCGCCGACAAGCGACGGAAGCGGTTCGAAGAAGTCATCTCCGATATCCGAACGAACGCCACCATCCGCCTCGCCGACGCGTCGCGCTATATCACCGAAGACACCGGCAAGCGGTAGCAAGAACTGAAAAGGGCCATTCAGCGTCGTTCTCGCGTCGCTCAGAGACTCGACGTACATACTGCGTACGCCTCCGCCTCCTCGCTGGCTGCGGCCTAGCTGCCTGACCCTTTTGAGCGTCTTGCTTTCCGCGCACCCGCCGCGCTCGCTCCCCAAGCGCAGTTCGTTTCGTGTACAATCCCATTCGCTTCACACGTATTTCCTTCAAGGATGCGCTCGATGGTCGTGATCTCTTGGTTGCGTCGCCCTGTCTGGCTGCTCACGGCAGTGGTAGGTGCGTTGCCCGCCCTTCTCTCTTCTGCGATGGCGGCCCACCTTGAAGACCGCATCGTGGCCGTGGTCAACTCCGACCTGATTATGCTGTCCGACGTGAAGCGAGAGCTGGAGCCGGAGCGCCAGCGTATTGCCCGGCAACATCGGGGCGAAGAACTCGCCCAGCGGCTGCGCACGGCGGAATACATGGCGCTCACGAAGATGATCGAGCGGCGCTTACAGCTGCAGGAGGCCAAGGCCCGAGGGGTCGATGTGTCCGATCAAGAGGTCAAACAAGCCGTCGAGCAGATGAAACGGCAAGGTGAGAAAATCGACGAGTCGGACCCTCTGAACATGCGAAACGTGCGGGATCAGCTGACGCTGCTGAAAGTGGTGGACCGCGAAGTGCGCAGCGGCGTGATGGTGGGAGACTCGGAGATGAAGCGATATTACCAGGAGCATCGGGATCGCTTCGCGCTTCCCGAGGAGTACACGCTGAGCCAGATCCTCATACAGCCCCGGTCGCCGGACGACACCGCCGATGCGCTGGCGAAAGCCCGGCGGATCATGAGCGAGCTGAAGCGCGGCGAGAAATTCGAGGACCTGGCCCTGCAATATTCGGACGGCCCCAATGCGTCGCGGGGGGGACGGCTGGGCCTCGTGCGGCAGGGCGAACTGCTGCCGGCCATCGAACGAGCGATTGCCCCTTTGGTTCCCGGCGGCATCTCGGACATTATCGAAACGTCGGAGGGCTTTCACATCATCCGGGTGGAGGAGAAAAAGCCGAAACAGTTCCGCCCCTTCGAGGAAGTGAAGTTCGAGATCCAAGGATTGGTCTTCCAGCAGAAGAGCGAGGATGTGTTCCAATCCTGGCTGGTCGATTTGAAAAACAAAGCCTATATCGAAATCAAGTTTTAGCGAGATCCCGCAACGCTCCCCACAACCGCTCTCGCCCGTCTCCGGTGATGATCGAATAGGGGATGAGCATCTCGCCTTCCATCAATCCCAGATCCAAATGCGTCTGCCGGAGCACGCGCACCCGCTCGGCCGGCTTGAGTTTATCGGCTTTGGTGGCCACGACCAGCGGATTGTGCCCGAGGGAACGGAGCCAAGCGAGCGTCTGGCGATCCTGGTCGGTGACGACTCGGCTTTCGACGAGCAGAACGACGCCCAACAACGCAAGGCGGTCGCTGAGATACGACTCAATCAAGGGCGCCCATTGCGCACGTTGGGACTTCGACACCTTGGCAAATCCGTATCCGGGCAGGTCCACGAGATAGAATTGCGTGAGCGCGGAATCGGAGGTGGAGACGAGGAACAGATTGACGGCTCTGGTCTTCCCAGGGGTGCGACTGACCTTCGCGAGGTCGCGCCGGTTGAGGAGCGAATTAATCAACGAGGACTTGCCCACGTTCGACCGTCCCACGAACGCAATTTCCGGCAGGTCTCCGGAAGGAAAGTGTTCTGGAGCGACGCAACTTTTGATAAACTCTGCGGCCAGGATTTTCATCGTGTATCCCCGGTGAGGAGCGACTGATGCCGTTCGTCCGTTCCGCCTTCGCTTGGACGCCTCACACATACGCAGCACCTCATGGCTAAGTCAACCAGGCGGCGGACGGTTGCACGCACACTTCTCTGGTTGACGCTGCTGATTGGAATCCCGCTCGGCATCCTCGCCTTTTCCTGGTTGCTGACGCTGCCCGACGTTGCCGTGCTGGCAAAGACAAATCCTACCTCCACGGCGCTGATGGACAGTCGCCTCGCGAAAGCCAGGGAACAGGGCCGTCCCTTGTCGAGACAGTGGACGTGGGTCCCCCTCTCCCGCATCTCGCCTCATTTGCAACGGGCCGTGATCGCCGCGGAGGACGCCTCCTTTTTCATCCATGAAGGATTCGACTGGGAAGGGATCAAGGACGCGGCGATCCACAACCTGGAGGCCGGCGAAATGAAGCGCGGCGGAAGCACGATTACCCAGCAGCTCGCCAAGAATCTGTATCTCTCTTCCGAACGATCACTGCTCCGCAAGGCCCGAGAGGCGTTGATCACCCGCTCGCTCGAACATGGCCTGACGAAGGAGCGCATTCTCGAGTTGTATTTGAACGTGGCCGAATGGGGCCGTGGCGTCTACGGCGCCGAGGCTGCCGCGCGACATCACTTCGGCAAGTCCGCTTCGGAACTCACCGTGGACGAAGCCGCCTGGCTGGCCGCCATCCTGCCTTCTCCTCAACGGTACGATCCGCTTCGCAAAACGACCGCCTTGATCCGCCGGCATCAACGGATCCTGCGTTGGATGAACAAGGTGCCGACCAGCGAACCCAACGCCAGAGGATACAGTCCGTGATCCTTTTCGTAGTGCTGACCGGTCTCTGTCTTGGGGCGTTCCTCGCCGAGGCGGAGCCGGCTCCTGCAGCGGAAAGTGATGAAGCGGCCCTTACCACGGAAGAGGTTGTCGTCTCCGCGACGAAGACCGCCGAGACAATCGCCCGTCTTGCCGCTCCCGTCACCGTGATCACGCGCGACGCCATTGACCGGACACCCTATCGCAGCGGCCATCAAGTCGACGACCTCTTGCGTTTCGTACCGGGTGTCCAGCCGAGCAACCTCAGTAGCCGATACAATCACCCCACGGCACAGGCAGTGACCATGCATGGATTGGGCGCCCGGCGCACGCTCGTGCTATTGGACGGGGTGCCGCTGAACGACGGCTTCGGCGGTTGGATCAATTGGGGGCTCGTGCCGGACCGGGTGCAACGCGTGGAAGTGGTGCCGGGGGGCGCATCCAATCTGTACGGGACGTGGGCCATGGGCGGCGTGATTCATATCGTCACCGAAGAGCCACGACCGGGAGCCGGGCTACGCGTCGATAGCCAGGCGGGCAATCTGAGCACCTATACCAATGCCCTGACGGCGCGGTACGGCACTGACCGCCTCGGCATCATACTCGGCTATCGTTGGTTCCACAGCAACGGCTATATCACGGTGCCGCCGGACCAGCGCGGCCCCATCGATCGCTCCAACGATTCACGGCACGAGCATCTCTCCGGCGCCTTTTCGGCCGCGCTGGATTCGTCGACCACGCTCAAACTCAGCGGTTCGCTTTTTCGCGAAGATCGGACCTTCGGTACGCCGTTGAGTCTGGCGACCCGCACGATCGGCACCATGTCACTGGGCCTCGTGGGCGATCGCGCGAGGGGTGATCGCTATGAGATCACCCTGTTCGGTCAATGGCAAACATTCCGGAACCTCACCTCGCAGATCACGCCGGCGCCCACGTTGCGTCTCGGAGAATTCCGGGATCGCATTCAGACCATCCCGAGCAACGACTTCGGCGGGTCAGCACAATGGATGAGCCGGATCGCGGCCGACCATACGCTCCTCGTGGGTGCCGATGCCCGCACCATCATTGCCCAGTCAGCTGAAGATCTCTTTACCGCCACGGGGCCGATCGGCCATGCTCGGGCAAAAGGGCAGCAGCTCGGCTTGGGCCTCTTCGGTGAATGGATTTATACGCCTACGAAGCGGTTCAGCCTCATCCCCAGCGTGCGAGGCGATTGGTGGAGAAACTTCGGCGCGCACACCGAATCGCCAGGCGGCGCCGTGGCGGCGCCCCCGGATAAAACGGTTTCGGTCATCAATCCTAAGCTGGCCGCGCAGTACCGAGTCGCCGACGCGCTGCGAGTCGGGGTTTGCGTCTACCAAGCCTTCCGCGCTCCGACTTTGAACGAGCTCTACCGGAGCTTCGGGTTCGGAGGGTTTACGTTCGCTTCGAACGAGCGACTGTCGCCGGAGCGGTTGACCGGAGCCGAAGCCAAACTGGAAGGAGACCTTGGCGCCGCCGTCTCCTGGCGGATCACCGGCCATTACGACGAAGTGAAAGATCAAATCCTGTTCGTGACAGAAGGTCCGTTCCTGTCCAGGCGGCAGAACGTCGGGCACACAAGGGCGCGAGGTGGCGAGGGTGAGATCACATGGCGCACCGGAGAACTGATCTCCGTGAAAGCCGGCTATGCCTATACGGATTCGACCATCACGAGCTTTCCGAGCAATCCAGCGCGCGAGGGGAAACAGGTGCCGAACGTCTCCATGCATCAGATCGTGCTCGGCGTGACGGTCGGCCACATGGCCGTCATCGAGGCCACCGTCCTTGCGCGCTACCTGTCGCGACAATATGCCGATGATGCGAATCAGCAGCCGATCGCCGATTTTGTGGTGCTGGATGCGACGATTCGGAAAGGGCTGGGGAAGGGGCTCCAGCTGTTCCTTAATGGAGAGAATCTGACGGACCATCGGTATATCGCGACCCAAACTGGCCCCATCAAGACACTGGGCGCCCCGCTGCTCGTGATGGGCGGCGTGCGGTGGGACTACTGACCCAGTGCTTCCTGGACAACGTCCCCAACTCCGGGAAACTCCCGTTCGCCGAAGATGGCCGATTCGTGGGTATAGTGCTTGAATTCGAGCAGATTGTGGGAGGGATCTTCCAGAAAAAAAGTATGGTGTTCGATGCGGGTGCCGGGAAACCGCACGCGCGGCTGTTGATAGAACGCCAAGCCCTTGGCCTCCGCCCGGTCGGCTAACGACCGCCAATCGGCTTTGGAAAGAAAGATCAGCCCGAAATGGCGCGGGTAGATGCCTTTCTGCTCCGTGACATTCTCAGACAGGTGGCCGACCAGTTGGTGACCGGCCAAGCCAAGCGTGAGCGCCTGTTTGGATTCACGTCCGAGTTCGCATCCCAGACCGTCCACATAGAACCGCTTGGCCGCAGCCATATCATGGACGGGAAACGCGAGGTGGAAGATGACGCCGGTCATGGCCACCGCCCCTTCACCGTTGGCTCGCCTCTCCCGTCCCACCAACCGGCAGCCATGCATGGCGTGACATGGGCAATCGCACATCGCCCGCCAGGCGCAAGGACCAAGGTACCGGCCCTGCCTTGAATGCGCGCTACCAGTTTTTGCAACACGTGACGAGCAGCGGCGGCCGGAGATTGGCCCTGAGCCAATCGATCGCAGATTTCTTTGGCCACAGCCATCCGCATGATTCCTTCGCCCAGCCCCGTCATCGATACAGCTCCAGTTTCATTATCAGCATAGACCCCGCACCCGATCAACGGCGTGTCCCCGACCCGTCCCGGCAGCATCAGATCGATTCCACCGGTGGAGGCGCCGGCGGCAACGGTCCCGGCCCGATCAAGCGCGACGGCGCCGACCGTTTCCTTTCCATGCCGTTCCTTCATCGCAAGATCCCCGCCGGCCATCTTGCAGTACAGCTTGAGCGTGCCGCGCTCAAGCAGCCGCGTCATGCTTGGGCGTCGGAGGGGTCGGCCGGGTGGCTTGCGGGCTTGTCGTTCCAGTTTGAAATATCTCGCGAAATCCGTGGCCGGCTTGCCCACCAGCAGAACATGATTCGTGTGCTCCATGACCAGGCGAGCCGCCGTGACAGGGTGCAAGATACCTTCGATGGATGCGACGGCACCGGCGCGCAAGTCGCAGCCTTCCATGATCGAGGCATCCATCCGTCGCACGCCATCGAGTTGAAGACGCGCGCCTTTGCCGGCGTTGAAGAGGCCCCTTTGCTCGAGCACTCGAATGGTCTGTTCGACTGCGGTCAAGGCGGAGACCCCACGATCAAGAAGGTGATAGCCCACCCGCAATGCGGCGCGCAGGCCCTCCGCTTGTGCGCTGGTCATGGAACGGAGGCCGGCGCCTCCATGGGCGAGAATGAGGGGGCGAGCAGGTTTCAATTCAACAGGAGATCACGTGCGCGCTGATAGGCAGGGTCTTGCATGCGGTCAAGATCGGATCGCACAAAACCGAGCCCGGTGACACAGAGTTCGAAGTTTTCCGACAGCTTTCTGAACAACGGCGGACCGCCTTCCGTATCATCGCGGCCGATATCGGCCACGATGCCGTAGGACCGTTTTCCGGTCTTCACATAGTCCACGAGAAAATCCTTGTGGTAAATCAGTCCGGCCGATTTGAGACGGCGCAGATATTCCGGAAACAGCCCGGCCATGAACAAGGTGAAGTCGCCGATGTGGCGATGCACGTCCCGCTCGCGATCCATGGATTGCGCGCCGAACAGCACTTCGGATTCGAACAGCAGATCGACCACCGTATCGACGGGTTTCTCTTGTTCGTTCCTGATCTTGTAGAGGCGATCGGTGTGCGTGAAGTCGACCAGGAGATTCGACACGTAGGAGGTCACATTGAGATCGGGCCAGCCGAGATGTTCGGTAAAGCTTTTCTCGGTCAAGGCGCCGAAGAGTTTACGGAGCGGATGTCGTGGAGGAACTTGGGTTCCCATCACCGCCTCTCGCTAAGTCAGAAGACGCTTGTCCATAGTATATCAGACTCGTCTGATAATACCGCTGACCGACTCATGCCTCTTCTATCGGACTGCTCTGTGGAGACTTGAGTGAATCAGGACCGTCCTTCCCGGCTGTCCAACGTGAATGTCACCGGTCCGTCATTCAGCAACTCAACCTTCATATGCGCCGCAAAGATGCCGGTTTCGACGACGGTGCCCTGCGCTCGTAGATCCGCCGCCACTTGCTCATACAGCCGCTTGGCATCTTCCGGAGGAGCCGCATCGTCGAAGCTGGGACGACGGCCGTTCGTCGTCCGACCCAGCAACGTAAATTGGGACACCAGCAGAACCGCGCCGTTCACATCCGCCAAGGACCGATTCATCTTCCCTTGGTCGTCGGAAAACATCCGCAGCGCCCTGATTTTTTCCACAAGATAACGTCCATCGGATTCGGTATCTCCTTTGGCGACGCCCAGCAGAACGAGGAGACCCGCGTCGATCTTGCCGACGATCGTGCCACCCACTTCCACCGATGCGTAGGTCACACGTTGAACGACGGCCTTCATGATTAAAAATCAAGGGTCATTGGGATGAGGCGCGGCACGTTAAAATGCGGTCACCGGACTAGCGACCCGGCTTCAGATACCGCAGTGTGCCTTCGAGCGTCAACAGTTTCCGCTTGGTCGGCAACCCGCCTGAGAAGCCACCCAGCGACGCGTCCTGCGCGACGATGCGGTGACAAGGAATGACGATCGGCAAAGGATTGGCACCGACGGCGTTGCCGACCGCGCGGGCATAGCGCCGTCCGCCCACGCGGGTCGCCACCCATTGATAGGACCGCAGCTTGCCATAGGGCACGCGCTGCAACGTCCGCCACACCTGCCGTTGGAACGCCGTGCCTTTGGAAAGATCGAGTGGCAGGTCAAACCTGTCACGTTTGCCGTTCAGATAGCTGAGCAACTGATGCTTGGCTGCTTCCAATCGCTCTGATGACGCCGTCCGAGCCTCCATCCCGTTCAACTCGGACCACACCGCCTTCTTTGATTTTTTGGGTAACACGATGGCGTCGATCCCCTTCCGCGTTTCAGAAATTCCCATCCAGCCCCATGAGGTCGAAAAGATCAGTGTCGACCGATGCTTGGTTCCATTGGTTGTTCCCATAGCGTTATCCTCTTGCCTCACGCCTCACTTTACGTTTGACCATCCCCCACACGACATCCAGTTCCTCGGATCGCAACAGCGCGTGCACGCCAAGATATCCGGTCACGCTCAGGCCGATCGCCACGAACAGCATCACCGATTTTGCAATCCAGTCGCTGGGATGGCTCCACACCTGCGCCTCCGCCACCCACCAGCAGGCGATCGCCATCGGCAGACAGGCGACGAGCACGCGCATCGACGATCTGCCGAGAGAAGCCCATTCGACGCCGCCCAAACGGCGATTCAAGACGGCAATCAAAATGCCGCCGTTCACCATGGCGGCCAAGGCCGTGGCCAGCGCCAGACCTGCCGCCCCCAACGGTGACATGAGCGCGAAAGAAAACACAATGTTCGCCGCGACGGCAATCGCGGCTGAAATCGCGGGCGTCTTGGTATCTTGCAGCGAATAAAACGCCGCCACGATGATCCGCACGCCGCCGAAGGCCCACAACCCGACCGAGTAGCAGAGGACCGCCAACGCCGTTTCGGCGGTATCGTGGGCGGTGAAGGTCCCGTGCTCGAAGAAGAGGTGGACGATCGGCCTGCGCAGCAGGATCAGCCCCACCATCGCCGGCAGGATAATGAAGAGAATCATGCGCAGGCCGAAGCCCAGCGTCGTCCGGAGTTCCTCAAGCGCGCCGCGAGCCGCCTGCGCCGAGAGCGTCGGCAAAATGGCCGTCGCCAGGGCCACGCCGAAGATGCCCAGCGGAAATTGGATCAGCCGCATGCCGTAGAACAAATAGGTGGGGCCTCCGGAAAAAAACGAGCCCAGGATCGTGCTCACCGTGATGTTGATCTGGGTCACCGACAGACCGAGAAGAGACGGCACCATCAGCAAGCCGATGCGCCGCAGCCCCGGATGGCCCGGCTCGAATCGAAACCCGAACAACAGACCCCGCAGACGGAGGCTCGGGAGCTGCATCGCAAATTGGGCCGCCCCGCCGGCCACCACACCGATCGCCACGCCGATGATCGGCTCGGGCAGTTGCGGCGAGAGGTAAAGGGCACAGCCGATAATAAAGATATTCAAGAACAGCGGCGAGAACGCCGGCGCGGCGAAGGCCCGCACGGAGTTGAGAATGCCCATCGCGAGCGCGGCCAGGCTGATAAACAATAAATAGGGAAACATGACGCGGGTCAGCAGCGTGGTGAGCTTCAGCTTGTCCGGATCAGCCTGAAAACCGGGCGCCAGCATGGACACAAGCCAGGGCGCTGCGACTATCCCTAAAAGAGTGACGAAGGTGACGATCGTCAACAACGTGGTGAAGGCCGCGCTGGCCAATTCCCAGGCCGCCTGCTTGCTCCGCAGGGTGCGGTATTCGGTGAACACCGGAATGAAGGCGGAAGACATGGACCCTTCGGCGAATAATTCCCGCAGGAGACTGGGAATGCGGAAGGCGACAAAGAAGGCGTCGGCGGCCGGAGTGGCGCCGAACAGTCGCGCCAACACCATGTCCCGGATGAAACCGAGGATGCGGCTGGAGAACGTGGCCACGCCGACGATGCCGGCCGCCTGCAGGACAGAGTGATGTGAGTCCTGCGTCGCCGCTGCAGAGGTCTGGGCGGTGGTCGGATCGGGCATGGGGCGGGATTCTAACGGAAGCTTCCGCGACAGTCTATCGAATGGCAGGTAAGAACCTACGCGGCTGTAAGATTTTTGATCCAGTTGTCGAACATCGGACAACCAGAACGTAGCTCATTTAATCCTACAGCAATGCAAATATGCGGCAGGTGCGCATTGACGCCCCTTCCTTTCTTGTAGTTAGGGAACCACTTCCCTATCCTCTTCGATGGTGCTGTATCATGGCCGTCATTTATAAACTCGCAACCCCCACTTTTCTCAACCGCCTCTCGTAGCCAACTCTCTCTTGCGGAATTACCGAGCAAGTTGGCGGTTATGTCCGGCTTGACGAACAGCAGAGCTTCCAGTTCGTAAAATTGGATGTAGGGGACAAAACGTTCAGGTCTGAAATTGTTTCCCATCTCAGCACAAACGTGCTGATGCATGGCATCGCATATAGTTGTGTGTGCCTGCGCCACGTCCGTTTTCATCTTGCTTTCAGCCAAACCTGGCCAATCTGCAGGTAAACCATAACGATCAAACAGGGTGGATACTTTTACAGCAGCTTCCTGTTTGAGCAGTCGCTTTAGATCACCCTTCACTGCTTCAAAGCTGCGAATACCACCCTTATGGCCTGGCCTTCCGACTTGCACATCGTGGATGAAAATCCCATCGACGCCTAACGCTGGGGCAAGAAGCTGACGCAGGAAGGCTTGTTCGGTCGGACCTTCAGTAAGTACATAAATTTTATTCAGAGACAGGGCCTCCCTTGAAAACGTTTTTTTGCCATACCTGTCCCAGGCTGTAATCCTCAAGCCAATCCTTCAGAGAGACTCCATCGAGTCTTTGAAAGACGGATGCCCCTCCAACACGGTCTACCACTATCACGTCTTCAGGGTCGAACGCGTCCAAGAGTTGTGCCGACTGGGTACTTACAATGATCTGGGCTCGTTCGGATGCTTGTCGAAGCATGTTTGCCAAGACACCCAGGGCAAATGGATGAAGCCCTAGCTCTGGTTCATCGATAACGATAGTGGCAGGTGGCTTCGGTTGCAACAATGCAGTTGCCAGGCAGATAAATCGGATTGTACCATCAGAAAATTGATATGGCTGCATCGGCATCGGGCTGCCCTTCTGTTGCCATTCAAGTCTGATCAGCTCGGCAGAACCACTCAATTCCGGCTCAAGAAGAAAGTCATCAAAAAATGGAGCAATGAGCTGAACGTGATAGCGCACCTGTTCATAGTGGTCTGGAGAAGTCTTTTTCAAATGATATAAGAAAGCCGCGACGTTGCCTGCGTTCGGCTGCAGTTCCCGCCAGTCTCGAAGCGGCTGATCACGGCGAACGGGCGCGGTGTTGCTTGTATCGTGAAAGTGATAGACAACCCAGCTCGAAACCGACTCGTAGACGTAATGTGCAGGACCCGCGTATGAGCCCCAGCTGCTGCTTTCGCCCTTCCAGCTCTTTAAACCGGACTCCTGTTTCCCACGCGTCTTAACAGTCCAACTCCCACCCCCCCGATAGAGGACTTCCTCAAGAGCTACGATAAGCTCACCAGTGACTGTTGGACTAAGACTGAATCGATATTCATTCTTACCGAAGATCAAATGAGAAGATATCTGATTTGTAACCTTTGGACCATTGAACAGGAAGGCATCCGCTTTACCTCGTTCGAGAACGAACGTCGCCAGAGCCTCCTCTGCCATCGCCCTCAGTAAACGGAAGAAATCGACGAAGTTGCTCTTTCCAGCCCCATTGGACCCGACTAACACGTTGAGTTGCCTCAACTCAAAGTCTCTGAGCTCACGAAGTGATTTGAAGCCTCTTATCGTGACCTTTTCGAGAATCGCCATGCGACTAAGTCCTTCAAACCGTCTTGTGTGGATCGAGTATAGCCAAAGCGATAAGACATGTCACCGCTATGTCAGGAGAGAAGCTGATGTCACTTTCTGTATAAAGAAGACGAAGGTGTAAGCTGGTCGGTGCTGAGATGAACCATTCTCCACCATCACGGTTCTTGAATGAGCCGGTCCGGCAACTCGTTGGGATTGCCCCCCGGTCCTGCCGGACACCGGCTCGCAAGCAGTTCGCCGCAGCGCGCAATGGCGGCGCAGATGGCGTCGGTCGGTTTGCCGCTCCTGATACCCTCGACGATGCCGCTGACCAAGCCTTCCCACGTGCCGGCGGGCACGCAGTCATTGATGCCTTTATCGGCCAACACATGCACGCGATGTTCCAACAGAGAGACGAGAATCAAGATACCGGTGCGGCCCTTGGTATTCTGAAATCCGTGCTGATAAAACGCCTGCTGCGCGCGCAGCTTCACTTTGTACGCCATACGCTCGCGGGAAGTGACCAGGCGGATCACCGCTGGAAAGGTCCCCAACCATTCGCCTACTCCATACGCGCCAATGACGGCCAAGAGCAGCCACCCAGCGTTACCCGCATGCCAGCCCCACGGCAACCAATAGGTCTCGATGGTCAACAGGACCGCCAAGGTGAGCCAGCCCAGGATGAGTCCCGTGCGATAGCCTGCCTCGCGATATCGGGCCGACGAGGGCACGATCATGGGGACGATCTCGCCGGTCGTTCGCCGTTCCGCTTGCTGCACCGCCTGCTTGATCCGCTCCCGCTCTTCATCCGTAAATGACAGCATCACCAATCTCCCGAGGCTCCGCCTCCGCCGAAGTCGCCTCCACCACCGCTGAACCCGCCGCCCAATCCACCGCCCCATCCACCCCCGGACCACGCCACATCCGGTCCCCAGCCGAGATGGCGTCCTCGTCCGCCGCCTCGTCCTGCCTGCAGGAACAGCATGAGCAGGAAGGCCGTGATGGCCGCGGCCACGATACCCAATACCAGGCTGCCGAATTGCGCAATGAGAAACGCAAGGAGACTGCCCAAAAAAGCGCGCGTGCGCTGTAGGCCTTGGCTCAAAATCAGGCCGGCCAATGTTCCGACCACGATGCCGATGAACACATACTGGATGGCGGGCGCCGCTTCTGCCGTCGGGTTGGCCGGCTCCACCGGTTCACCGCTCTCGATCGTTTTCAGAATGGCCCGGACTCCTGCCGCAATCCCGCCCGCCATATCGCCGGCCCGGAACCGCGGGACGATCTCGTTCCGAATAATGCGGGAGGAGCGAAGATCGGTCAGCGTGCCTTCCAGCCCGTAGCCGACTTCGATGCGCACTTTGCGTTCGCGGAGCGCGATGAGCAGCAGCACGCCGTTGTCCGTGCCTTTTTTCCCCAGCGCCCACGTGGTCGCGACACGGTGGGAAAACGATTCCAGCGGTTCTCCGTCGAGCGACGGGAGAATCAGCACGGCGACTTGGTTGCCGGTGTTCGCCTCGTGGGCTTCCAATTCATGCGCGAGTCCGGCGGCCACGTCGGCCGGCAGGACCTGCGCGAGATCGACGATGCGGCCGGTGAGCGGGGGCACGTCGAGGGCGGAGACAAGGGAGGCAAAGGTTAAGGCTGAGGCGAAGGCCACAGCCGAAGAGACGGCTGAGGCGAAACCGTGCGAGTACTGCACTTTTTTCGTTCGCTCCAGCCTGAGCCTCCACCTTGGCCTGTTCTAAAATTTCACTTCCGGCGGCTTCGCGACGGCCTTCTCATCAGCCACCGTGAAGTTCGGCTTCTCTTCCACGTGCAAGAGGAACTTGGCCGTCAAATTGGTGGGGAAATAGCGGACCATTTTATTGTATTCCGCCACGCGATCAATGTAGCGCTTACGGGCGACGGCAATGCGGTTCTCCGTGCCTTCGAGCTGGCTCTGCAAGTCGCGGAAATTTTGATCGGCTTTCAGGTTCGGATAGTTCTCGGCCACCGCGATCAGGCGTCCGAGCGCGGAAGACAGGCTCGCCTGGGCTTTTTGAAACTGCTCGAAGGCCGCAGGGTCCCTCAATGTCTCCGGTGTCACCTGCACGCTGGTCGCTTTGGCCCGTGCTTCGACCACCCCCTCCAGCGTCCCTTTCTCATGCGCCGCATAGCCCTTGACCGTCTGCACCAGGTTGGGAATCAAATCGGCGCGCCGTTGGTATTGATTGATGACTTCGCTCCACGCCGCTTTGGTGTCTTCGTCCAACCCTTGCAGGTCGTTGTACCCGCAGCCGGTCAAAAGAGACAGGCCGATGACGAGCGCGATGGCGGCAGGCGTCAGGTGTCGTTGGCTCATAACTGGCTCCTCTCTGCTGGTCGCATTGGCAGGATGCTGGGGCTCACTCCGCCTCTCATGCTATCATGGGCTCCCCCATGAAGTAACGGAGGTCGCAGTCTTCCATGTCGCTTGAGCGCTCGTCCCATTTACCGGGCGGATTCCAAGTCCGGCACCGCACCCTCGGCATTTACCAGGGCAGCGCGATCCACCTGGCCTTCTGGCACCCGTCGTCCGGGATGCCGGAACATGGCCTCTGCCGGTTTTCCACGCAAGACAAGGCGCAGGCCTTGATCGATTTTCTCTGCTCGCCGATGTGCGCGGAGCCGATGGATCGAAATGACTTCTCCATCGAAGCGTACGACCTGGCAGAGCATGAGCGGCTGATCACGGATCATCCGCTGCCCTCCGCTTGGGAAACACCCATTTAGCATTGATCCGACCACACCATCGGATCGGCATAGCGACGGTGATTAGTGCGCTGAGCCGGAGACCGTCGGTTCGACGGCTTTGGTGAGGACGGAAGAGGTGGATCCGGCGTTCGATTGGATGAAAGCCAGCAGACGTTTGTTCTCCTGGGCTTTCCGCAGAAACTTGAATGCGATGCCGCGGGCGCTGACTGATCGGACCATCGCGGCAACTTCGATCGGCTGCTCTTGATCCTGAATGGCGATCTCCAGATAAAAAATATCGTCCACATGCACCTGCGTCTCGCTCTTGATGATGCAGCCTCCCATCGAGAGATCCATCACGGTACCCTCCCCGCGCACTTTTCCGCCTGAGAAGGAGAGAAACAACCGGACCGGAATGCGGAGATGCTCGCGGCGATCCATGGGATGCTGAGGCTGATCCAACCCCAGCCGGCAGGCGAGAAACCGGTGGCTGCAGTGCTGACAATGAAACGGGACGATGAACATCAGCGCGGCGACATGCTCGCGGGGAGACTGCGGACGGGATCGCAGCACGCCATCCTTCCGACACTGCGGACACGCAAGCTGACGACTCATCAACTTCCTCTAGCGCGGTGAGTGTTCCTATGACCGCACTATAAAGGGCTTTCCCCTACAGTCAAGCTGATTGCCATCTCATGCAGATGAGATGCGATGTCGGCAGCGCGATCAGCAAGGCCTACGCGAATGGTGTGATCCTAAGGCTAGTCGGACTCCGCGTGGGGACTTTCCTGCGAGAGGCGAGACCCGGACTGGATGATGCCGGCACGGAGATATTCCCGATTGAGCTGGGCGATGAAGCGCACACTGATGCTTTTGGGGCAGACGGCTTCGCATTCGTTTTGATTGCCGCAGGAACCGAACCCTTCCCGGTCCATCGCATCCATCATGGCCGTGACCCGGCGCGTGCGTTCCGGTTCTCCCTGGGGCAGAGAGGCGAGGTGGGACACCTTGGCGGCGACGAAGAGGGTGGCCGATGCATTTTTGCAGGCCGCCACGCAGGCGCCGCAAGAAATGCATGAGGCGGCGTCCATGGCGGTTTCCTGCCGGTCCTTGGAAATGAGAATGACGTTGCCGTCCACCGCCCCGCCGGTGTTGACGGAGATGTAGCCCCCGGCCTGGATGATCCGATCGAGGGCGCTCCGATCCGTCACCAGATCCTTCACGATCGGAAAGGCCTTCGCCCGCCACGGCTCTATCGTGATCGCCGCGCCGTCGGAGAACCGGCGCATGTATAACTGGCACGTCGCAATGCCGCGATCCGGGCCGTGCGGCACGCCGTTGATCACCAGCGAGCAGCTGCCACAGATGCCTTCGCGGCAGTCGTACTCAAACGCCACCGGCTCTTCCCCTTGCAGCACCAGCCGCTGATTGAGGACGTCCAACATTTCCAAGAACGACATGTCGGGGCTCACAGTGTCAATCGAGTACGTCACGAACCGGCCTGCATCACCCGGACTCCGCTGCCGCCAAATCTTTAAAGTGAACTTCATTTTGGTATTCTCGGCGCCCTCTGCCTCTAACGTTTCACGCTTCACTCCTCACGTCTTCACTGATAGCTTCTCGTCGAGGGAGTGACGAATTCGAACCTCAGCGGCTCCTTGTGCAGGACCGGCCGGCCCTGCTCGACATATTCCCAGGCCGCGACATGAGCGAACCGGCTGTCGTCCCGCTTCGGCTCTCCGTCGGGCGTTTGATGTTCTTCCCGGAAGTGCGCCCCGCACGACTCTTCCCGTTCCAACGCGTCGAGACACAGCAGTTCGGCAAATTCCAAATAGTCCGCGACGCGCCCGGCATACTCCAGCTCCTGGTTGAACGTTTCGCCGGACCCGGGGATCGCGACATCGCGCCAGAACTTTTCCCGCAAGGGGGGGATCGACTTGAGCGCCAGGGTCAACCCCTCGCGGTTTCGCGCCATGCCGCAGTGGTCCCAGAGAATGCGGCCCAACTCGCGGTGGAAGGAGGCCGCCGTGCGCCGCTTCTGTCCCTGCAGCAGTTTCGCAACGCGAGTCTTCACCCGCTCCACCGCTCGCTCCACATCGGGATGACGCTGCGGAATAGGTTTGTTGATCGTGGTCGCCAGGTAGTGACCGATGGTATAGGGCAGAATGAAATAGCCGTCGGCGAGCCCCTGCATCAAAGAGCTGGCTCCCAGACGGTTCGCCCCGTGATCGGCAAAGTTGGCCTCGCCGACGACGAACAGGCCCGGGATCGTGCTCATGAGGTTATAGTCGACCCACAATCCTCCCATCGTGTAGTGCGGCGCTGGGTAGATGCGCATCGGCACACGATACGCGTCCTCGCCGGTGATCCGCTGATAGATCTCGAAGAGGTTTCCGTATCGTTCCCGCACGACCTCGATCCCCAATTGGCTGATCGCATCGCTGAAATCCAAATAGACCCCATGCCCGCCCGGCCCGACGCCGCGCTTGTCGTCGCACATCGCCTTCACCGCGCGGGACGCCACGTCGCGCGGCACAAGATTGCCGAAGCGCGGGTAACGCCGTTCCAAAAAATAATCCCGCTCGGCGGGCGGAATCTGCTCCGGCGGCCGACGATCCGACTGGGCGAGCGGCACCCACAGCCGGCCATCGTTGCGCAGCGACTCGGACATCAGCGTGAGTTTCGCTTGGTGCTCCTCGCTCGGTGGAATGGCGGTGGGATGGATCTGCGTAAAGCAGGGGTTGGCGAAGGCCGCGCCTTGTTTCCAGGCTCGGTAGGTCGCCGTCACGTTGCTGCTGCTGGCGTTCGTCGACAAGTAATACACGTTGCTGTAGCCGCCCGTCGCCAGCACAACGGCATGGGCGGTGTGCACATCGATGCGCCCGGTCACCAGATCGCGCACGACAATGCCGCGCGCATGGCCGTCGATCACGATTACGTCCAGCATCTCGGTGCGCGGGTGCATCCGTACTTGTCCGCGTTCGACCTGCCAGCAGAGCGCCGAATAGGCGCCGAGCAACAGCTGCTGCCCGGTCTGTCCGCGACAGTAGAAGGTCCGCGAGACCTGCACGCCGCCGAACGAGCGATTGGCGAGCTGCCCTCCGTATTCGCGCGCAAAGGGCACGCCGAGCGCCACACATTGATCGATAATTTGGGTGCTGACTTGCGCCAGCCGATAGACGTTCGCCTCGCGGGAACGAAAATCGCCGCCTTTGATCGTGTCGTAAAACAGCCGGGCGATGCTGTCGCCGTCGTCCTGATAGTTCTTCGCCGCATTGATTCCGCCCTGCGCGGCGATGCTATGGGCGCGACGCGGGCTGTCTTGCACACAGAAACAGTCCACGTGATAGCCGAGCTGCCCCAAGGTTGACGCGGCGCTGGCTCCGGCAAGACCGGTCCCGACGACGAGAATGTTGATGCGCCGCTTGTTGTTGGGGCTCACCAGTTTCTCGCCGAACCGGTGGCGATCCCACTTGGTCTCCAACGGTCCGGATGGGACTTTTGAATCCAGCGCGATCATCAGCGGACGACTCCAAACGACACCGCGAGTACAATCACCACGTTGCCCAGCACCACCAGCCAAGCGACGGCGGGTCCCGCCGCCTTCAACAACCGGTTCAGGGCCGGATGTTCCAGTCCCAACGTCTGAAAACTGCTGGTCACGCCGTGGCTCAGATGCAACGCCAACACGACCTGCCCGGCTAAGTACACAGCCACGAACCATGGATTGCCGAAGGCATGGATCATTTTACCGTACACATCGCGTTGGCCGCGCAGGTCCAGCCCTTCCGTGAAGGACCGGTCCACCACCCCGACGGTCAGATGCAGCAGATGAAACACGATGAACAGCAGCAGGAGCGTGCCGGTGACGGCCATCGTCCGGGACGCCCATGACGCCTGGCGATAGTCGCGTACGGCATACCCGACGGGACGCGCCCGGCGGTTATGCAATGCCAACTTAATGGCCGTCCAGATATGGATCACAACCAGCGCCAGGAGCCCCCCTCGCGCCGTCCATAAGAGGATGGGCATTTCCCGCAGGAAGGCCGCGTACGCGTTCAGCGCCTCGCGCCCTTCGAAAACCTGAAGATTCCCCAGCATGTGAAAGACGACGAATCCGACCAGGGCGAGGCCGGTCAGCGCGACCACGACTTTGCTTCCGATGGAGGCTTGCAGATGATTGAAGAGGCGGATCATACCGTGAGTGTGCACACGTCGGCTCGCATTCGCTTCTTATGTACTCTGGCGGAGTCCAGACCTCAAGTGGGTCGATACAGCAGGATCGCAGTTTTATACCGCCCCTGCAGTTTTTGCATCAGGATGCGTCACTAACCGCTTTTCGAATCACGCTCAAGTTCCCAAGTTTAAATGAAAGAGCATTGACCGAACGTCCCATGCCTGGTGCAAAGGTTGCAGACTCTTCTTCAAACAAAACCTCTGATCATCTTACGGGACAATGCTCTTCTTCTAACACCTTAATAATACCTCTATCTCCCATGCGACAGTGGAGGGCATGCGAGTTGCTTATTCGAGTTGCATATTGTTGTTATGGATGAGGTGATATGCGGTCAATGCATGGGTTGGAATTTTGAATATGGCATCGTTGATCTGTGCTGCCTGCGGGAAATTTCTAAGCATGGGAATATGGGATAACCACACTCAACGAGTGTATTGCGCTGAATGCATCCCACCGTTGCCAAAAATCGAGCGGCCATTACCAGGCCGAGCATGGCCCGAGTCAAGCTCTGCCGGCAGATCAATAAGATAGGGGAATGAGGAACGGGTTCCAATGAGCGAATTCGAACGATTCGACATAGAACCTCCCGATAATCCTTGCGAGCGGTGCGGTTACCCTAAATCTCGACTTTGTCTTCGATCACTGGAACAAGCTTTTGCTCTGTGAACACATGCCTAGAGCATGCGCAGTCACAGTAAGCCTGATCCCTTCTACACAAGGCCGAAAGGGTCTGACATGGGTATGAGACACGACAACCATCCTCAGTCCAGTCCTTTCTATCAAGCCCGGATCACAGAGGAAGAGGCGAAACTTCGATGGCTCATTGCTCGCCAGCCTGGGAATCGCGAGCTGTCCTACTACCTGATTTTCCTGCTTGCAGCGAATGAGCGGTATGCGAAGGCGCTTGAACAATGTCGGCGAGTTCTAGAGACCCATCCTGATGATGTTGTAGCCCGCATGTGGAGAGAGTTGATCCGTCTTAGATGGCTGCATTTTCCTCACCGGCGGCTATCCAGCCGCCAAGCAAATAGAGATCGACGTTGGCGCCGAAGCCCCCGCCACACCAGGTAAGAAGTCCAACAGACACTCAATCGCACAGGGTTCTTCTCGGAGCCTGCAATCTTTGCAGGTTGCGTGAAAGTGGAGATCCACAACGCTTCCTCTGTCCGCCTCTGAAGCTTCTCTTATGTTTGGCTTATTCTAGATTTCAACGACATGCACAGGCGGTGGATGAGTGCTTGGCTGAGGCACCGGTATTGCTTTATCTATTGTGGGGAGATAGGGGGATTCATGCATGGCGATTGGACTCACCTCGGGCGGCGATGATCGAGATGTCCGGCGGCGGTTTTTTTTGATGAGGTGACTGTTTAGTGATTCGCCATCGAAGATGGGTATTGCGCCTAGCGAGCGACAGGTCGACTAAAGAGAATCGGTCGAACTCTCAGTGCGAACAAAACAAATGGAGGTCACAGGTGAAGAATCCTTCCAACGTTTCGAACGAGGCCCAATCCATAGGAGTCAAGTATTGCGACCGGTGCGCCCGCCGTTCCACAGCACTCTTTTTTGACGATCTCACCTTGCAGGAGCTCTGTCAGGAGTGCTGCGACCGCTTAACACGCCGGCGGGGAACTGCCGCCCAACCAGCGAACCCGAAGAGGTAAGGCCCTCATTGTGTACTTGCGCGTACTTGATCGAGAGCCGCGTCTTCTGATCACCGTTCCGTGTTGATCCAGACAGCCTTACCTCAGATCACGTGCACGGCATCCCGTTCATGAGACGCGTCGCAGCTCAACAACTTCCATGCCCAAACCCTCAGTCGCGGTGAAGCCGGCCAGAAGCACAATATGGGCCGAACTTGCTCGTCTCGGCCTCCTGATTGACCTCGAAACCCGCGTCCTCGCCATCCTTGTCTCGTATGCGGTCGCCATCGGGATCTTCTCTCTGGTCGTTCCGCTCACCGTTCAGGAACTGACGAACACGTTTGCTTACGCGATCGAGCCGATCATGATCGTCACATTCGCATTGATCATGCTGATCGGCCTTCTGTTTATCGGCTTTTTCCGAGTCTTGCAAACCAGCACCGTGGAGACGCTGTTTCAACGGCTCTATGTCCGTATCGCCCTCGCCATGACGGAACACTTGCCGCGCATCAGGCAAGAAGCCTTCACGCCTACACAGGCCTATCGCTTCATGGAAGCCGAGTTGCTGGCGCGAGCCATCATCGTCGTCCTGGTTGATGTGATTAACGTCCTGGTATCAGGCCTGACAGGCATGACCATCCTCGTTTTCTACCACCCGAATTTTCTCGTTTATAATACCTTTCTCCTCGGCGGATTCGTGCTCATCGCCGTCGTCTCTGGTCAAGGCGGAGTCCGGGCCACCAAAACCGTCTCGGAAAAGAATTACGACGTCATGACCTGGATTCAAGACATCGCCAACAATCGGCTCCATTTCAAAGCGAGCCGGAGCGCGCCGTTTCTGCTCGGGAAAACGGACGGCCTCCTCGACGAATACTTGGCCGCACGACGGGCACGAGCCAACACTCTTACCTGGCGCCAATATCGCAGCATCGTCGTCTGGGAAGCCGTCTGTCACAGCGGTATGATCGGCCTCGGCGGCTGGCTGCTATCAGCCGGGCAGATTACGCTGGGACAGTTTGTGGCCGCCGAGGTGATCGTCGGCACCCTGCTTCTGAATTTAGACACGGTGACTCGCCGGATCTATGCGATGACTTATGTTCTGACGTCGTTGGGCGAACTGGATCGCGTCTTCGCCTTGCCCAAACACGAAGCCTTTGGTATGGGAACCAGCACCCATCTGCCGGATCCTGCAATTTGCGGCGTCCACCTCACGTGCAAAGAAGTGTCATTCGCATACCCCAATTCCCCCCCTCTCTTGGAGCATTTCAATGTCGAAATCGCTCAGGGGGAAAAACTGGCGATACTCGTTCAATCCAGCACGCAGAAGTCGACATTGGCTCTCGTGCTCGCCGGCCTTTATCGGCCGACCGCAGGGGTCGTCCGGTATAACGATGTGGATCTCCGCGAAGTGACGATGGACTACATCAATGGAGCTCGAGGACTCGTGCTGGATTCCCAGCCGACTCTGTTCGGCGGCACATTGGAAGAGAACATTTCGCTCGGACGCACATCGATCCACTTCGAGGATCTCCGGTGGGCCATTCGATTCGTCGAACTCGAAGACGAAATCGACCGGATGCCTCATGGACTCGAGACGCCGGTCGAAGCGGGAGGAACGCAGTACACCAAGAGTCAAATCCTCCGTATCTTGATGGCCCGTGCCATCGTGACGCGGCCGCCCCTGCTGATCTTCGACGGCACGCTGCACAACATGGAGCCGGATGTGAGGCGAGTCCTTCTCCGACGGCTGTGCTCGAAAGAGGAATCCTGGACGGCGATTTTCATCACCAACGATCCGGCCATCGACACCTTTGTCGACCGGAGGGTGCTCGTGGGGCGTGCAGAAAGGTGAAGGTTCGGCGGTATACAGTCCTCCATGGCCGTGGTAGCATCAGACGAACCCGACGAATGTGAGCCAGCATGTTTCGGCCTTCCCCTGAAACAATCCTTTTTCAAAAGGTCCCCCTGCGGCTGATCGCCGCGGTCCTCCTGATTCTTGCCCTCGCGGTGGCCGTGCTCTTGCTGTTCAGTCTGCAGCACGAGCAATTGCTGGTGCAGGGGCTGACCGAAGGAAAGCCGTCGACGGGACTCTTTGGGGGCCTCTGGCAGTCTCGTCACGATCTCATCGCCATTTCGGTCCTGCTGTTCCTTCTGAGTGCCATAGGAATTACGGCGGTGATCACGTTCCAGCACGACACGAACACCCGCAGGACCCTTGAGGAAGTGAAGGGGCTCGCGCGGAACATTTTGGAAAGTATTCCGACCGGCATCCTGACCGTCAACCGGGCCGGTCAGGTGACGGCCGTCAATCCTTCCGCCGTCGCCACGCTGAAACGCTCAACGGAGGCATTGCTCGGCCGGCCTTACGACCAGGCCTTTCCCGAAGGCGAGATGATGCGCATCGTGCTCGACGGGGCCCTTCAGAGCAATCGCCACGTCGAGCATCATGACATGCCCTACCGCACCGGCGATCACACTCGCACGATCCGCGTCACGACGGCCGACCTGACCGGAGATGACGGCTGGCCGGCCGGCGTGATTGTGCTGCTCAAGGACGTCACGGACCTGCTCGATCTGGAACGTCGCGTACGGGTCGCGGACAAGCTGGCGGGGCTGCATACGCTTTCGGCCGGAGTGGCGCACGAGCTGCGCAACCCGCTGAGCGCCATCGACTTGAATCTGCACCTGCTCGAAGAGGAGCTGCGAGGCGATCACGCGCTGTCGGCGGCCCAGGATAAATACCTCCAAGTCCTGAACGCGGAAACTCGCCGGCTGTCCGCTATTCTCGACAATTTCATGAAGTTCGCCCGCCCCGGCTCCGTCCCTCTGCAGGCGATCGACACGCACAAGCTGATTTCTCACATCCTCTCGCTGCTGCACTATGAAGCACAGGACCGTCGTATTCAGCTCATCACCAAGGCACCCGACCGGTTGCCGTCACTGATCGGTGACGAAACGGAGATCAGCCAGGTCTTGGTGAATGTCCTCGTCAATGCGTTTCAAGCGATGCCGAATGGCGGCGTCTGTCACGTGCTCGTGAGGGGACTCGAATCGGACGGGAAAGGGTGGGTGGAATTGACCGTGCAGGACAGCGGTGTCGGCATCAGGAAGGAGGACTTGTCGCGTTTGTTCGAACCGTTTTACACCACGAAAACGGGAGGCAGCGGATTGGGACTCGCCATCGCCTATCGCATCGTGCAGGACCACCAAGGGACGATCTCCGTGACAAGCCAGCCGGGTCTCGGCACGACCGTCGTGCTGAGACTGCCCGCCGTCGCCGGCGCGCAAGAATCGTTGGTAGCCGACCGATGACACACCAGGCTCACATTCTCGTCGTCGAAGATGAAGTCAATATCCGTTCGGCGCTCACCACCATGCTGGAGAAGCTGGGGCATACGGTGCGCGCGACGGGAACGGCGGAAGCAGCGCTGGCCTTACTCGAAGACGCCCCAGCGGATTTGGTCATCACGGACTTGCGCATGCCGGGTCTGGGAGGCATGGAATTCCTCCGCCGCCTGAAGGAGCAATGGCCCGAGACGGAAGCCATCGTGATGACGGCCTTCGGCTCCATCGACACCGCGGTCGAGGCGATGCGCCTGGGGGCCTACGATTATCTGACCAAACCGATCGACCGCGAGCGCTTTCCTCTCTTGGTGGAGAAAGCCCTGGACCGGCAGCTCCTGGCCACAGAAAATCGCCGGCTCCGCGACCGACTGGCCGCCCGCACACGCTATGAGCAGATGGTCGGCGACAGCGAGCCGATGCAACGGATGTATCATCTGGTCGAGATGGTCGCCGGAACCGATGTCATGGTCTTGCTGACCGGCGAAAGCGGGACCGGCAAAGAAGTCGTCGCCCGTGCGATTCACCACAAAAGTCCGCGGGCCAATGGGCCGTTTATCACGCTCAACTGCGGTGCCCTTCCGGAGAACCTGTTCGAAAGCGAGTTGTTCGGCTACGAGAAAGGCGCGTTCACCGGCGCGCTGGGCACCAAGGCCGGCCGGTTCGAATTGGCGCACGGCGGCACGCTGCTGCTCGATGAAGTCGGCGAGCTGTCGCTGAAATCCCAAGTGGATTTTCTTCGCGTGCTGGAGACCAAGGAATTCCGCCGCCTCGGCGGAACCAAAGTGGTGAAGGTCGATGCCAGAATTATCGCCGCCACCAACCGGAATTTAGAGGAAGCGGTCAAGCAGGGCCAGTTTCGCGAGGACCTGTACTATCGGCTGAACGTCGTGCCGATCAAACTCCCGCCGCTGCGCGCGCGAGGGGACGATATTCCGCTTCTGGTCGATACGTTTCTCCGGGAGTTCTGCGCGCAGCACCAACGGGACTTGAAAGAGGTGTCGCGGGAGACGATGCGGCTGCTGCGGCTCTATGCCTGGCCCGGCAACATCCGACAACTCCGGAACCTCATCGAACGGCTGGTCGTAACGGTGCCGGACCACACCATCCAGCCGCAGCATCTGCCGGAAGAAATCCAAGCCAGCAAGGAAGACGTGCGCACGATGGTCGTGACACTGGGCAGCACCCTCGACGACATTGAAAAGGAAGTCATCCGCCGCACATTGACCGAAGTGACCGATCACCGTGAAAAAGCCGCCAAACTGCTCGGCATCAGCCTCCGAACTCTGCAATACAAAATCAAGGAATACGGCATCCGCGAATAAACGTCGTTCCATTCTCTCACCGGGCCATCGTTGCTCCTTCTCCACCCCGCTCTTGCCCCACCTGCAATTCTTGCAGGCATGAATGCGTTGACATGAATGAGACAACCCTTCGATCTCTCTGGACAAATCTGATAGCGCCCGCCTTGTTCCAGAAGCCATGAACTGCAGATTTTGCAGACCGCCCTGTCGAGCGTGCTGAATCGCTTGCAGAATCGTGACCATCACTCTCTCATGCCGAGAGGAAAGGCTTATCCGGTCTCGATTTTCTCTCGGTTGTCTCCACGCGGCATCGGCTGTGCATCTCTGCGGACAGGTTCAATTGCACCTCATTGTCGTGGAACATGGAGCATGAAAGGTCGCAACACCGCGCTGGAGATTCTCTGTGCCGCGGTTGTGATGGTGTTGCTGTTTAGAAGCCTCTTTGGCCAAGGGCGGCCTGACTAATGGTGCCCGATCTTCGTCGCTCTGCCGGCACCGGCGCAGGCCTCGTTTGGGGAAATGTGATGGAGAGGTGAGAGGCCCGCCTTTCTCTTCAATACGGTCTTTTGGGGGATTAACCGGCCGATCGAGAGAACGACCACATGCCGACGGTGTGGGGCGCCATTGAATGTGTTGATGCGACCCGAGGTCAGGTCCAAGTCCGAGCCGTCATGTTCCCGGGCGTGGCGATTCGCATTCTGGCGACCGTCGTGATGGAGACGCTGATTGCACGGGGGACCCAACGGATCGGCCTTCCCGAGCTTCAGGTCGGAGAGTTTGTGGAGCTGAGCTATTGCAATGATGCAGATCCATTGGAAGCGGATACGATTTATGTGCGGCCGAGCACCTGTCAATCAAAACAGGGCGCCGGGGAAGGTCACGTCTTTCCTGATGCGGCCACTCCCGCCGAGAAGAGTCTTACCGGCTTTCAGCAGACACACGGAGAACGCAAGGAGTAGGAGGCACGGATGAATCCAGCGACCGCCGGCAGTAACGATCGAATCATCAACGTGGGACCCGCCGGGTTTCATCCTCCATCGGCCATGGAGCTGGGTGTCACCCATCCTGATTCCGGATCCGGGCTTCTCTATGGCCGACATGCTCCCGAAGACGACGTGATTGCGGAGGCGGCCAGACAACTTTACACCCGCAAGAATCCGACGATCTTTCCGGGTCCCCTGTATTGCTGGGCCTGGCATCCTGAATGGATCGCCAAAGGACAGGCGCTGTTGAAGCTGGCGGCGGAAATTCCGAACGTGATGATCATTCCCATGCCGGACTATCGTCCCAAGTATCCCAAAATCGATCCGGAGGAGGGCATCAATCCCAACCACCCCAATCTCACCATCTGGGGAAATAAGATCGAGGTCGCCTTGTTCATCGGTATCCATTGCCACTACGCCAATTTAGCGCTCCGTATGGTACGGGCGGGAACCAACTGCCTCACCATCGCGTTCTGCCACGACATTCACGAGGATGCCATGCTCAGCGTGCAGGATCTCGACGTGACGCGCATGAACCACATCATCAATGTTTTTCGAACGGTTCGAAAGGATCTCGGCGTCGAGATGCCGAAGGACGGAAAGACCGTCCGGTTGACCGGCACGCAGATCCGCGCGAACCGCGGGATTGAGCGCATCGATCCGCGTCCCCTTTAGGGAGCATCACGATTGGGAAGAAAGCGAGCCGCACGGACCGGACCAACGGCCAAATCTTGTATGCAGGATGAATCGAGCGATGAATGGGTCGTCCGACTGAGTCGCCTTCAGGACGCACTGGCCCTCTGTCCGACAGATGTCTCGGCGCGAGGCGACCTCGCGGCGCTGCTTGAACGGTTGGGGCAGCATGAGGAGGCCTTGTTTAACTGGAACGCGGTCTTAGCCTGCGACCCGAACAGTCTCAGGGCCCGTGAAGGGGTGGCCCGCTGTCGGCAGCGGTCAGGCCGTCCCCTGCAGTCCGACCTGTGAGACCCGGTCACGATGAGCATCGCGGCAACCATCAGAAGAACTGGAACAGATGTCTGAGCATGCCGACATAGTGGTGGTTCACTGTCCAAGAGGTGTCACGGCCCTCGTCTGGTTCGATCTGGCGACCGGCGCCATTACGACGAGCCATGCGGGATTGCAGGCCACGCTGCGCCGGGGAGTCTGGAACTGGGAAGGGCGTCTGATGCATCCAAGGGACGGGCACGCTTTTTTGTCGGCCGTGTACGACCATTTCTTTCTACAGGGGTATTCCGTGCAATGGCTCAGCGTCTCCGGCCTCAAGGAAGTGCGCAATGCCTATCGCGTTCAGTGATGCAGTCGAGTGATATGGCTCCATTGACAGCGTGGCTGCCTGCTCGTTCCGGTCAAGACTTCGATCTCATCGTCAAGATCGTGGGACCCGGCGCGTCGGCTCTCCTCAAAGAGTGGGCCCCGATCGCCCAATTTCTCGTTGATCGAGGCTTCGCCGTGATGGCCGAAGCAGGACAATTCACTGAAGACGGTGGCGACTTTGTGTTGGGTATTCGTATCGCCGCTCGTCCGTTCTTCTCGATGGGACACGGATGCGACATTTTGGTCCACTTGACTGATGCCGTCCCGGACTTCTGGCGCTTCAATCTCCAGCCGGGAAGCGTGCTCCTCTGGGAACCTCCGACAGAACCAAGGCTCTCCCCCACACTGCCTGAAGGGGTGATTGCTTATCCGATTCCTCTCGTCGAGCTCAGTACTCAATGCACAGAAGGGCTGCTGGGTAAGGGAATCGCCTCACTCGGCGCCCTGTTGCACTTGCTCGGCATCCCTGAAGAGGCTTTCCGCCGTTTTGCCTCGTTGGTCGCCGCGCCCAGGTCGTTCGCAGCAGGATGGGACTTCGCCCAGCGCGCGCTCAAAAAGCATGATGTCTATTCGCTGCCGCTCCCTACCGCCGAAGGAGAGTGCGGCCGGCTCCTCCTCAGCCCTGAGCAAGCGATTCTGGCGGGGTTCTCGGCCAGTTCCTGCGAATGCGGGACTCAATGCGGCACGGAGTTGGCCCGATTTCCGGCCCAGTGGATCGCCCGCCACATGAGGATGGCAGGCTCCATAGTGTCGGTGCTCGAGAGCGACAGGCATCCGGGCGTACAAGCGTATCGAGGACCGCAGGGCAAGGTCATGGCCTTACTCCGGGGAAACGATTCCGCTATCGCGACGTGTCTCGAGGGCTTCGAGTCTCCGAGAGTCTTCGTGGCTGCGGACATTCCCGATGCCCTCAAGCTGGTCATTGCGGGACACGATCTCATTCGCAGCGGACTGAGCGATGGTGTGGGGATTCTAATCGAGGATACCATCGCGCTCCGCCATCAAAGTGTCGACCTATGCGATTTGGGCGACATGATTCGGCGCAGGAACGTCCTCGCGCCGGACACAGCTGCACCCGATCACCCTGATTCGGTCGCCGCGACCGACCCAGATGGAGACGCCGAAGCGGACGTCGGGTTTGTCGCCTGGGGAGCGGCGCAGGGCGTGGTTCGAGATGCCGTGGCGCTCTGCCGGAGTTTCGGACTGCGGGTGGCCGGGTTCTATCCCAAACTGATCGTGCCCTTTCCGTTCGAGGCCATGGAGGCGTTTGCAAAAACCGTCGGTCGAGTCGTCCTCGTCGAATCAGGTCAGACCCAGGGCTATTGGGATCGGCTGCGGGGGGGATTTTCATTCGAGCCCACGCTGCTGACCCCGCAGCCTGGTACGTCGCTTACGCTGATGGATATTTTTCTTCGAGAAGGGTTGGGCGCCGTATAAACCACGATGGAAAGGGGCTGAACGAATGAAACCGTATGAAATGACGATTGGGCCTGAAGGGTATCTTCCGCCATCCGTATCGAACAAGGGAATCGTCGGACCTTCGAAGGGCGAAGGGCTCGTCATGGGCAAACGGGTGCCGGAACAGGCGGCCATCGACGAAACGGCACGCCGGCTGATCCACGCCAAAAACCCGACGATCTTCCCTGGGCCGTTGGTGCTTTGGGCCTGGAACGAGCAGGCGGCGCGCGAGTCCAAAGTCGTGAAGGCCCTGGCCGAAGCCGTTCCCGCCAAACTCATTCCGATGGCCGACTACCGCCCGAAGTATCCAAAAATTGTGGCTGAGAAGGAGATCAACCCGAACCATCCGAATCTGACCATCTGGAAAAACAAGATCGATGTCTGCCTCTTCGTCGGTGTACACTGCCATCAATCCAACATCGCGCTGAAGATCATTCGTGGAGGGACGGATTGCTTTACCATCGCGCTCTGTACGTTCAGCGGCGATGACGAAGCGCATATCACGATCAGGGACTTGACTGCAGACACGATTCAACGCATTGTGGATTCGGTGCATCGTCAGAAAGGAACCCGCCCATCGTAAGCGGAATGGAAGGGATGGGCTCTCATCATCACAAGAGGATTCATCATGACTAATCGTGGCTCTCTGCTCCCGGCAATCTTCATACTTATAATGGGCACTGCTTCGTCCGCCTGGGCCTATGAGGAAATCACCGTGACTGACGGTGGGACAATCACAGGTACGATCACCCTGGAGGGGACGGTCCCGAAGCCGAAAGGGTACAACCTCGTGACGTTGCCGGACCCCTACTATTGCGGGCGCATTTCAGATGGGCAAGGCTGGCGCATCCTGCAACCGTTCC
>CAYNLM010000012.1:0-41510 GCA_964398045.1 uncultured Nitrospira sp. | reverse complement strand
GCCTTGTGCAAGGCCGATCTGCTGACCGGCATCGTCGGCGAGTTTCCCGAATTGCAGGGCATCATGGGCGGGGAATATGCCAAGCATGACGGCGAATCAGCCGCAGTCAGCCGGGCCATTCGGGAGCAGTATCTGCCGAGGTCGCTCGAAGGCCAATTGCCGAAGACGATCGAGGGCCAAGTCTTATCGCTGGCCGATCGGTTGGATTCGCTCGCCGCATTTTTTCATGTCGGCATCGTGCCGACCGGTTCGGAGGATCCCTTCGGGCTGCGCCGCCATGCCACGGCGATTGTGCGCATTTTGCTGGAAGGCGCAACGTTCAAGCACTTCGGTGAGGCGGTGCAGAAAGCCCAATCGATCGTAGCCGAGGCCGGTTTTAAAGCCGCACCGGTATCCGGGGGGGATGGCCGACAGCGCTTGGCGGACTTCTTGTTTGAACGCCTGCGGCATTATGGCAGAACGGTCCATGGGTTGCGTGACGATGTGATGAATGCGGTCTTGAAGGTGGCGGACCGGCACTCGCTCGATCTTCGGGATCTCCTCCAGCGCATGACGGCGCTTCAAAAGATGGCGGCGCGCGCGGAGTTCGATCCGCTGATCGTCGGCTTTAAACGGGCGCACCGCTTGGTTGAAAAAGAGCAGTGGGATCGCCAGCCGGTCGATCCCGATCGGTTTGAGCATCCCTCCGAGGGCCGCTTGCACGCGTGCATGCAGGAGCAGCAGCGAATGGCTGCGCATCTGCAGGCCGGACGATACGTTGAGGCGCTGGATGCGCTCGTCGGACTCAAACCAGCCATCGATGCCTTTTTTGAGGCGGCCATGGTGAATGCCGAGGATCCGGCGATCCGCAGCAACCGCCTCTCGCTCCTCAAGGCAGTCGACGAACTCTTTATGTCGTTCGCGGACTTCTCCCAGATTGTGGTACAAGGGAGTTAACCAGGACGGAACGAGATGAGCATACATCCCCCAGTGGATGTTCCGATCGCCGCCGGGAGTGACGACGCGTCACGGAATGCGCGGGTACGGCGATTCACCTTGGGAGTCACGGTGGTGCTCATCGTCGTATGCAATGCGGTGTTCTTGTTCGGTATCCGGCTGAGCGGCATCAATCTCGACGAGCTTGTGAAAACGCCGGATCTGTTCAACCCTCAATCGGATATCTGTCTTCGGCTCACATGGCAACGTCTCGCCGGCGCCCCCGATCCCGTCCGACTCTGCTCCGAATGGATCAATTTATCCGATCCCACGGGCAAGCCGCACCAACTCGACAAAGACACCAGGATCAAGCAAGGACCAGACGGGCGGTACTATGTGGATCGGCAGGTTCAGGCGGACTATCGACTCATGGGATTCGTGGGGTTTGTCGCGGCGGTCCTTGTGTCCGGCATGATGATCAGGCGGTATCTGGTCAGTCGGTATCGGTTGCAGCTCGAACGGACCGCCATTCGACACTAACGCATTGAGTGGTCGCAAAGGAGAAGCAGGCGTGGCGAAGAAATACGTGTATTACTTCGGAGACGGCAAGGCGGAAGGCACGTCGAGCATGAAGGAGTTGCTGGGCGGCAAGGGCGCCGGCTTGGCCGAGATGACCAACCTGGGCATCTCCGTGCCTCCGGGATTCACCATTACCACCGAAGCCTGCGTGGAATACTACAAGCGGGGCAAGTCTTACCCGCCCGGTATGTGGGATGCGGCCTTGGCGGCGCTGAAGCGGGTGGAAAAATCAATGGGGATGGGGTTCGGCGATTCGGAAAAGCCGCTCTTGGTATCCGTGCGTTCGGGGGCGCGCGCCTCGATGCCGGGGATGATGGATACCGTGCTGAATGTAGGCCTCACCACGAAGACCGTGGAAGGTTTGGCGGCCAGAACGCGCAACGAGCGGTTCGCCCAAGACAGCTATCGCCGGTTCATCACCATGTTCGGCAGCATCGTGATGGGCGTGCCGCGCGAACATTTTGAAGCGATCCTCAATCACAAGAAAGAGGAAATGGGCGTGACGCACGAGACGCAGTTGGATGCGCGCGCGCTACGCGACCTCGTGGCCAGCTTTAAATCGTTGGTCAAGGAAGAGACCAAGAAAGAGTTTCCCGACGATCCCAATGAGCAGCTGCGGATGGCGATCAATGCGGTGTTTTCCTCCTGGAACGGAGCGCGGGCCATCACCTACCGGCGACTGTACGGCATTCCCGACTCCTGGGGGACGGCGGTGAACGTGGTCGCCATGGTGTTCGGCAACATGGGGGATACGAGCGGCACCGGCGTGGCCTTCACCCGCGATCCCTCGACAGGAGAAAAGAAGTTCTTTGGCGAATGTTTGATGAACGCGCAGGGTGAAGATGTCGTGGCCGGAATTCGCAATCCATTGCCCGTGACCGAGCTCGCCCGCACGGTCCCTCAAGCCTACAAGGAACTCGAGGCCACCTACAAAAAGTTGGAGAAGCATTACCGCGACATGCTCGACCTGGAATTCACCATCCAGGAAGGCAAGCTCTACATGCTGCAGACGCGCGTCGGCAAGCGCACCGGCATTTCGGCGGTGCGCATCGCGGTTGAGATGGTGAAAGAAGGCCTGATCTCGAAGCGCGAAGCCGTGCAGCGCGTGGGGCCGGACCAGCTGTCTCAGTACTTGTATCCCATCTTCGATACGAAGGCCGAATCGAGCTCGACGCCGTTGGGCAAGGGGTTGCCGGCGGGCCCTGGGGCGGCGGCGGGAAAGATCGCCCTGACGCCCGACCGAGCGGTCGCGATGAAAGCCGCAGGGGATCGCGTCGTCCTCGTGCGTGAGGAAACGAGCCCCGACGACATCCACGGGATGAATGCGGCGACGGGGTTCGTGACGGCGCGCGGCGGAATGACCTCCCATGCCGCCGTGGTCGCGAGACAGATGGGGAAAGTCTGTGTGGCCGGCTGCGAAGCCGTCGACGTCATCGACAACCAATCGGTCAGGATCGGCGCCAAAGCCTTTCGCGAGGGAGATTACCTGTCGGTCAACGGAAGTGTCGGCACGGTCTACGACGGCGATCTCCCCGTGGTGGAATCCGAAATCATCCAGGTAGTGCAGGGCAAGCTGGACGCGAAGAAATCAGAGAAGTATCAACTGTTCGCCACGTTACTGTCTTGGGCGGACAGCGTACGGACGTTGCGCGTGCGGGCGAATGCCGATGTGCCGGATCAGGCCAAGATCGCCCGCGGCTTCGGAGCGGAAGGCATCGGGCTCTGCCGCACCGAGCACATGTTCTTTGCCGAGGATCGTATTCCGATCATGCAGAAGATGATTCTCGCTCGGACGGCGGAAGAGCGGGAAAAGTTTCTGGATCAGCTCTTGCCGCTCCAGAAACAGGACTTCATCGGGCTCTATCGTGAGATGCAGGGGTATCCGGTCACGATCCGGTTGCTCGATCCGCCGCTCCATGAGTTCCTCCCGAAGCGGGAAGAGCTGATGGTCGAAATTGCGCAGCTCGAATTGACCGGAAAGGACGGCGCGAAGCTTGAAGAACAGCGTCGGCTGCTCGCGCGTGTCGAGGAGTTGCACGAATTCAATCCGATGCTCGGGTTGCGCGGCTGCCGGCTGGGCATCACGATGCCCGAGATCACCCGCATGCAGGCGCGCGCGATTATGGAGGCCGCCTGCGAATTGGCGAAGGAAGGGAAGAAGATCGTCCCGGAGATCATGATCCCGCTTGTGGGCATGGTGTCCGAAATGAAGGCGCAAAAAGACCTGGTTCGAGAGGTGGCGCAAGAGACGATGAAGCGCTACAACGTCAAGCTCTCGTATCTCGTGGGGACGATGATCGAACTGCCGCGCGCGGCCGTCACCGCCGATCGCATCGCCACTGAGGCGGAATTCTTCTCGTTCGGCACCAACGATCTGACCCAGACGACCTTCGGCTTCTCCCGTGACGATGCCGGGAAGTTCATCGATTACTACAAGGCAGCCGATATCATGGACACCGATCCCTTTGCTGTGCTTGATCGTGAAGGCGTCGGGGCCCTGATGAAAACGGCGATCAGCGGCGGGCGAAAGACCAGGCCCGGCATCAAGCTGGGCATCTGCGGCGAACACGGCGGCGATCCGAGTTCCGTCGAGTTCTGTCACCAACTCGGGTTGGATTATGTGAGCTGTTCTCCCTTTCGTGTCGCGATCGCCCGTCTGGCTGCGGCGCAAGCCGCGCTCGCGGATGAAGACGCCAAGGTTTCGAGGAAGAAGGCCTCGGCCAAGAGGGCGCGACGCGCTCGTGCCAAGGCGTCCACCCATGCCTTGAAGAGCCGTTCGCGCATCGCGCGCAAGAAACGGTGAGGGCTGCCCACCACGCATTCCGGTACATGCTGCAAGCCCTTCGGCTTGCCGAAAAGGGCCGCGGCAGGACCAGTCCGAATCCGATGGTCGGGGCCATTGTCGTCTCCCACGGTCGGATCGTCGGACAGGGATACCATCACGCCGCCGGGGAATCCCATGCCGAAGTGCTCGCGCTTGAACAGGCCGGCCGCCGGGCCAAAGGCGCCACGCTCTATGTGACGCTCGAGCCTTGCAGCCATCTCAACAAACGCACCCCGCCCTGTGTTCCTGCCATTATTCACGCCGGCATCCGGCGCGTCGTCGTCGCGATGATCGATCCCAATCCATTGGTCCGGGGCAGAGGCGCGACGCAACTGCGTCGTGCCGGATTGTCGGTTACGGTGGGGATCGCGCGCCGTGAAGCCGAACAGGTGAATCGAGCCTATCGCCATTGGGTCAAGACGAAGCGCCCGTATGTCACGCTGAAAGCGGGCATGACCCTTGATGGCCGGATTGCCACGGCGTCGGGAGAGTCGCGCTGGATCACCGGCGTGCAATCTCGGCAAGACGTCCATCGGCTTCGTGCGCAGACCGATGCGGTGCTGGTGGGAATCGGCACGGTGCTCAAGGACGATCCGGCGCTGACGGCCAGGCGGGGACCGCGGTTGATCCAATTGGCCGCGAAGCAGCCGTTGCGGGTCGTCGTGGATAGTCGGTTGAGAATTCCCAGGTCGGCCAAGATTCTCAATCAAAGGCAGGGTCCGACGCTGGTGGTGACGACGAAAGCCGCATCTCGATCCAAGCAGATTGCGCTGGAGCGGCAGGGGGTTGAAGTGCTCACGGTTCCTGCGACGAAAGGACGCGTCGGGCTGCTCCCGCTGTTGAAGCGACTTGGGCGGCGGGGTATTACAAATCTGATCGTGGAAGGAGGAAGCGAGCTGAATGCCGCCTTTCTTCATGCGAGGCTCGTGAACGAGGTGCGGTTCTATGTCGCGCCCACATTGTTGGGCGGTGACCAGTCGATCGGCGTCCTCGGTGGTCCAAGCCCGCGCCGTCTGGCGCAAGCGGTCCCACTGCGAAATCTACGAACCTGCCGCGTCGGGGGAGATCTGGTCGTCGAGGGCGAACTGTGACAGCCCCTCAAAGGTCCAATGCCGGGATGTTGAATCGCACATATGTGATTGTCGCAGCCTGTGCGGCAGCTTTTTTTCTGACTTGGAACCATGGCGCGGCCGAAGCGCCGCCGGCCCAGCTGTCCTCTCAGATCTTTTCCTATCTCGATGAGCCGGATGTCGGGAAGGCAGAACAGACGTTGCAGGTGCTCATAGCAGCTTCTGAGGCGACGATTGAGGAGGTCCGCCGCGTGATCCAAACCGGGCGGTCGTATGGCTCGCAGCCGGTCGGCACGCTGCCGGAAGAACGGATCGTCGTGCGGGATCGGACGTATCAGTATGCACTGTCGGTTCCACTGACTTATCAGCCCGCGAAGGGCTATGGGTTGGTCGTCTGTCTACACGGAGCCGGGTTCACCGGTGAGGCGTATTTAGACCGATGGCAGAGCCGCTTGGGTGACGAGTACGTGCTCGTGTGTCCGACCTATCCAGCCGGAGCCTGGTTCACGCGCCGCGCAGAAGATCTTGTGCTCGCCGTGATCCGCGCTGTCCAATCGCGCTATCACATCGATGCGGATCGGATCTTTTTGACCGGGATGTCGAATGGCGGTATCGGCGCCTGGCTCATCGGCATGCACCATGCGCCGATGTTTGCGGGCCTCGCGCCGATGGCGAGCGGGCTGGACGACGTCCTCATGCCGTTTTTGGCGAACCTGCGCAATACGCCCATCTATATCATTCATGGCGCCAAGGATCAGGTGATGCCGGTGGACTTGAGCCGGTCCATCTCGCGCGAATTGGCGGCGCTGGGCTATCCCCACATCTATCGGGAACATGAACGCGAGCATCCGATGGCCGGCGGGCATTACTTCCCACGAGAAGAGTTGCCCGATTTGGTCACATGGTTGAACCGCCAACGTCGGAACCCCTTGCCGACGAGGCTGACCGTCGTTCGCGAGGCGAGTCACTTCCAGCCATTCAGTTGGATTCGCCTGGAAACGACCGATCCCATCGCGGCATTTTCGGAAGATTTGATCAATAAACGAGATGAACAGATCAAAGGACGGGAGTATGCGAAACTCGATGCCACCATCACGGCGACGAACCAGATCGAAGTGAAGGCGGAACGAGTTCAACGCTACAGCCTCTTCTTGAATGATCAGTTGATCGACGTCGCCAAGCCGCTGACTGTGGTCACCAATGGGGACGTGTCGTTTGAAGGAACCGTCACGCCGTCCATTGAGACGTTGTTGCGGCAGGCACGGCTCAGGCAGGATCCTCGCCAGCTCTTTTCGATCCATCTGACGATCACGGTACGAAAGCAGCCTGCATGAATGGCCCTGGCACGCTGCTGCGCATGCCGGCGTTGGCAGTGGCCGCTCGACCGAGCGCGGCGATACTTCAAGGCTACAGAGGTATGACGTACGACCTGGAAGGTCACGCGGCCTTCTTGAAAGATGCGGTTGCAACCTTGCGCGATCCGACTTCCAATCATCATAAGAGTCCCGCGCCATGACCACCTCGCGCAGCTTCGCCATCCTCTGTACCATCGGCGTGTTCTGCTTCATCAGCTACAACATGGTCCGGATGCCGGTATTGGCGTTGTTCGCCGAATCGTTGGGCGCAGGTCCTGAGCGCATTGGGCTCATCGTGTCGGTCTCCACCCTCACCGGCGTGTTTCTGAAGCTCCCGTCCGGGGCGCTGTCCGATATCTACGGACGGCGCATGTTGCTGCGCGTAGGCGTGATTGCATTCGGGCTGCCGCCTTTCATCTATCCGTTCGTGTCGGATTTGAATGTGCTCACGGCGCTGCGCATGCTTCACGGTCTGGCGACGGCCATCTTCGCGCCCAGCGCGCTCGCCACGGTGGCGGAACTCTATCGAGAGCGGCGGGGGGCTGCGCTGGGGACGTATACGGCGTGCACGCAATCCGGCGCGTTGCTCGGTCCCTTCATTGGCGGCTATTTGGTCTACGCCGCCGGCTTTTCCTCCACGTTCGTCACTGCCGGCGTGTTTGGTTGCATCGCGATCATAATGTTCTATTCCTTGCATCTGACGCCGCCTCCACCGCGGGTGCATGAAAAGGGACTCGCTCCCGTGCTCGCGGAAATGTGGAAAGGCTTCGCGGTGGTGGCGCGTAACCGCACAGTGTTGATCACGAGTTCCACCGATGCGGCGAAGATGATCGCGAATGGCGCGTTGATGGCCTTCCTGCCGCTCTACGGCGTGTCGGTGGGATTGAATCCCGGCGAAGTCGGACTCTTGTTCACGTTCCAAGCGGGGACATCCTTCTTTTCCAAGCCGATCATGGGGCGTGCGTCCGACAGCGTTGGGCGGCAGCCATTGATCATCATCGGCTTGCTGATTTGCGCCGGCACATTCTTCTGCATTCCCCATGTCTCGACGTTCGCGGTCTTACTGGTGCTCGCGGCCGGTTTTGGTTTTGGAGAAGCCGTCGTGTCGTCCTCGTCATCAGCGTTTGTCGCGGACAACTCGGGATTCAAGACGTTGGGCGCCGGCATGGGCATGCAGGGAACGATCGGCGATATCGGCCATGCCAGCGGCCCGCTTTTAGCGGGCCTGCTGATTGCGAACATGCATTACGCGGGTGCGTTCGCGATCATCGCGGGGATTCAAGTCGTTGCGGCCGGAATCTTTTGGCTGATGATGAGGAATAAATAGAACAAAAGTAATTATAATGGTGCCGCTATGAAGGAATTTTCAACGGAAGATATTGTGATTGGAGTAATCGCCTCGGTGGGCGTTGTCGTGTTGCTGATTCTTTTTGCGTATGTGGTGAGGCAAATCATGATGAGGAAGGACTGATGTTCACCGGTATCGTCGAAGAAATGGGCGCCATCACTTCGCTTGAGAAGACCCTAGCCGGCACGAGAATGACGGTCCTTGCCGCCACCGTGATGAGCGATCTGAAGATCAGTGACAGCGTGAGCGTGAATGGGACCTGCCTCACGGTCGTATCCAAGGGCGAACGAGACTTTACCGTCGAAGTGTCGCCGGAGACGCTCTCAGTGACAACCCTGGGTCATCTCACACCCGGCGCGCCGGTGAATCTCGAACGGGCCATGAAGCTGAACGAACGCATCGGAGGACACTTGGTGGCGGGGCATGTCGATGGCGTAGGCACTATCCGGAGCCGGCATCAAGAGGGCAATGCGATCTTTTTCACCGTCGAAGCGCCACAGGAGATCTTACGGTACTGCGTTGCGAAGGGGTCGATCACCGTCGATGGGATCAGTCTGACGATTAATGATCTATCTGAGCGGGGGTTCTCCGTCGCCATCATTCCGCACACCGCCAAAGTGACGACCCTTGGCCTGAAGCAAATCAACGACACTGTCAATCTGGAGTCCGATCTGATCGGCAAGTATGTCGAACGACTGCTCCAGGAGCGGAGCCAACTGCCGAAGACCGCGCCTGTCATTGACAAAGACTATCTGCAGAAGCGGGGGTTGCTCTAAGGCTGGTTTTGTGCGGAGGAGCGGTAGGTAAGATAGAGGGAGATGCCTGCGACTACAGAGATAATACATCCCACCACAAGCTGTACTCCAAAACTAATTGGTCCCACATAGATCTTATAAAGTTGTAAGAGAATCAATGGCAGAACCACTGCGAGCGCAAGACTTACCATCTGTCGCTTCAGATAAATGGGCTCGCCTGGTTTTCGCATCCCGCTCCTTGGCTGCTCCCGGCTGTTCTGACCGGCATTGTAGCGAAATCTCACAGCCGCTGCCTAGCGCCTGCTTCTCTTCATTCCGGTTGCCTCAGTACAATGGTGGATGCTGTTCACCCCTGTCGAGCCGGCGCTTCCGAGCGGGTTTCAATATCTGTCTGACTGGATAACATCGGTGGAGGAACAAGGGTGCTTGCCGGAGCTACATCACATGGCGACATTTGATTCCACCGACGAAGGAATTGCGCTACTCGATTACCTTCCGGACATTGAAGGAAACACGGTTGGATGTTGGCATACGGCGTCGGCGCCACGTTCTCTTCGTGCTCCTGAAGAAGCGAATTCGATTTAGAGGCTCTATTCCTCGATTATCGAAATCTCGCCGGGGTCTTATCCGAGTTCGTTTACGTTCAATCTGAACGCTGGCTATTTCAGCAAGAACGGCTTTGAGTCTTCGCCGGACGCAGTAGTTACAGTGAGGATCACGAGTCCCTTCCGGCCGACGCTGGGCACCGTCGCTGTGATTGTCGTAGCGTTTTTCATGGTGAAATTGGCGGCATGACCGGGACCGAAGGACACGCCCCGCAGGCATTCGGCGGCTCCTAGGTTCGCCCCGGTGATCGTCACCGTTTGGCCGTTCTTCCCTTCGTCGGGACTGACCGTTTCTATTTTCGGCGCCACGCCGAAACAAGCCTTGCCGCTCTCTGCCGTTTTAGCCGATTGAAACTTGGGCTGTGCTGTTTTTGGTGGGGCCGTCTTAGCGCCAGTTTTCGACTTGGGCTTCTTGCCCGTCTGGGCTTGTTCCGCCGCCGTGGCGGAGGACACGTTGAGATCTACGTATCCGAACAGGGCTGCAATCAGCATCACGATCAGTAAGGGACTCGGCATGACCGGCCTCCTGCCACAAGGATGAAGGGTCAGGATCGATCACCGGTCATCGACCGGTTCAATCAATCCTCGATGGTCGAGATGTCGCCAGGATCTTGTCCCAATTCCTTCGCTTTCAGTACACGACGCATGATTTTTCCCGAGCGGGTCTTGGGCAGCGACGACACAATCTCGATTTCCGACGGCACGGCGATTTTCCCCAGCTCTGTCTTGACCTGATCTTTTATCGATTGGATCAGCTCGGGGCTTTCTTTCTCGCCATGTTTCAAAATGATGAAAGCTTTGATGGATTCTCCGACGGTCTTGTGCGGTTTCCCGATGACGGCGGCTTCCGCCACGGCGTGGTGGCTGACCAGCGCGCTCTCCACTTCGGCGGTGCCCAGCCGATTGCCGGCCACTTTAATCACGTCATCGGCGCGACCCATGAACCACATATAGCCGTCCGCGTCCTTGTGGCAGACGTCGCCGGCGGTATAGCAATTCGGGATGGTGTTCCAATAGGTCTTATACCGCTCAGGATCTTTGTAGATGGTCCGCATCATCGAGGGCCATGGTTTCTTAATGACGGCGAAGCCGCCTGCGTTGGCGGGGAGGCTGTTGCCCTCGCGGTCAACCACATCGGCTTCGATGCCCAGGAACGGCCTTGCGGCCGAACCTGGCTTCAACGGTACGGTGGGGAGGGGCGTGATGAGAATCGAGCCGGTTTCCGTCTGCCACCACGTGTCCATAATAGGTTTGTCTCCACCCGTCACGCGGTGGAACCATTCCCAGGCTTCAGGATTGATCGGCTCGCCGACGCTGCCCAGGATACGAAGAGTCGAAAGGTCGAATTTCTTGGGCCAGTCCTCGCCGTAGCGCATGAGCAGTCGGATGGCAGTGGGAGTGGTGTAGAAGATCGAGACTCCATACCGCTCGATCAAGTCCCACCAGCGGCCGGGGTTCGGATAGTCCGGTTTGCCTTCCGCCGTAAGGATGGTCGCGCCGTTTAACAGCGGACCATAGACGATATAACTGTGGCCGGTCACCCAGCCTGGATCGGCCACGCAGAAATACACGTCGTCGTCCTTGAGATCGAACACGTATTTCGTGGTCGTGTAGGTGCCGACCATGTAGCCGCCGTGGACATGGACGACGCCTTTCGGCTTTCCCGTCGTGCCTGAGGTGTAGAGAATGTAAAGCGGTGTTTCCGCATCCAGCCGTTCCGCCTCGCAGACGGCTTTCTCGTTCTTGATCCACTCATTCCAGGCAAGTTCTTTTGGCGCAGATAGAATCGGGCCGGGACTTTGGCGGCGTACCACGATCACATGTTCGACGGTCGGACAGGTTTTAAGCGCTTCGTCGACGACGGGTTTGAGATCGATCACCTTGCCGCGATCAAATCCCACATCGGCTGTAATGACCAGCCTCGCTTCTGCGTCATTGACGCGGCCGGCCAGCGCGGGAGCACTGAATCCGGAATAGACGACGCTGTGGATGAGGCCGATTCTCGCGCAGGCGAGCATTGCGACCACCTGCTCGGGGATCTTCGGAAGATAGATGGTGACGCGGTCGCCCTTTGTGAGGCCGAGCTTCTTCAAGGCATTGGCGCAGCGGTTGACCTGTCGATAGAGTTCGCCATAGGTGAAGACCCGCTCCTGCTCGTGTTCGCCGACCCAGATCAGCGCGACCTTGTTCTTGCGCCAGGTTTTGACATGCCGGTCCAGGCAGTTGTAGGCGATGTTGCAGGTGGCCCCCACGAACCACTTGGCCCAGGGATAATTCCACTCAAGGACTTTGTTCCAAGAAGAAAACCAGTCAAGTTCCCTGGCGACGCCGCTCCAGAATCCTTCCGGGTCTGCGATGGATTTCTTATACTCGGTCTCGTAGTCCTTAATATAAGCATCGGTTTTCGTTTTGGCGGTTGGGTGATAGGTCCGACTTTCTTTTAAGAGATTTTCGATCTTCTCACTCATGGGGACCCCTCCTCGATCGTTCCGGCCTTGATCGCGCAATTATGCGCAAAGGGGTGCGCGCCTGCAACCATACATTTGTACGGGAAGACAACAGCCTCATGGCAGGAGATGCGGCTTGGATTCCTTGACAGTGATTGCGAGGCAAGGGTAGGCTGGTTTGTAGTTTCATCCTGGTTGACCTGCCCTTATGCAACCACTCTTCCGCATCCCATTCCTCTCCGTGCTTGTGTTCGGCTTGGTGATAGGCCTTGCGCCGTTCAACCCTGCCGCAACTGTTCATGCGCAGGTCGGAAAACCCGAAGGTCTGTATTACAAGTCGTGGGCCGTTATTATCGGTGTTGAGCATTATTTGTTGGCGTCGCCTGTTCCGGGGGCCGTGGACGACGCCAAGAGAGTGGCCCAGGCCTTTCGGAAGTTGGGGTTTGACGAGGTTCTGGAAATCTATGACAAAGACGCGACCTCTCGGCGACTGCATCAGGTGTTGACCGATATGCTGCCGAGAAAAGTCGGTCGCATGGATCGACTGGTCGTTTTCTTTGTGGGCCATACGGGTATGACCCAGGATGCGCAGGGGAAGGATCTTGGCTATCTCGTCCCGTTGGACGCGCAAGTCAACAACGTGGCGAAGTCGGTGACGGTGGAGCATTTGAAGGAGTTCACCAGACGGTCGGCCTCCAAGCATACCTTGCTGGTCGTGGATGCGCCGATCCGAGGTTGGGAGACCACGTCCCCTCAGCCGCTTTCGCTGGAAGGCCGGACTGCGCCTGAAGCGGATACCGAGCGAAGGGCGGTCCAGGTCATCAGCGCCGCCGATAAAGGTGAATTGTCGGTTCGTTCCGACGGCAAGAGCTTGTTTGTGCAGGCCCTGTTGACCGGACTTTCCGGAGCCGCCGACTTGAACAAGAATGGTTGGCTGATGGCCTCGGAGTTGGGAACCTATGTGAGTCAACAAGTCCTTGCTTCATCGAAAGGGGCCCAACATCCGGCCAGCATGCGAATCGACGGAGATGGAGACACGGTGCTGGTGGAAGGCCGAAAAGCCGCATTCGTGTTGGGCACAGGGCCACAGACTCCCGCGGAACGGCAGCAGGCCGCGAAGGCGCAGTATGAGCAGGCGTTTGCCTTGTTACAGGAAGGGAAGTATGCGGATGAGGCGTTGGAACGTCTCAATCAGGCGATCGAGTATGATCCCTCCTTCGGCGACGCCTACGTGTTGAAAAATTATGTCCGCCTCGAAGTGTTGCCGAATCTGGACGAAGCGTTGGCGGCCGGACGGCTTGCAGTGAAACATGCCCCCGACAATCCCGATTCGTTTTACACGCTGGGCCTCACGTACGAAAAGCGCGGGAGCTTCAAGGAGGCCGAAGAAGCGTTGCTGCAGGCGCTAAAAGTCAACCCCGGCTACCAAGATGTGTATTTCTCGCTGGGCACGTTGTACGCGGATCATCTGAATGATCAGGCGAAAGCGGTTGAAGCGTTCCGTCGCTATCTCGAACTGGGCGGCACGCATGCCCGGGCGAGAGATGCCGTCAGTCAAGCGGATCAGGCGACGAAGCCAGTTCCCTAGCAGAGCGAATCGGCGCTCAGAAGCTGAACGCTCCGCTAGTCCTTTTCCCCGCCTTTCAGATAACCCAAGCCGATTTTGACCGCGCGTCTGGTGATTTCCGCCCAACGAACCTCCGGATAAGCGGCCAGGACGGCCGCTGCCTTCGAATCCTGGATGTCGAGGTTTGCAATCTTGATAATGCCGTCTTGAATCTGAACGTCTGCCACGGGTGCCCTCCCTTGTATATCGGAATATCGCCCCAAAATTCGCTGCTCCGCCGCCTATCCGTCATCTCATCGTCGTCAACCGCCGACATTCCGTTGCGTTGACGGATATAGGAACGCATGCTAGCATGAATCCGCTTTTTTTCTCGAATCGGCTGCAGGTGCGGGGTATCACTTTTTCGTGACGAAGGAGGATCGTATGAACAAGTCACAAGCGCATTTCACGAGACTGGCCGGCGCCAGTTTGGCCGTCCTTCTTTTGCTGGGACTCGCAGCTTGTGGTGGTCCTCCCAAGTGGGTCCAAAAGGGTTCGGGGGCGTTCAATGAAAAAGACAGCAAGGCCTTTTACGGAGTAGGCTCGGTGGTCGGGGTGCGGAATGAACCGCTGGCCTGGGATACGGCTGAAAATCGTGCGCGAGCAGAGATCGCCAAGACGTTCGAAACCTACACCGGGTATTTGATGAGAGATTATGCCGCTTCGACGACGGCCGGCGACTTTACGCGCAACACGGAAGAGCAGAATGTCGAGCGGGCGATCAAAACGGTGACGACGGCCACGCTCAGCGGGGTCCGTCCTATCGATCGCTACAAGGATGAAAAGACGAACACCTACTATGTCCTTGCCAAATTGAATCTGGAAGACATGAAGAACAACCTGGAGCAGGCCAAAGAACTCAACGCGCAAGTCCGTGACTTTGTGCGGAAGAACGCGGACCGTATGTTCGACCGCTTGGAGAAGGAAGAGGACAAACGGGCTAACCGTTAAGCGCAGGCCGGCGAGTGGAGAATTGCCCGTCAACCCCTTCATGGAGGAACAGCGTGATTGAGCAGACACGTCATTGCATTTTGATCGCAACCTGTGCGGTGCTCACCATGGCGGGGTGTGGACATGAGACAAAAGTAACACGCGTCGATGCCGGGGTCGTCACAGATTTGAGCGGTCGATGGAACGACACCGATTCGCGGATGGTGGCTGAAGCGATGGTCAAGGAATCGCTCGGCTATCCATGGCTGAGCAACTTCTCCCAATCGAAGCAGCGTCAGCCCGTCGTGGTCGTCGGCACGGTGCTGAACCGAAGCCATGAGCACATCGACGTCCAAACCTTCGTGACCGATTTAGAGCGGGAACTCACGAACTCTCAAAAGGTCACCTTCGTCGCCGGCAAGGGTGAGCGCGAGGAGATCCGGACCGAGCGAAAAGAACAGGCGATGTACGCTCGTGAAGACACCCAGAAAGCACCGGGGAAGGAAACCGGCGCGGATTACATGATGAAGGGCACCATCGCCACGATTCTCGACGAGGCCGACGGCACGAAAGCGATCTTTTACCAGGTCGATCTTCAGATGATCGATTTGGAGAGCAATGCCAAGGTCTGGTACGGACAGAAGAAAATCAAGAAGGTGATCGAAAAGAAACGGACGGTCTTTTAGGTTCCACGGATACCGTTGAATCCTTTCCTTTCACGCTTTGCCCACGGTGGTTGTGTGCGGTGGAGCGTTGCCCTACCACTCTTCTGGTATTTCCTTGCGGCCGTGCTACTCCTCCCCGGCTGCGGTCCTTCCGTTAATCGATATCTTCTCATAGAGCAAAGTCTGCTGGCCGGTGATCCCGCGCAAGCCGCCTCTATTGTCGAACGAGCCGAGAAAGATTACGGCAATAAGAGCCGGCTGTTGTATGAGATGGACCGCGGGATGATGTTGCAGCTCGCCGGTCAGTATCAGCTGAGCAGCGCCGTGTTGGAACGGGCGGAAGAGGAGGTAGAGCGCCTCTATACCAGAACCATCCGTTCCGAGACCGTCGCTTTCCTCACGAACGACAATTCCCTGCCCTACGAAGGAGACGCCTACGAACACGTCATGGTCAACGTCGTCAAGGCGTTGAACTACGCCGCGCAGGGCCAGTTGGAGGAGGCGCTGGTGGAGGCCCGGCGTATCGATCACCGCTTGAACGTCCTCAGCGATCAGGCTAAAGACGCAAGCAGCTATCGCAACGACGGATTTGCCCGGTATCTGAGTGGGATCTTGTATGAATCGAGCGGGGATCTGAACAACGCCTTTATCGCGTATCGCAACGCCTATGAGGCCTACGAGGCGGCGCGTGCATGGTCACGAACGCCCTCTCCTCCTTCCTTGCGATCCGACTTGCTGCGCACGGCCGAGGCTCTCAATCTCACAAGCGAACTGGAGGAGTATCGCCGGCAATTCCCTGACATCACCTGGGAGTCTTTCTCTAAGCAACAGCCGCTCGCTCAAGTCGTGATGATCAGCTATAATGGGCGCGCTCCACGGAAAGAGGATCGCTACCTGGATTTGCCGATCAGTCTGGACGCGTTGCAACTGGTACTGCTCAATCGTGGATTGTCTCCATCATCCTATCAGCGCAACCGGGCAGCCGATAGCGTGCTGTATGGCCTCAATGGGCGAGTGGTGCGGGTGGCGCTTCCTCGTCTTGTTCCGCAAAAAACGCAGGTCCATTTCGAGAACATGACGCTGACGGATTCGACAGGCCGCGCCATCACCGTTCGTTCGGAATTGGCTCACAATGTGACGGCGTTGGCCGAGAAAAGTCTCTCCGACCGTCTGCCGGGGATTACGGTGAAGGCATTGGCGCGCGCGGCGACGAAGTTCGCCCTTGCGGAGGGGGCGACTCGCGGTGCTCAGCAGGCCGCGGGAAAAGACGCGGCTCCGTGGGTCGGCCTTGCGGTCGGATTATTGACCAAGGGATTAGCGGTGGCTTCCGAGGAGGCGGACAAGCGAAGCTGGAAAACCTTACCGGATGAGATCCACGTGGCACGGGCTTGGATACCGCCGGGGCAATATCAGGTATCGATTCAGCCATCCGGACAGGAAAGTAATGTGGGAAAGGATGGACAGACCATGAACTTGGTGCCAGGCCAATCGATCTTTCTCATTCAGCGAGTCATGCAATGACACGCTGGTATCCGCTGTCAAAGGCGCTGCTCTGCTGCTGGTTGATAGGGCTCTCTCTTTCCGGCTGCGGGTGGTTTGGAGGAAAGGCCAAGCCGGGATGGGTCGAGGGGGCCAGTGCCGATTATCCTCCAGCCCAGTACTTGATCGGGGTGGGACAAGCCGACAATCGCAACGGCGCAACCGAACAAGCGTATGCGGCCGTTGCGCGTATTTTCAAGGCAGAGGTGGCGGCGCAAGCGAAGGATTGGGAGTCCTATCTGGTCGTGGAACACCGGGGCTCGATGAATACAGAGCGCCGGCTGACGCTCGACACGGTCACGAAAGTCTCGACCGACAAGGTGCTGGAGAACGTGCGGATCCTCGATACCTGGTACGACCCGCAGAAGGGGTTGTATTACGCCTTGGCGGCGATGAACCGGCCTCAGGCTGAAGCGTCATTCATGGAGCGCATGGCGACCTTGGATCGGACGGTTGATGCGGATGTGAGCGAAGCCCGGCAGACTATGGACAAGCTGACGAAGATTCGCAACCTTCGCCGCGCCGCCCGGAATCTCGTTCTGCGCGAAGCCTATAATGCCGACTTGCGCGTCGTGCGACCCAGCGGACAGGGGATGCCGCCGGTCTATCGCGTGAACGAATTGACGAATGAGCTGGAGGAGTTTCTTGCGACGAATCTGGTGCTGGCCGTGCAAGTGAGCGGAGATCATTCGGAGCCGATACAACGGGCATTGACGGAGGGACTCATCCGGGAAGGACTGCACGTCACGACCAAGACCCCTGGCGACGATGGAGCGGCTCCGGAACTGCTCGTGCGGGGAACGGCGCGTCTCTGGCCGATCGACGTGCGCGATCCGCAATTTAAGTATGTGCGGTGGTGCAGCGATTTTGACGTGATCGAGGTCGCCACCCAACGTGTGGTCGGCGCGGTGTCCCGCGGCGGCAAGGAAGGCCATTTGACGGAACGTGAAGCCACGGCGAAAGCGTTGCGGGTCATCCAGCAGGAGTTGTCATCGGATCTCGCCAAGGCCATCGCCGCGCATATTTACGGAGAGGCGGCCTTACCCGCGTCGGCCGTTCCACCCGCGGGATGCCCTCGAGACGAACCATCGACGAAGCCGGTGCGGTGAACGATCGATCATCTTTAACCAGGAGGACGGACGATTGTGACAAAACCAGAAGAAAAATCCATTGGCCGCGCGCCGCGCAGCCGGGGGCGCGGGCTGACGAAGAGCGGCCAAAAGATCTCCAGCCGTCTTGCCAAACGGCGTCTGGGCGATCGTTTAAAAGCGGACACGGCCTCCTTCAATCAAGGCAATCTCGCGGAGACGCTGCGCAAACAAGGCTATGAAGAGGGCCCGCTCGATGAACTGCAAGACAGGCTCTCGAAACTGCAGGTATCATTGGCCGAAGTCATTCTGAAGGGGAGGTTGTGACAGCATGCCGTACTACTATTTCGATTCCTCCGCTCTGGTCAAGCGCTACAGCATGGAACGTGGTACGCGCATCGTCAACAAGCTGATGGTGAAACGCGGGAAAGTCGCGATCCTGCCGACCTGGACCGTAACGGAATTTTATGCCACCTTGGCCACCCGCGCCCAAGAGGGGCAAATCACCAGGGACGATTGTTATTCCGTGATCTATAAGTTCGAGATCGAATCGCAGCAAGGGCTCTATCAATTCATTGCGCCGACGATGGGAACCTATCTGGCGACGAAGGAACTGGTCCTGGAGTACCCTTTCTTGCGGTCGCCTCAAGTGATGCACCTGGCGCTCGCCATGGAGCTGAAACCCTTGAGACTGACCGTCGTCAGCGCGGATACGCAGCTGTTGGCGGCGTCCAAAACGGCCGGACTGCACATTATCAATCCCGAGGAGGATTGAGCCGCGTCACGAAAGTATCAGGGACACTGATAATCGGCGATCATCGAATCGATCACGGTGCTCCAAGTGTCCGCCGTTTCTCGCAGTCGTGCGACGTCCTCAATGAGACGGTCCGGGGATGGCGAGGGTTGTGGGGCGGCCGTCAATTCAACCGCCTGGCGAAGACTCCCCTGCGCCAGGGCCAGGCTTCCACAGACTCCGGATGATGCCGGCAACTGACTTCCCGCTCGTCTGAAGAGCGCCATGGCTCGGTAGGTGTGTTCCTGAGAACGGAACAACGCCTCATGTGCCTTATACAGCTGCGCATGGAGTCCTGCCTGTTTCTTCGCGAGCTGCGCCGCCATCAGCGCGGCCCGGCCCATGGCCATGGCGGCTCCGTCCGGATCATCATCGGCAACGGCCTCTTCCGCTTTCACTCGAAGTCTGGTCATCTCCGCCTCGTCGCCAAGCAGCTGTGGAACCGCCGGCACAGGAAACCATAGCAGTGAGAGAACGAGGAGCGAGGCCAATACAGTAACCTGACCGGGGCATCTCATCGGGGTGTCCGTGCAAGAAGGTTGCAAGACTACTTCACTGTACGCAACTGAATAGCCCACAGCAAGTTGCGACTGTCTTGGACCGGTCAGTATAATCGCCTCCGTTTGACGGCAAACCGGGCTGCGCGCATCGCCGCCGGCCCCATTCTCAAGGAAGGAGCCGCTTCGTGCAATACTGGGTCAAGATCGTGTTTGTGGACAACCAAGAACTAGTGGTGAAGGATGCCGTCCGTCATACCATCAGTGACGACATGGAAGTGCTGGAAGTAGATTCGCCTCGCGAAGTCATCATCGTGCCCATGAAGCAGATCAAGTATCTCGCCTGCGACGCGACCGTGTTTGCCTCGAAGAAACCCTCCTCATAGTCTGTTGTTCTCGGCAACGACCGGATCAGGCCGCATGCTTAAGGAGATCGAGCACGGCCTCATTCCATCCGGCGGGGCCTATACCGGGGGCGCGAATCACACCAGGTAGGTCGGCATCAGGGTCATACGATCCATCCGGCTTCTGCACCAGGACCGGACGGTCCACATTCGACAGCAGCGGCAGGTCGTTGAGGGTCTCGCCGATCGCGACGGTCTCAAGATGTTCGGCTACGCCGCCTTTCTCCCATTTGCGCCGATAACAGCGCAACAACATCTCCGCCGCTCTGGTCATGTCGTTGGCTCCGGTCAGATGAAAGAAGCGTTCCCCCTGTGTGCACTTCAACCCACGGGCGGCGATCTGGCGCCGGACTTCATCCGTTAATGCAGCCGGGCCTTTCATCAGAAACGGTTCGCCGTATTCACGCAGCTTGGCTCGGAAGGCATCCTCCCGCGAGAGTCCGGTCGCACGCATGATGTCGTCGAGCGAGAGATCCCCGAATCCGCGCAGCGGCGTATTGACGGCTTCCTCGATCTGCTTGAGCACGTCCCGCAGCATGGCGTAGGGAGTTCCCATCTCAATGACCTGGTAGGACGACCGGCGTCTCGACCGCTCCAATGGAAAATCGAAGGTGTCGAATGGAACGAAGACGGCCGCCCCATTCTCGACGATAAAGGGATCCTCATGTCCGAGGCGTTGCCGAAGAGGCTCGATTTCCGCCCGAGTCTTTCCGGAGACGAGAATGACAGGGATAGGGACGGACTTCAGCGCCGCCAGTGCCGGTCGTGCTTGGTCGATTGAGTCGGTGCTGCTCTCGAGGAGGCATCGATCGAGGTCTGTAAAGAAGACAAAATGACTCATCTTCACCGGGGGAGTGTGAACTGGAATCGCGTTATTGCCCGACAAGCAGCCTGCAATACAAGAAGTGCAGGGCGCGTGCCATGAGTGATCTCTTAAAACATCATATTCCAGTATTGTTTTGCGAAGCCACTGGAGGGTTTGCTAGAGGGGCGCCCCTTCACTTGTGTAGGGGAAAAGAAGCAGAAGGGACGGCTTACGGCTTGTCCGTCGACAGCTTTTTGCCGAGCCGGCGAGCCAGTCGCATCATGCCGGGGGAGCGGTCGGCCGGGTCGAGCAGGACGTTCAGGATGTGGAGTTGACCGGGATCTGCGAAGGCGGCCGCCAGCCGCTGCTCGAACTCGCCTTGCGTGCTGACGCGCGATCCGACGCCACCGCCGATCAGATCGCACATTCGTTCGTAGCGCCATTCATGCACATCGTTGAATGGTCCCTCCAAGATTTCACGCTCTGTGGAATATCCTCGGTTATTGAGCAGGACCACGATGGGTGCTTGGCCGTACCGGACGCAACTGGAGAGTTCAGTCCCGGTCATTTGAAAAGCTCCGTCTCCCACCAGCACGATCGGCCGAAGTGTTGGGTCGGCAAAGGAGGCTCCGAGGGCGGCGGGCACCGCAAAGCCCATCGAGGTGTAATACGCAGGAGACAGAAATTCAAACCGATGACGAACATGGAGGTCGGCGGCGGCAAACAGCGATTCGCCCACATCGGCAATGACCAATGTTTTCTCTGTTAAGACCGTATCGAGATGCCGGAACAGGCTCTTCAAGGTCACGGGGTTGTCCGGAGGTGCGGTCGCGGGCACGACGACCGTTCGAGTGGGGAGCGTTCGCAATGGGAACGAGGGAAGCGGCGTCTTCACCAAGCCCTGGACGAAATCCTGAAACTTGATGGACTCATACCGGTGATGTTTGATGGCGACCCGGTCGGCCGTGGCATGAATGGTTCGTCCTTCGGAAATTAAAGGTGAGCTGGCATCCAAATCTTCCACATCCGACAGGATAGAGCCGAGAATGAGAAGGCAGTCGGAGTCGTTGATGAATTGTTGAACCTCTTCACGGCCGATGAGGCCACCGTAAACGCCGACATAGAGAGGGTGATCTTCTCGAATGATGGATTTTCCCAGCAAGGTCGAAGCGATGGGAATATTCAGTCGTTCGACCAAGCGTCCCAAGTCGTCCTGAAGTCCGAACCGGCCGACTTCCGCCCCGACCAACATGGCAGGCCGTTTTGCGGACGCCAACATCGTGCGTACCTCACCGATCGCCTCTTCCAATGCGGCGGGATCGCTCGGCTCGTCATCCAAACAAACGGGCTTGTGTCCTCCCGCCAGAGGGGTATGGACCATGTCACGGGGGATTTCCAAGTAGATCGGCCGCCGATAGCGCAAGAGGGCGGCAAAGGCGCGGTCCATCTCACGCTCGGCGGTGAGGGGATCGTCCAGGGTGACGGCCGCCACGGTCATGCGCTCAAAGACTTCCCGTTGCGTTGAAAAGTCCCTGACCATGTGGTGCAGGTAGGGCGTGCGGGTGCGTTCGGACAAGCCGGGAGAGCCGGTCAGCAGGACGACGGGCGAACGTTCGGCATAGGCGCAGGCAATGGCGTTGACGGTATTGAGTCCGCCGACGCAGTAGGTCACGCAGGCCGCGCCGATTCCATTGATGCGGGCGTAGGCGTCGGCGGCAAAGCCGGCGCAGTCTTCGCGGGTGGTGCCGACGTGTTTGATAGGCGAGGATTCGATCAGCTGATACAACGAAAGGACGTAATCGCCGGGAATGCCGAAAATGTGCCGAACGCCGAGCCGATGCAGTCGGTCGAGCACGGTGGAACCGATGGTGGCATGGCCTCTCATGGTTTGCGTCTCCTGTTTCCCGACCCACGCATCGGTTTCAGGAAATCACACCGACCGCAGCCCGTCAAGCGGTTCTTGGATGAAGAAGAACGCGCTTGACCTTTGTGTCTCCGCAGTCGGATAAGAGACGCATGCAGACTCATGAAGAGCCGACAGCTCAAATCAGATTAAACAGGCACGGGATGACGGACGGGCCGCACCATCTCTGGATTTACGCCGGGCATGTGGAGCAGGTGACGGGCCAGCCTGTGTCGGGTGATGTGGTCGATGTGGTCGCGCAGAACGGGCGATTGTATGGACGCGGTGTGTTCAATCCCGATTCAAAAATTCGCGTCCGCGTGTTGACGTTTCAGGATGAAGCGATCAATGAATCGTTTTGGGTGCGCCGAATTCAGCAGGCGATTCGCTTACGGCAGCGGGTGGTCGCCGAGACGAACGCCTGCCGCCTCATTTATGGAGAAGCGGATCTTCTGCCCGGCTTGATTGTGGATCGCTATGATCAGACCCTGGTGATGCAGACGTTGTCCTCCGGCATGGATCGGCGAAAGGAGCTGCTGGCTGATTTATTCATGAACGAGCTCAGCCCCAGTTCCATCTATCTAAGAAATGACGCCAAGAGCAGGCAACTTGAAGGGCTTCCGATTGAACGGAAATTTATCAGAGGCGGCGGGGCAACACAGGTGGAGATTCAGGAAGGGCCCGCCCGATTCGTCGTCGATATCGAACATGGACAGAAGACCGGATGGTTTTGCGACCAGCGAGAGAATCGATTGGCCGCTGCGAAACTCGCCAAGGGGGCCGAAGTCTTGGAAGTCTTTTGCCATACCGGGGCATTCGGAATTCATGCGGCGTTGGCGGGGGCGGCCTCGATCGAAGGGCTTGACGTGAGTGAAGACACGCTCATCCTGGCGCGCGAGCATGCGCGTCGGAACAACGTTGAAGCACGCTGCACGTATCGAGCGGCGGATGCGTTTGACGAGTTGCGCAGCTTGGTGAAGAGCGGCCGACGTTACGACCTCGTAATGCTTGATCCCCCGGCCTTCGCCCGTAGCAAGCAGGCGCTGAGCCGAGCGCTCGCTGGGTACAAAGATGTGAATCTCCTCGGCCTTAAATTGCTGAAGCCGGAAGGCTTCATGGTGACGAGTTCCTGTTCACACCCCGTAACGGAAGAGGATTTCTGGAAGGCCATACGCCTGGCCTCGCGCGATGCCAGGCGGGAGGTTCGACTCATTGAGCAGCGAGGACAGAGCGCCGATCATCCTATCCTGGCCAGCATGCCGGAGACACGCTATCTAAAGTGCTTCATCCTGCAGGTCTTGTAAATTCCTCTGGACTAATCACTGGGAGGCTCGAAGTGACCGGAGGGCCGCTGCTGCCAAGGAACCATAGGTTGGCGGGATTGTTTCACCAAACTTCGGAGACTCATCTCGGCGGCGCGCAACAGCTTGGGATCGCCGGCCTGCATGAGGGCGGTAAGCAGCACATACAGCGAGCGGTCCATGCGGGATCCGGCTAAAATTCGCTCTGTGACCGGGTCGATCTGCGAGGAAGGCGGCTCCTCTTGTTCTTCCTGATCGTGAAAGAGGGAATCGAATGACTGGGGCGCTTCAAACAGCCAAGGCGGCGGAATGCGCAGCGCCGCCGCGAGGGCTTCGATGGTGCTCGTAGAGGGATCGATCTGATCCGCTTCTATCTGATCCAGGAGCTCAGCATCGATACCGGAAGCGTCAGATAATGATTGAACGAGTGGTTCCGTGAAACTCTCCATGCATGAATGAGTGGACCAATCGACATGCCGAGATGATACAAAAATCGGGGGGGTAGCTTCAAGGATGTCGATCGAGAGTGACCGTGATTATCCCGCCATTTCAATTATTTATGTGGAATATGGGGAGGGTGGAAGATCAGAAATCAAATCGGGTACAATACCTCCACTTGTGTAGAAGGAGGTAATGGGACCATGTTGGGAACGGATATTCGCGGCATTATGGCGGAAGAAGAGGAAGTACAGCGTCGGCAACAGGCGTTGAAATCTCTGGTGACCATGCGATCAAGGCAGCTTCGAGAGTCGCTGGAGGAACGCATCAAGCGGGCGAGAAATAGTGGAGATTGGACACAGCTCTCAAAGGCTGAGTGCGCCGATCTTCAAAAGCAAGAGAAAGCCCACCTGAAATCTCAGCTTGAGCAGCTGCAGTTTGAGCAAAACCGGACCAGGGGAAAGCTGACGGCGCTCAAGCGGGCGAAGGCTCGAGCGCAACGTATTCGCGCAGCAGAAGCGGCTTCCGAGCGAAAGCGGCGATAAGCATCCGTGTCACTCATTCAAGTCACCTTTCGGGTGAGGCGGAGTATCGTTCGACGTGGTTTCCCCTCTTCAGACTCTGACGCGTGCCCAAGGTAATCTGATAAGAAGTCTCCTCCGGGATAAGAAAGTCAGAACAAAAGAAGGCGCCTTCGTCGTGGAAGGCGCCAAATTCTGCCGGGATCTTATCCACCGGCATCCCGGCTCCATTCTCTGCCTCACCGTCTCACCACGGTATCTTCGGACCGAAGAGGAGGCCGGCCGTCTGACGCGTTCCAGCCTGTCGGCGCGCCAATTTACCTGTTCTGACGAAGTGTTTGAGAAACTATCTGACCTGGAAACGCCGCAAGGCATTCTTGCTGTGGTGCGACAACCAGAGTGGGATGAAACGCAGATATGGGCGCAGGCACGGGTCCTCGGTCTCTATGGCGAACAGCTACGGGATCCCCTCAACGTCGGGGCGATCATTCGGACGGCGGCCGCCTTGAATCTCACGGGATTGTGGCTCAGTTCTGATTCGGCGGACTGCTTCGGACCTAAAGTGGTTCGCGCGGCAGCAGGTTCCATGATGGCTCTTCCCATCTTTCGCATGAGCAACTTTCAGACGTTTTGCGACCACCGCTGCGCGATCTATTCTGCTGTCGTGCCGTCTCCCGATGCAGTGCCTCTCAGGACCATTCAGGAAGTTCCCCGTCGTCTGATGATCGCCGTCGGCAATGAGGGGCAAGGGCTGGCATCCGACCTCCTGAAGGCCTCCAGCCTCAAGTTTTCTATCCCATTGTCCAGAAATGTGGAATCCTTAAATGTAGCCGCGACTGCCGCCATTTCTGCATTCTACTTGAGCGGCTTACCGGTTCGGCCCTGAATCACCCTGCAGGGTGATGAAAGCAATCTTAGAAGTGTTGCGTGATCTGCGATGGCGCCGAGGGACAGAATCGAACTGTCGACACCAGCCTTTTCAGAGATAGGACCGTCCTTCTAACACCGCGGCGGCGCGACGAAGTACGGCATCTCGCCCCGCCTTTCAGTTCCCTCTTCATAGGGAAGGGCTCTTCAACGCATCACCCACTTCGTGCGCCGCGCGTGACAGTCGTCTTTCAGTTCCCTCTTCATAGGGAAGGGCTCTTCAACGACCAATTTGCGCTTGAGCAACAACATCGCGCCGTCTTTCAGTTCCCTCTTCATAGGGAAGGGCTCTTCAACCGTGCAGCGCACGCCGCCGGTGACGGAGGGCTGAGACTTTCAGTTCCCTCTTCATAGGGAAGGGCTCTTCAACTCGTCAGCCGAGACCACACGACCGAGAGCTGCGCGCTTTCAGTTCCCTCTTCATAGGGAAGGGCTCTTCAACTTGCCGTGAGCCCCGATGCCACGTCTCGAGGGTCTATCTTTCAGTTCCCTCTTCATAGGGAAGGGCTCTTCAACTGTTGATAGCTCGTGAGCTGCACAACAGATTTACGCTTTCAGTTCCCTCTTCATAGGGAAGGGCTCTTCAACACCCCAAGGGGAAGTGTACGGCTCAGTCGCACCTGACTTTCAGTTCCCTCTTCATAGGGAAGGGCTCTTCAACTGGCAACGGACCCTGAGGGGACGAATTCTCACGGCCTTTCAGTTCCCTCTTCATAGGGAAGGGCTCTTCAACGGCGTGGGGATCGAGTCAGCCGTGGGTGGTGGCGCGCTTTCAGTTCCCTCTTCATAGGGAAGGGCTCTTCAACACGGCGGAGCAGGGACCTCGGTCGCGACGGTCAATGGCTTTCAGTTCCCTCTTCATAGGGAAGGGCTCTTCAACCGCGGGCTTCACGAACTTCCACGCGGCCATGGCAGCCTTTCAGTTCCCTCTTCATAGGGAAGGGCTCTTCAACTGCGCATTCAACGCGCACCGCTGCTGGTACCGCTGACTTTCAGTTCCCTCTTCATAGGGAAGGGCTCTTCAACAGCGTCCATCCCGGATCAGGCCGAGCGTGGTCACGACTTTCAGTTCCCTCTTCATAGGGAAGGGCTCTTCAACTTAGGATCGTCGTTAGCGGTTTCATCGCTTTCAATTGGCTTTCAGTTCCCTCTTCATAGGGAAGGGCTCTTCAACAAAGATGCCGTTTGCGCTTGAACCGAGCGTGTGTGTATCTTTCAGTTCCCTCTTCATAGGGAAGGGCTCTTCAACTCCCCGCAGGGCAGAGTCGCGCCGAGTGGATCCGCGCTTTCAGTTCCCTCTTCATAGGGAAGGGCTCTTCAACTGTGCAGGCGCATCGGTTCAGCTATGAAGTCTTTGTGCTTTCAGTTCCCTCTTCATAGGGAAGGGCTCTTCAACCTTGAACGCCTTGACGTTGGCGAGCGTGGTGAGACTCACTTTCAGTTCCCTCTTCATAGGGAAGGGCTCTTCAACTCCGAAAAAGGGAGAATGGTACTATATCAAATACAACTTTCAGTTCCCTCTTCATAGGGAAGGGCTCTTCAACAGAAATTCAGGCCGGTAGCCTTCGCAGTTGTAATACTTTCAGTTCCCTCTTCATAGGGAAGGGCTCTTCAACGTCGCGGCTGTCACGGCCGTGGGCGAATTCGTGGTCTTTCAGTTCCCTCTTCATAGGGAAGGGCTCTTCAACCTGACGGCTGGCTGCAGGAGCAGGCTGAATTGATCAGCTTTCAGTTCCCTCTTCATAGGGAAGGGCTCTTCAACTGAAAAATGGAGCGGTGTTCCCTTCTGTCGTGATCCTTTCAGTTCCCTCTTCATAGGGAAGGGCTCTTCAACTTTATCTACGATCGTGTTGGCCGGTGTGCCCGTAAACTTTCAGTTCCCTCTTCATAGGGAAGGGCTCTTCAACCCGGTACGGTCGAGAGGGCTTCGACCAGCGCTGTGCGCTTTCAGTTCCCTCTTCATAGGGAAGGGCTCTTCAACGTCGTCATGGTGTCCGTGCCTTTCGTCCGCTCTCACCTTTCAGTTCCCTCTTCATAGGGAAGGGCTCTTCAACCGCTCACGAAGGGCGCAATAAACCTAGCCAATTGACCGCTCCCAAGAGCCAATTTATCGAAAGCCCCTCGGTTACCATAAACCCCGGGTGGTTTGCGAAAAAGTCCGCCTTCCTCATTCCGTTTCCCGTCTTCGGTCGGCGGATAATAGTGAACGGTCGATGGCTTACGGCCTCAAAACACATCCCCACAGTAATTGCGATACTCACAGTCCGTGCAGCGGGCTCGAACTTCGGTCGCGTCCGGCACGCGCTGGGACAGAATCATCTCCCGAATACGATCCAGCGCGGCGAATGTTTCAGACCTGAGTTCGTCGGTCAACTCAACTGGTTCAACGCGATCTCCGGGGATCAAGTAAATAAATCCACGAGAAACCGGACCCCGATATGCTTCCTCGACGAGCATGGCGTACCCGCACAGTTGCAAGAAATGATTCGATCGCGCGGGACCTGTCGTCTCCTTGAAATCAACCGGATACCAGCCGGTTGACGATTCAATCAGCAAGTCCAGCTTGCCGGACAGCCCAAGAATGTCGGAAGTCAGCCACACATGAAAGTGACGCCGGCCATCGGGCAGCCCATAGCGGCGCACACCCCGCCGTTGCTCCAAGGCATCGAGCCGCTCTTCAGCCGACTTGCCATGCTCCATCTTGAACGTCGCCTTCCGCTCGACCGGCATCACATAGTAGTAATACACGACGCGCGGGCAGTAGTCATACTGCTTCAGGTCGTTCACCCGGAGCATCAGCTTGGGGTGGTTCAGGTTCGGTGCCGGCATCTTCATTCTCGACCCGCAGGCCGCCCCGGATATCTTTCTCGCAGACCGGCTGGAGAAGGATTTTCCCCGGCCGCGCGCCCAACACATCACTCAGCCGAAGGAACAGTTCTTCCCGTTTATTGCGCGTCAGTTGGCCGCAAAAGGCGCTGAACTGGATGCGCTCCAACCCATAGTCTTTACAGACATCGGCAATCTTCGTGCGAACGCCGTCGTCTGGAATGTCGTACAAGACATATGTGGTCAGTTCTTCAACAGACACCGATGCCGCTACCACTTGAAGGTAAAGGGACTATAACTGCCTTCGCGCCGCAAGAACGTACACAGACTCCGCGCCTGCATCTGGATAATGGACTTGATCTGGTACTTCTTGCCTTTGACCGTCTCGGTGGATTCCAGGCGTTCCAGAATCTTGGCCGCATAGCGCGAACGCGTCTCTTCATCCAGCATCCCGGCCTTCAGTGTGACGGCTTCGCCGAGGTTGATATGAGCGATCACCGTGCGGTCCACCACCGGCTGCCGAAATTCTTCGACCAGGTCCAGCACCAAGGACGGCTTGCCGGGGCGATCCACGTGAAGAAACCCGGCAAAGGGTTCCAGCCCGGCGTTGAGTACCGCGCCCCACACCTGCGAATAGAGAATCCCATAGCCATAGTTGAGCAGCGCATTCACAGCGTCCGTGGCACCGCGATGTTCTCGTCCCATGAATTCCGCGCGCTGGCCGATGATTTCCTTAACCCCGTCCCAGTAGAGCCGTCCTGCTGTGCCCTCGTAGCCCATGAGAGAGTCACGCACGTCGTCGATCCGCTGACCCGCGATCCGCTGGACCGCCGGCCGCAGCTCGGCAATCTGATCCGCCACTCGGTTCACAGGCTCAAACCGAGTCGGATCAGCCTGCTTCAGGTACTTGCCGAAATAGCGGAGCAGCCGTTCCTGATTGATCAGCTTGCCGGTGACGATCAACTTCGCAAACTCAACTCCTCGCACGTCCGCGATCGCCGCCAACTGCTCCCGTCGCGAGATCACCGTCGCGGTCAGCATCGGGGAGGACAGCATCGCGTAAGGTTTTCCGCCGTGCGTCAGGAAGCTCAGTCGGATGCCGTGCTGACACAGCTCTTCGATCAAGTCCGAGGAGAGCGTCACGCCACGTGAAGCCACGACCACCTCGCTCAACCGGAAGAAGGGGAATTCATAGATGACGGTCTTGTTCTGGCGAACCAGCAGCCGCTCGCTCTTCTTCGACAAGAACATGCCGAAACCTGACAGCACGACTTGCGACGTGTCGCCGGTCTTCACCATCCGGATGCCTTCGTCGATGATCCGTTCCTCGCCGTCCGGCGGCTCGGTCTCAATCGGCACCACCACCGCCTCGGGCTCGCCGGTGAAGAGATTGATCTGCGCAGGGGGCAGCTCACGTGCCGGCTCAGGCGCCGCAACTTCAGGATGAATGCGGGGGAGGGGGTCAGGATCAGGCGCTTGTGCGCTCATAGCCATGCTCCATCTCGTGCCGTGTCGAAGAAATTGACCGCGCCATGTACATTGGGCATCCTTCTTGATCACTGGGGAAGACCGACTGAACCCTGCCCAGCCTTCCGTTCCATTCCCACCAGCAGCAGCGCCGCGCCGGTTAAAAAGGCAACGCTCACGACTTGGACTCGTCGCATCCTGGTGAAACGAACGACTCTGCCCAGCGGAGGACACGTTCGGCGAGCTTGAGCGCCTGAACGTAATCCTCCTCGGTGACTTCCTCGGACATCCCTGGGTATCTCGTCTCGACAGCGTATCCGGTCAGCAGGTCGGCCTGTCGGATTGCCTCGGGAACCTCTATCTCGCTTCGTTGAAGGATCGTGAGGAGATCAATGATGTCGTGCGTCTTGGGAAAGGAAATCTGTCTGTGCACCAGGACAGCTTTGATGGCCTTCTCCGCGGCCTGTTGCGCATCAAAACAGAGATCTTCATACAGCACCTCGGGAGCGCTGCGGCCCGCTCTTGCCCGGGCGAGGTTGCTGCGGGCTCGGCGAAGCCATTCCGCCGCCTGGGTCGGATCACGGTGGTTAGGCGGCATAGAGCAGTTTCCCCTCCTTGAGGGCGGGGCCGATGATCGTTCCGACCTTATCTTGAAAGGCTTGGATGTCTTCCGGGGTCACGACGATGATATCGACCGGTACGCCGACTCCAAACAGATGGCGGTGAATGGCCTGTGCCAAGCGGCGGCGGTGGGGAACCCCGGCCTTGACCACGAGCAGGTCCAGATCGCTGTCCGGCCCCATCTCGCCACGCGCGGCCGAACCAAATAAGATGATCCGGTCCGGCTGCGCGACCGCCACGATCCGGCGCACGATCTCATCAAGAAGGTGCTGTTGCTCCAGCTCACTCATGACCACTCTCCTTCTTCACAATGCCACCGGCTTCTGTCGCCGTATTTCCACCAGCAGCCGCGTCGTGCTGCGGCGTCTCTATTTTCGCTCGTCCAAGTGCATGTAGGCGTGGACCAGAACATTGGTATCAATAAGCCGCTCACCAGCGGTCATAATGTTCCTCGCGGCGGCGGTAGAGCAGCTTTCCACCCGTATGCGGGTGCTTCAACAGTTCACGCCGGCGTCTTGAGATCTCCTCGTCTTTCGCGGCCTGATCGATCGACTTGATCTCAACTAGAGCCTGACACTCATCCGGCAGGTCGGGCTTCTCGTCGAGCACGATCGTGTTGCCTTTGACGATGCCTTTGTAGGTCTTCATGGCGAACCTCCGTGTCCTTGTCCGATCATCTCATGGGCATTATCGCCAAACACCGGCCGCTCGTCATCTCATGCCGCATGTCTGAAAGACCGCCGTCGCCGGAGTTCCACCGCCAGCAGCGCCTGTCCGCCAGGGCACAGGCAGGCCTGTCTGCCTGCCCGCAGCCCTGCAGACGGGCCGTGCTCGGCCCAGGCAGGCCAAGGCGAGCAGCTCCTCGTGCCTCCTTCGCCAAGGTGTCTCTGCCGCTGATCATCCGGCGATAGCCTCAACGATGTGCCGTGCCAGGTCCACGACACGCGCAGCCTTCGAAACGGCTTGGCGCGCATCGCTCTCGGTGAACAGCTCCCACGGCGTGCGGCCGGTCGCTTCGTCCCCGTAATCGGTCTGAACATGAACATCGTAACCGAGCGCCTCGGCATGCTCGATCAGTTGACGAAGTCGGTCGTGCAATGCGGCAGGGTACACAGCCCGTTCGAGCGCCTCTCGAAGCGGACCCGTCGGCGCATGGGTTCGACCGACAGGCCCGATGAGGGCCAACACCGCCTTGACGCCGTTCTCGGCGGCGAGTTGGGCATTGTCTACGGCTGATCGCCAGCGTGCCAGGCTCACGTCCTGTTGCGCTTCGGTGAAAAAACCGGCGGCCATCCGCAGGCGGTACGTGGCGTGTTCCCTGGTCATGATGCCTGCTCCCAGGTCAAGGTCCAGGCGAATCCAGGAAACTGTCTCCAGCGCCACACGAAGTCATGGCCCAGGCGTTCCCGCACCAGCCCCTTTCGAGCGATCAAATGACGGAGTTGCTCGAGCCGTTCGGCGGCGTAGCCGGACGAGTCATAGAGCACGATGCCGTCTAGGGCGATGTCGAGCCACAAGTCGGGAATCGCGGCTTCGAATTCCTGCGGCGTCTTGGCAAGCAAAGACACCTGGGCACGATGGGCCGGGGGGAGCCATGACCGGAGTCTGCGGCCGCGCTCGAAGGGGCTCTCTGGAAGATGGCGAGCGATGACCAACAGGTCCCAGTCGCTTTCCTCCCGATGGTCATCCCGCGCGTGTGATCCGAACAACACCACCGCGACCAGGTCATGGCCGAGCTGCTGCTCCAGCGCCGCAACCACCTCGCCAAGCCATTCATCATGTTTCGCCTGGGCCAATTCCATCACAGCATCCCTTGTTTCATTGATTGCTCAACCGGCAGTCCCTTCCCGCGCCAGAGCCCCAGCGCGCGCTGACGCATTATCGCCAAACGCCGGCTGTTGGTCATCTCATTCCGCCTGTCTGAAAGACCGCCGCCAGAGTTCCACCACCAGCAGCGCCTGTCCGCCAGGGCACAGGCAGGCCTCGCCGGGAGGAAGGAGACACCGACTGGCACCGAACACATTCACTGGAATGCGCCGAGTGAGACTCCATGTCGACAGGTCATTCGGCCGTCAACAAGCGCTCAAGCAATTCTGCAGATTCATCCAAGAAGACGCGGATATCCTCCCGAACGCTTCCCGCTGTCCGCAAGCCGCTTCCCGCGGGGAGAAGTGGCTAAACCGAAAGCTCAGAAGCGGGACGCGGAAGGCGGATAGCGGAGGGCGGGGCGCGACCTCAGCCTTCACAAGGGAACCCCTTCCGCGGCGATATGGCGCAGAAACGGCGTGATCTTCCACGCCGGATCGTCCAGAATCGTCTTGGCGATCACACGTGGAGAAATGTAGACCTCGTGTGCCACGTTCACGTCGAAGGCGATGTCCAAGACTTGATCTTCAAGCTCCGGAGTCTTCTGATCGACCACGACCAGCACGTCAATGTCGGATTCCTCGACATCACGACCCGTCGCCTTTGAACCGAACAGCTTCAGATCGAGCACATGTGTCTGAAGTCGTGCCCGAACTTGTCGAACAAATTCCTTGGTCGCTGCGGCATCCTTGGGATTGAGGTGTAAGCCGCTCTTCATAAGAGATCCTCCAGGAGACTGTGGCCTCGATTTCCAGACTCTGAGTCGTTCGTAAGCATTATCGCCAAACGCCGGCCGTTCGTCATCTCATTCTGCCTGTCTGAAAAATCGCCGTCGCCAGAGTTCCAGAAGCAGCAGCGCCTGTCTGTCAGGGCACAGGCAGGCCGCGCCGTCGAAAGCGAGGAGGTACTGAAATCCCCCCAAAGATTAGTTCAATTTCAGCCCATGGATTGAATCATAGGGCACATCCACAACAATGGGGTCTGTGCCGGGTGAACTCAACACCTTGCCGGCTCGTCGAAGTTGCCCAAATTGGCCAGAGGAAATCGGAACAAGAAGTTCACCGGAACGCAATGGGTCCTGGTCCAGTGCACTGTCGTACTCGGTCAAAAGCATCTTTGGCAGCACTTCTGTACCGTCGAACATCTTGTCGAATGCTTCAGCCAACTCAGGGCTCGACTGGAATGCACGAAGATTGGCCAAGCATGCTGCTGCAAACTCTTCCTGGTACTCTGTCACTTCCTTAGCCCATTTCTCTCCAAGTGATCCAGCGTATATTCTGTCAAGCCAAGGACCAACTTGCGACTCATTAATCAACGTGCCAGCGTGTTGCTCCAGTATCCGTAGCGCAGCAATCACATACTCCTTCTCGTAGATGCCTTGGCCATCGAGCGGCTCCGTTAGGACATAGACGTCGCATGATGCATGGCGACGGCCTCTGTTAACTCGCCCAAAACGCTGGATTAGTGATTCAAGAGGCGCCGGCTCGGTGAAAATTGTGTCAAGGTCAATATCCAAACTGACCTCGACAACCTGAGTGGCAACCAAGACCGCCGAGGACATCGTTTGCTGTCGATTGCGGGTTCCCATCTTCATGAGAAGATTTTGTTCTTTGCCGAATCGATCTCGGGCGTTAAAGCGGCCATGGATAAGTTCGGGTACAATTGCGATCGATGAGAGTCGTTCACTAAGAGCGCGATGAACCTTGATTGCAGTAGCAACTGTATTGCAGACAACCAGTACTGATTCACCTCCGGACGCACGCTGTGCGATTTGCTCTAGAACGGCGGGTTCTGTGATCCTGCCCTTCACAATTCTGATGGTATGACGGGCGAACTGTTCAAAGAGGGCATCTCCTGCACCGACATGCAGGACCTCTCCAAGAACTCGGTGAAGAACTCCGGCGAGTACTGACGGAAAGGTTGCCGACATAATCAAGAATCGGCCTCCAAGACTTCTACGAAGATGTTCAATCGTGCCTAAGATCATGCCCAGCCGCTTTGGTTCATAAGCATGGATCTCATCAAAGATGAAAAGACCATCAACCACGTCTGTGAGCAGTGCTTCGTAGCCTTTCAATCGAAAAGCACCACGGAGAAGTTGATAGGGAGTCAGAACCCGTATCGGATGATGACAGAGACGAGCAAGGGCCTGTTCGCGGCGCGCTACGATCTCTGCCTTCTCTGGGACATATCCTTTCTCCAAAAGGCTTCGGTAAAGAGCCTGAAGCGCGCGGGAGTGCTGAAGTGAAACACTCTGAGGAAAATGACGAGAGAGCCGAGCGTGCATGGCATTGAGACTAGCCTGATAGGGGAGGAGATAATAGATGCGTCCACCGCAATCACCGTTCGCCTTTTGATTGACGCTCCAGAGAATCGCGGCTTCCGTTTTCCCACTTCCCGTTGGAGCAACGAGCAGAGCATGCCCAGAGCGCGATGCTGCCTCCCGTTGGTGTGGAAAGAGTGCATCCGTGCGGCCCAGGCCCAAGATCTTCACCATTTCCTCTATATTCTTAAACGGGAGGTCTGCAGGGCGTACATGAGCAGAAGCAGTGTGGTCTGCGAGAAGAACGAGGCCGCGAAGGACAAGAGCGGCGAGGTTTTCGGGTGATGAGGCAGGTTGCTCTCCAAGTTCCCTCACAAGCCGTCGGTATGCTTTTAATGCTTTGTGTATTCTTGATGCCGCATGTTCACGAAAGTCGACAGTCGGGTTTGTCGGTGGTTCAGGAACGACTTGAAGCTCTGGGAGTTTGCTCTCCCTAGCCCATAGCGGAATATCTACTGCTATCCAGTGAGCAACGGCTTCTATGATGTGTTCACTGACCTCTCCTAACAGAGAGGAGACAGGGTCGTCTTCGGGATCATCAGGTTCAGAGTAAAGTCGAGTGATGTCGCTGATGTCCCGATGATGGGAGGCAACACCAGCTGCAACCCATGGCTGGTCGCCTTTACTGCCATCAGGCAGAGCCCATTCAATAAACGCTAACGAGAGGATTTCATGACGCTGTCCCCATGATTCTCCACCCGGACGGAGCTGAGCCTGGAACCCTCTCGCGATCTTGCCGGCGTCGTGCAACACACAGGTCCAGAATGCTCGGTGCCAGAGGCGAGGCTCGCCCACTCGCTTGGCAAGGTTGGGGAATAGTTCGTGAAGATCGCCCAAGCGAGCTACGACCGCAGCGGTATGGCCAATTAGGCTTTCTCCTCGAGTCGAACCTGGCCGTGGACTTTTAGCCCAAATTTCCGCTAGGGCTGCCTTGTGGTCAGTTTCCACTGTCTTATGAACTACCTGTGAAACTGTGAAACCACACAATTCTATGGATTCCATGCTTTTCAGGTGACCGGGGATCAATCCAAAGCTCCAGAGGCTCGTTCTTGATGTGCAACACCTGCCGGGAACCAAAAAGATTACCTGCTTCGACTGGCAAACAGTAAACAAGATCTCGGAGAACGATGAATCGATCGAAAATGGCCTCTCTCCGCGGCGGCGGACTGATATAGCGCGGCATCAGGACGGTGGTGCCGCGTGCGGTTCTCCTGCGGAAATCAGAAGGAAGAATTGTTGTTTCAAAGTAGCCTTGGTCTGACCGCTCCAAGGTGACTTCCTCTACCTTGGTATAGCAGGCCAAGTCTTGTGAACGTCCCAAGACGACGGGGAATCTCGGCCGCAAAAATGCATCAGCTAGATCGAGTCGATCAAGGTAGAGAAGTAGCCTAGCTCCTAGAAGGAACTCTCGCCGTAATGGATTCGTAGTACCGCCAACACTGATTTGATAACCAGTCTGTCTTTCCCATTCGCGGAAAACCTTTGCATCTTTCTCCCTCAGCGCTGACTCTCGCTCGGAAATAAGTTGCGCATTCTCCACATCCTCTCCCTTACCAAGGGCAGTAAACTGGTAGGCAAAACGGAGACTTGCTGGATCAGGCCACTCCCCAAGAGCACTCGCAATGTGGCCAAAGATTGTAGAAGGAGGTGGCATATCGAAACTCAACTGTCGCCCGACCAAGAAATGGGGATAGCGAAAGGAACAGACCGGTGCCTCTACCTGGATGCGCAGGACTCTCATGTTAGGCATACCAACTTTGATTCTCTGGGTTCTCTAACTCTCTGGCCATTTCGGCCATGACCTCACGCGGATGCCCCCAGCGGAAACGAACGTTAGCACGGTCAGCATCAGACAATGCCTCAACAGTCTGTCGTTGACCATCAAGGTAGCCTCTGGCCCACCCTACGAATACATCGGAAAGCAGTTGGTCTCTATAGACTCGGAGAATTTCTCTGATGGCGTCGAGGACGAACTCTGGCTGTCCTTGGCTGTCTGGCCGGATAATGCGGAAGAAAGGATGATTCCCTGAGCGAGTGATTGCAGCGATGATCAGGCCTGGCGTGACATCCGTGTAATGGAGTGTCAACTTGGCGCCGCCTTCCAGTTCGCCAAGAGCGCGGACTAGGGGTGCTACACGCATTGCCCGGTCTTCATGCGGAAGACGGAACGCTGGCTGGCCGTGAACTTCTACCTCTTGGAGCCGACGCTCCTTAGCAAGCTGGACGCGGTGTTCATCGAGGTTCCGATACCCGACTCGCCCACCGTTAAAAAATGTGCCAGCCGTTGTTAGGTTCAGAGAGAACAAACCTTGCAAAGTCGTTCGGTAAAACTGATGTTCATGCGGGACTGGGTCTCCATCTTGGCGAGCCATGGTCCCAAAATCGTCTACGATTTTCATTGGCGCAAGGGACACAAGCGTTCCCGTGCGGAGAGGCGATATCCGAGTGATCTCTCCAGTGATGGGCGTTTGTTGAGATTCTCTTTCTTCTGACCTCGCGCCGGCTCGCTTCGATGGAGCACGCATGTAACCAAACAGATCATCGTCCCAGTATAGAATTGGATTGGCATCAGGGTAGGCGATCTTTGCTTCACGGAATACGGGAGCTGCTTGCCATTCTTGAACTGACCGCTCCAAGTAGGTCCGTAGCCAATAGCGTACTGCCTGGGCTGACACATAAGGGTAGTCCCCCGCCCTGGTGCGGATGCGCTTGACTGCAATGATATTGTCCGTTCGTGCCCCTTCCTCCTGTCCAGCATTGTTCAGCGCCGATGCTGGAGCATCGATTAACATCATTCCAGTGACAAAAGCCATGTCTCGCTCCTCCTTTTCCTCAAAGCGGGTTCCCTGCTTGCAGGGATACTTATGATGCTGCCAGATTTGCAGCTTCATCTTCGGTTTCTAGTTCCTGAAGAGCATCGGGTTGTTTGCCAAACCAGCCCTGCCGATGCAATTCTTCAATGACCCGAATCAACACCAGGTCTCTGGCCAGCGTCCAGTCTGTTCTGGCCAATTCCTCTCCTTCTTCAAAGACGAGCAGGAACTCATCCAGCCCCAGTAAAGGAGGTTGTCCCTTCTTGAGACGGACGTTGGAGGCTTTGATAAGCAGATTCCTCAAGATCACATACCGATTAGCCCGATAAAGTCCCTGAAAAAGGCGTCGGTCGTTGTCCGATGCGATGTGTTGAGCGACCCGATCGCCAAGTGAACGGATCGCCTCAATCCGGCTCTTTTCCATTCCGATCACCTCCTTCAGAAATAGGCGTGTTATGTCCCAGGAGACGAGATCCAATTGTCCAGTTAAGTGATAGTCCCGGCGCGGGTCGCTCTCGCGCGCAAACCGATGGGCCTGACGAAGAAAGTAGGTGCGGACAAAGCGGGCCGCATTCGCGGGTAGATCAAATAGGTCATCATAGAGGTAGTTACGATTGATTTCAGGGGTCCAGGTTTTCCCTTCGCGCTTGTTTATAGCCTCTTTGTTTTTCTTTCGCCCCTTACTTGTTTTCTGCTTGTCGTCTTCTGAAATTCTCTCTCTGGCGGAAGACTGGATTTTTTGCCAAACCTGACTCGTACCAGCCCGAGATACTGCGCGGATGAATTTGACGACCTCAGAAGGAAGTTGGAAAAGATCAATATCAGGGCCTTGACCAGAATTGGTCAGGTGATACACCGTGACCGATGGTGCCGGTTCGTCCTCACTCCATTCTCTGCGCTCGTGTTCAATTTCTAATAGAACATGAACAATCAGGGTTTTCGGGGCCTTCGCATCGGGAAACTTTTCTTCGGACTTGTCAGTTAAAAGAAGGAGTTTTCGATTGTCGTCGAGGAAACGGTGAGCGAAGGCGTAGGTGAGCTTCGGATCATCGGGGCAATGAACTGCCAAGGCGCGCCCGTAACAACGACGCGCACCCATAGGGAAAGCTTGGATTGCCAGAAGATAGGCACCCGAAATGGGCAGGCCGCCTGTGCCAGCGGGGAAAAAGTTGAGAACGTTCTCCCCCGTGATCATTGGCACGTGTTGTCGGTAGACAATCCGGTTAGCTGGTTCACCAGAGAATGTGCAGCGAAAGACCGACGCGTGAGGGTCAGGTGGTTCTTGAAACGCGTACAGAACTTCTCGTTTGAACTGCACAATATTTTCGGGTTTCATTTTTATTTTCGCGCCTGGCTGTGCACCTGGCTGAACATAAGCAGCGTTTGGAAAGATACAGGTGAGATATGAGAGCAGCTTCCCTGAGAAGTACTCCTTCTCCAGAAACTTTGCCACCTTGCGGAAATCTTTCTTAGTTAAGGCCGAAGGATCAGGCTTCTTGCAGAACGCCGATAAGGTTGCCACGCCGACATCGGCAATCGGATGACCTGTGTATCGCAGCATCACATCACTCTTAGATAAGTTTGTCTTCCAAGGACCGCACTAACTCATACCGCCCATTTCCCCACACCGCGTACTTACCCCCGGGAGTTTGCCGTTTTCCGTAAACCGTTATCCGTTAACCGTCGACTGTGGCTTGTGATCTGTCGTCCATAGCCGTTTACCGCATGCCGCGATCCGCTTGCCGCTATCCGCAATCCGCGAACCGTCATGAGCCGGCGGACAACGGGAGACGGAAAACGGGGAACCGGAGTCCCGTTTGACCGTCTACGGCCGGCGGTGTTAGCATCTGCTCATCTTACGGAGTGTCTCCATGAGCGAAAAACAATTGCTTCATCCCCCTCGCTTCGTCCAGAACGAACAAGGCGAGATTATCGACGTCATTGTGTCTTATGACGACTATCGGCAGTTCCTCCGCACCCTTGCCACCCACGCCGATTGGGAAACACTTCCTTCCTATCTTCAGGACGCCATTGATCATCTGCTTGCTGAGGAAGCCAAGGCTGAACCTGGATCATCACAGCCACTCCGTGCAGTTGTGGGCAAACCTGGCAAGACTGCCTGATGGCCTACACGGTTCTGCTCCGGCCTGCCGCGGACCGCGACCTCGCAAAACTTCCTTCCGATATTCGCTTCAGGCTGACCGACGTTCTGTTTACTCTTGAAAGCGACCCACGACCTCCGGGCATTACCAAGCTCACCGGCAGCGCAAATTTGTGGCGCGTCCGCGTAGGCGACTATCGCGTTATTTTCGAAATCGACGATCCTGCCCAAACCGTTCTCGTCCTTCGTATCGCTCACCGCCGGGATGCCTACCGTTAACTTCACCCTACGGCGCGCCTTGTGGCTTCTCTCTTGCCCTTTTCTATCAGGTGGCGAATCGACGAAGCCGCCCATGTCAGGGTGAACCCATTCTGTTTCTGCCATCATTTAATCCTCCAGCGTGTTCTTGGCGCTTGAGCGCGTGGATTCCAGGCCGATCGCCCGGGCCAGCTCCCGGTGAATCCGCGCGACGCGCTCGACCTGGCCTTTTGCCGGGAAGCGCTCGTAGAAGCCGTCGGCCCGGAACTGCCGGGCCAGGTCTTTCCATGGAGCCAGGCGCTGCGCCCAGCGCGTGAGGCGCTCGCCGGCGGCGCCTCGGTCCTGCGCGGCCAGATCGGCGCAGACCCGCACCAGAGCCTTGATCGTCACGGGTTTGGTCACCATGTAGCTCGGATGCCCCCAGGCCTCGCCCCAGACCCGCTCCGCCGCTTTGAAGAAATCGCGCACGAGCCCGTAGAATCGCGTGGCTTCCTGGGCGCCGGTGCCCTCCTTCGCGAGCCGCTTCCAGTCGCGGGTTACCCAGCGGTGCAGCTCGTTGAACAGTTCGGCCTGGAGAATCCACTTCTCCTGTTTGCTGCGGCCGCCCAGCCGGTTGACCCGATAGCGGAGCGGGCTGTCCGGCTCGCTGTAGAGAGATTCGACGATGCGGGCGGCGAACTTCTTATCGGGGGCCGCCCAGGACACCCGCTCGTATAAATCGACGAGGTGGCTTTTGTTGATCCGGGTCGGGGTCGAGTTGATGATCACGAACATCTCGGTCGCGAAGTCTTCGCTGCGGCCGTCGAAGACGATGCACGGAACATGAATCGTCCGGGCGTCGTCCGGACGGTGGTGGTGATAGAAGTGCAGGGGAGCCAGGCGATGCTGGCCGTCGATGATCAGGTAGTCGCCGCCGGGTTCCTCCAGATGGCCGACGTGCTGGAAACTGCCGACCGGTTCGAACCGGAGCCGCTCCGGCGTGAACAGCAACACGGTGCCGGGGATGGGCGGCTGGCTCACGGCGGTTTCGTAGAAGTTCGTGATGGCCCGCACCTTGGCGCGCGAGAGATGCCGCTGGAAGGCCTTGTCGCTGCGCTCAATCTTGGCAATGAATCGCGCGATTTCATCTTCTTCAGAGACCTCCTCCGGCACGATCTGTTCGCCCTCGCCATAGAAGCGGCTCATGAAGCGGACTTTCCGAAGTAGGTCCTCCGCCGGGTACGCGGCGAAGTAGAATACGCCATCTTTCTGACGGACTTGGGTAGCCAGCATGGCTGCGTCTCCTTACTAAGTGGACTGCTCCTCCTCTACTACACGCGCGTGACATCCGGGGTCAAAAGCGTGATCCGTCGTCCGTGAACCGTCGACCGTCGTCCGTAAGCCGTTAACGGACCACGGATAACGGGCAACGAGGAGCGCCTCATCCGTGAGGTTGTCGTATGTGAGCGTGTCCGTCATCATTCGTCAGGTGCGGTGATATTCTTCGATCAGCGCTTTCGTCGTCCCTCGACCTTCAGTTGATCGCGATACCATTATAGAACGCTCACTTCATATTGCCCATTGCCCCACACCGCGTACTTCCCCACATGCGTGTATTGGCCGAGGATCAGTAACGGTAAGAATTCCTCGATCGCTCCCTCATACGTCGCTTCGCCGACGAAGCCGCCCATGTCGTGAGTAAGGCCGGTCTTCCACGATCGGCGATCGCGGTCTTCCCAGCGCACCTTGCAGCTCACTGTGCGGACCGCTTCGGCTCGTTCGCCGAAGGATTTGAAGTCTACCTCCAGCGTGTCGTCGCAATAGAAATGGGCCAGGGCGTTGATGCGATCGCGCAGGCGCCTGATGGGGTGATGGAACTCGGGGCGAGTGACGACTTTGCCGCCGGCTTTGAGATGCATCGGCGTGAGAAAGCGGATCGTC